>NZ_OZ208512.1:1013500-1322000 GCF_964512435.1 Tenacibaculum insulae | reverse complement strand
ATCATAAGTATACATTACTGTTGTAGCTATTTTTTCTCCAACAATTTCATCAGGTAAACTACCATTGTTCATGATAGCAGACCATGTATTAGCTACACGTATACCATCAACTGTACCTGTTGGTCCTCCATTACCTTGACGTATACCAATTCTTTTTGCAGTGTTATTTGCATTTCCTGTATTGGTAGCTTCTGGTGTATCTGGCTCAGTATCTGTAACTGCATCTAATACATATAGGTTAGAAACACCATTACTTGTGTTGTAAGAAGCAACTACTAAATATGTTTTATTTAAGTCATATGATGTAGTACCGTATGTTAATGAACTTGAACTAGCCCCGATACCAAATAAAATTTTATCTGACCCATCATTTTTTGCTCCAACTCTTGCAGAAAAAGCATAACTACCATCTTCTTCCATTAAGTGAAAGAAATAAGTACCATTACCTACTTCGCTTAAATTAATTAAAGCACTAGAATATACCATTCCAGATGTAATATCAGTAGTAAAAGCTTTATTTACATCTTCTGAACCTGCATTAGATAAAGACATCGCACCTGCAGCATCTGAAGGATAATCTGTCATAGATAAACCTGTTGTAGCATACATTAATTGGTTAGAAGCTCCTGAATGGTTTACCCATGCTCCTGCTGAAATTGTTGTTAAATCTCCTGCCGTTGCACCGTAATCAAAATTTTCTTCTAAAGAAACTAATGGTGTAATAGCTGTTGTGCTACCAGTATATTGGTTGTATGTTGCTGAAACATAATCACCTTCATTAGCTGAACTGTTGTTGTTTTCTAATATTTGTGGTAAAAAAGTAGCTGGATTTACAGTACTTTCGAAACCTAAAATATCACTTCCACTTAATTTATAGTCTTCTAAACCTAATTCGTAATTTCTTAATCCGAAAGCTCTTCCAACATATAATTTATATCCAACTAAAACAGAAGATTTATTTCCCCATGCTGGGTACATTTCTGTTAACAAACCTGGAATATCTTCTTTAGCATCATCTACCGAGTTAAAACTTCCGTAATTTAAACCTAATGCATCATAATCGTCATCTGTTAATGTATATTCAGCATCACCAACGATTGCATTATCTTGTGCATCAACTTTAGCGTTGATGTCTTCTAATGGTTCACAAGAAGTGAAAACCATTGTAAAAACTGTTAATAATAAAAATATTTTTTTCATGGTTTTATTTATTAAAATTTAACTGTTAAACCTAAACTGAAAGTTCTACCTGCTCCGTAATATACTCCTGCATTTGTAGAGTTATGAACCTCTGTTCCGTTTATGTTTTCAGTTGCATCAAATGCATCTGAAATGTACTCAGTGTTAAAAATGTTATTTACTTTTCCTGAGAAAGTTGCATCTAAACCTGCAATATCAAAACCATGTCTAACACCTAAATCAAATAAATGATATTCTGGTAATTGCCAAGTGTTTTTTCTATCAGTACTTCTTGTAATATCCATTTTAGCATAAAGGTCTCCAGCATAGTTATAATCTAAAAAGATAGATGATTTTTCTAATGCTTTATAATTTAAACCTAAAGACCAAGTAGTTTGTGCAGCATCTGATACTTTTAAATCAGTTGCGTTAACTTCTACAGTTTTAATTGATGTTCCTGATTGATCAAAGATTTCACCTCTTACATCACTTTGCCATGTCCAGTCTCCAAAAGAAGCCATACCGTTTAAGATAAGTTTATCAGTCATTTTGTAAATAAAATCAATCTCTATCCCTTGGTGTAAAGCATCTAATCCTGGTAAGTTAGCTTCTAAAAACTGTCCTTGATTATCTGGATCTTGAACTCTTGATGTTACCGATTTGTCTAACCAAGAAGTTCTGTACAAGTTAACATTTGCATTGAATTTTTCGCTTCTAAAACCGTACCCTATCTCTGCACTAAAAATCTTTTCGTTAATTGCATCTTTGTTCAATTCAACAGATTCTTTATTTAAAAATACGTTACCTGTTAAGAAAGGAGCTTTAGAAAAGTAACCAACATTAACAAATACATTGTTTTTTTCATCTAAATTATAGTTTACTCCACCTTTTGTTCCAAATCCAAAAAAGTCAGCATCTGGCGAAACGTTTCCGTTTGGATTAGATGAATCATCAAGAAAACTTGATCTTCCATATGTAGTGTTAGAAATTGTAGTAGATAAGAAAGCTGATATATCGTCTTTAGAATATTCTAATTGACCAAAAACACCATAGTTTAACACTCTACCTTCGTAATCTCTATTATAACGGTCACCAACTTTTAATGGCTCGTTGAAGTTATTATCGTTTGATTTAGAGTTTAACCAATACTGACCTCCTAATAAATCTGTAACTTCGTAATAGTGTATCCCTTTGTAATATCTAGCATCTAAACCAGCTGACAATGATAATCCTTCAGTTAATTCTGTTTTTAAAGTAGATAAAACACCATACCATTTATGTTCGTTTACTGATGCTGTAAATACATCCGTAGCACCTAATGCTCCGTTTGCTTTATTTTCTGCAACAATTCTATCAAAATCAATAGGAGTATCAAAATCTCCAATTCTGTAATCATCATTGGTAAATTTACCAGTTCCTTCTTGTCTTCTACCGTTACCCGAACCAAATGAAGCATAAACTGCAGTTGTTACAAAAGTTCTATCAGAAATAGTCCAATCGTGATTTAAAGAAATTTGTGGTTTATGATAAACATTTTTTGAAATATTTTCTACCTTACCATTTCTATAACCCCAATCTGGGTTAAATCTTTGACCACCTTGTTCTGTTGCTCTATTTTGTGCAATAGTTCTTGTGTTATATCTTTGACCATGCTCTTGTTGAGCACCAATAATATTAAAAGATAATTTATGATTATCGTTTAATACTTTAGAAACATTTAAAAAGTAATTAACTCCACTAAATTGAAGTCCTTCTACATAACCGTCTCCAGAGATTTTTGCAGCTGAAGCAGTAATTGCTAAACCATTATCCATTAATCCAGTAGACAAAGTCATACCGTATTTAAAATAACCATCATTAGCTACTGACATTTTTACGTTTCCTCCTTGTTCAGCATCCGTAGATTTAGAAATAATATTAATTGTTCCCCCTACAGAAGGCACCGCTACTTTAGATGCTCCTAAACCTCTTTGAACCTGCATTGCAGATGTTACGTCTGATAAACCAGCCCAGTTAGACCAATATACAGCTCCGTTTTCCATATCATTAACTGGTACTCCGTTAATCATAACCGCAACGTTTTCTGATCTAAAACCACGTAAGTTAATTCTTGAATCTCCATAACCACCACCTGTTTTTGTAGCGTATACACCAGGTGTAGATTTTAAAATTTCAGGAAATTCTTGAGTTCCTAATTTTGTTTCAATATCTTCTGCTTTAATTGTAGATACTGCTACTGGAGTTTTTCTATCAATAGCAAAAGAAGTTGCTGTTACTACGATTTCGTTTAACACATTTGAAGGTGCCAAATCAATAGTTCCTAAATTAGCATTTGAAGCTGAGTAAGCTACCTCCTTATTAATGTACCCTATAAAAGATAAAGTTACAAATCCTGAAGATTTTTTAGCACTTAGCGTAAACTTTCCATCAAAGTCAGTTGCTATTCCGTTTGTAGTTCCCTTAACGACAACATTAGCTCCTGGTAATGGCTCACCCATTTCGTCAACCACTGTACCAGTAATTTTAGTTTGTCCTAAAACTGTAGCTACTGTAAAAAACAGTGCTATTAGTAAAACATTTTTAAGTTTTTTCATTTCTAATCTAAATTGTTATTAAATGCAGCGCAAAGGTCTTGCTTTTACCCTCCTTTAATATTAACTTAATGTTAAGTTTTTAACAACATCTTAACATTAATTATCTAGAAATAAAACACTAAAAACAACTTAAACTTAATTAATTAATATTTTTTTAGCAAGTTCTTTACCTAATTCAACTCCAAATTGATCGTATGAATAAATATTCCATATTACACCTTGAGTAAAAATTTTATGTTCGTAAGTAGAAATTAGCATTCCTAAAGATTTTGGTGTTAACTTTTTAAGTAAAAGTGAATTACTTGGGCGATTTCCCTTAAAAACTTTGTAAGGTAATAATTGATTTATTTTATCTAATTGATTTTCCGTTTTCAGTTCTAAATGAATTTCTTCTTTTGTTTTACCATAGGCTAAAGCTTCCATCTGAGCATAGTAATTTGCCATTAATTTTTTATGATGCGCCGTTAAACCATGTAAAGACTCTTCAAATCCAATAAAATCAGCTGGTATTAATTTTGTTCCTTGATGTACTAGCTGCATAAAAGCATGTTGCATATCGGTACCTACAGCTCCCCAAACAACACTCCCTGTTTGGTAAGTTACCTCTTTACCGTTTCTATCAACACTTTTTCCGTTACTTTCCATAATAGCTTGTTGTAAATAAGCAGGAAGCTTTGATAAATATTGAGTATACGGTAGAATAACTTCAGTTTCACACTTAAAGAAATTATTTGTCCAGATTCCTAATAACCCTAATATAACAGGGATGTTATTCTTAAAATCAGTATTTTTAAAGTGTTCATCTACTTCTTCAGCTCCATTTAATAATTCTTTAAAATTATCAAATCCAATAGATAAACTAATCGACAAACCTACTGCTGACCATAAAGAAAATCTACCTCCAACCCAATTCCACATTGGGAAAATATTTTTTTTATCAATTCCAAAATCTACCGCTTTTTCAATATTTGAAGAAACCGCAACAAAATGTTTTGCAACATCAAAAACTATTGCCGATTTTAAAAACCAATTTCTAATTGTATTTGCATTTGTAATCGTTTCGTCTGTAGTAAATGATTTTGAAACAATTATAAATAATGTGGTTTCTGGATTTAATTTATTTAATAATTCAGCAACATGATCTCCATCAATATTTGATATAAAATGTGTATTTAGTTTATTTCTATAAAATTGCAACCCTTCTACCACCATACTTGGACCTAAATCTGATCCTCCTACTCCAATATTTACAACATCGGTAATTGACTTACCTGTGTAGCCTTTCCATTTCCCTGAAATTACTTTATTGCTAAAGGTTTTTATTTTTCTTAAAGTAGTTTGAATTTTAGGTTTCACATCTTTTCCTTCAACAAAAATAGCATCATTAGAACTACTTCTTAACGCTGTATGTAAAACTGATCTATCCTCAGTTACATTTATCTTATCTCCTGAAAAATATTTAGCAATTGCCTCTTTTAACTTACTCTCTTCTGCCAAAGAAATTAATAAATCGATTGTTTTTTGAGTAATATGATTTTTAGAATAATCAAGCTTAAATTCATCTAATGAAATAGAAAAATTTTCTTTTCTGTTTTTATCCATTCTAAAAAGCGCTTTTAACTCATAGTTTTTTGCTTCACTAAAATGTTCGGTTAATTTTTTCCAAGCTTCAGTTTCAGTTGGATTGATATTTTGTAAAGGCATAATTAGTGTTTAAGCAATATTTCTTTTTTAGTTGAAGGAATCTTAAAAACGGGTAATATATCCTTCTTTATAGGTAATTTTATAGAATCTAATTGATTTTTTATCGGCTTGATAAATTTAAAATAAGCTGGTTTCATTTTTGGATCTAAAGGTTCTGCCGATGGAAGTTTTTCTCTAAAAGGATCTACCTGTTTTCCGTACTTCCAAAAACGATAACACACATGGGGTCCGCTGGTATTTCCGGTCATACCAACCCAACCGATTACATCTCCTTGCTTTACGTAATCTCCTACACGAACATTTCGTTTTTTCATATGCAAATATTGGGTAGAATAAGTACTATTGTGTTTTATTTTTACATAATTACCATTACCGCCTCTTCTTTTAGATTCAACAACTGTTCCGCTTGCGGTTGCCATAATTTCCGTTCCGTATTTAGCTGCAAAATCGGTTCCTCTATGGGCACGTACTCTACCATAAAGTGCTATTTTTCTTCTTAAATTATACCTTGACGAAACTCTGTATTGAAACTTTATTGGTGATTTTAAAAATGCTCTACGTAACATATTTCCTTTTTCATCATAAAATTCAGGAATCTTTCTTATAGAATCTCCAACAAATTTATAGGCATATAAATCCTCACCTTTATGCTTAAAAACTGCTGCTTTAATCTCTCCATAACCAACAAAAGTAGTATCATTAATAAATTTTTCTTCGTAAATTAACTTAAAATCATCTCCTTTTTGTAGTCGATAAAAATCCAGTGTCCATGCATAAATATCAGCAACCGAATTTGTTAAAGTTGGTTTTAAACCTAAACTATCCATCGTTAAAGATAAGTTTGAAAATATTTTTCCTGCAACTTCTTTCTCTACTATTTTAATTTTTTTTCGAACTTTATAAGCTTCTATAATAGAATCTTTAAAATTAATAATTGTTGCATCTACTTTATTATGTTTATATATAAAAACCTGTGCTTTTTGAAGTGAATCTTTAGATGCTAAAACAGTATATTCCTTTCCTGACCGGATTCTTCTAACATCAAAAGTATCTTTAATTACCGTTGCTATTTTATTAATTTTAGGATACATTACATGATATCTATCTAAAATAAGTCCAAAACTTTCCCCATCTTTAATAGTATCGTTTATTAAATTATAATGATCTAAATTAAATCCAAAAAGATAAACTGGCTTAGGTTTTTCTATTTTAACTGGAAGTTTAATTACTGGCGGTTTCTCTTCTTTACAAGAAAAAAAGAGGCAAAAAACAAGAAAAAGGAAAATATATTTTTTCAAAGAAAGCTGTTTAAATTTTAGTTTATCAGCAAAAATACAAATAAAACCTTTTGTTTATTGCACTTTAACAATAAGTAAACAACTTATTTAATTTTAATTAAATCCTTTACCAAAAGGATTTGCTAATCCTTTATATTCCGACAATTCTGCACGAAGAGATCCCACAGATAAAGATGCTTGAATTTTTACGGGTATCTTATTATAGTCATCTGTTATCCAGATTGTTACACTTTCTTTTTCTTTAAAAACTCTACCAGATTGCACAATTGGTCTAAATTTTTGAGTGTTCACTTTTCCAAACTTCGTTTTTAATATTTCATTTCCTAAAAAACGTAATTTAAACTCAAAACTTTTATTATCTAAAAACACCTCAGTCTTTATTTCCTCCCCTTTTTTCATTCCTTTGGTGTTATAATTTCTTAAAAAATAGTAGATAGAAATCATATCTTGTGGTGAATTTACAGGAACCTCAAGATTTCTTTTTTTTATAAAATCTTCAACATGAGCTTTTTTTTCTTGCTGATTAAAAGTTATTTGTAAGTTTTTTTTATAACCTCCTTCGTTTATTTTTCTTTTAAATAAATACGGTTTACCTGTATCTACATCAAAATACGATTGGTAGTTATCTTTTACTTTAAAAAACCACTTAATCATACCAGTAGTCCAACCTTTTCCTGTAGCATGAAATACTTTTTTACCATTTAAATCTTCTTCCTTTAACGACAATGTTGCATTACCTGCTTTTAAAAATCCGCTATAACTCATTTTAAATTTAAGCCATTCTCCATCTTTAAATGCAACTTTTTTTTCTTGACCAAAAGTAATTATGGTAAAAAAAAGTACTGAAATGATAACTATTTTTCTCTTCATGATATTCAAACTTATGAAAAAAGTTAGACAATTATTGTTCCAAACACAAAAAAGCTGTTCAATTTAAAAATCAAACAGCTTTTTTTAGATGGATAATTGAACTTAAAAAGTTCCCCAATTTTTAAGTTCTTCTTCGCTCCATAAATAAGGGAAGAAAATTCTTTTTTGATATTTTGGATGCATGTATTTACGCCAATTACTTC
Organism: Tenacibaculum insulae; assembly: GCF_964512435.1. GTDB lineage: Bacteria > Bacteroidota > Bacteroidia > Flavobacteriales > Flavobacteriaceae > Polaribacter > Polaribacter insulae_A. Next base: position 1,314,152 of record NZ_OZ208512.1, on the reverse strand, counting down.
CGCCAGTTGCTTCTAAATCTTTATCTCCTCCGCCCAAATATTTTCCAGCAGCATTGTAATGAGCCATCACCCATTTTACATTTACTGTATAATCGTAATGACGCATTGCTTTGATTAAATCAGGGTTTTTTTGAACATCTTCGGGTAATTGTTGAAACTTTTTAGACAAATTACAATCATTATAATCTTCCATAAAGTCGATAAAATCTCCCATATATTTCTCTTCAAATAACTGAATTAAAATCGATTTTTCTCCTGTTTGATGATTTTTACCTGCAGCTTGCCAATACAAATGTTCAAACGCATTTTTAAAAGAAGATCCTCTATCAATTGTGTCCCTAAAACGCGCATCAATTAAGTTGATTAATTCTGTTGAAGCAAATTCAATTTTACGGTATTGCGCACTTTGAAATCCGCTTGCGGGTGCTAACGTATTTCTAAATTTTAAATATTGCTCTACATCCATTCCTTCTCCCATCACACTAAATGAACTACAAAGCATGTCAAAATAACGACTGATTCGCATTAAATGTTTTGAAAATTTTTCTGCAGAAATTGCTTCTTTAGTCAATGAAATTTGATCTATTTCCCACAAAATCATTTTAAACAACAACTCATTTACTTGATGATACATGATAAAAACCATCTCATCTTTTTCGGTAGTTCGTGGAATTTGTAATCCTAATAAAGCATCGGTTTGAATATAATCCCAATACGTAATTGGAGTGCTGTGTAATAAACCTTCTAGCATGGTTTCTAACGGAACACCCAATTTATCGTACTTTTTTTCTATTGCTTTTAAAAGCTCGTCTTTGTTCATTTGTATAAAAAAAGAACCAAGAAGTTATTCTTGGCTCTTTGTATTTTTAGTTTATAAAGTTCCTCTTTTTTCTTGTTCTCTCTCAATAGATTCGAACAATGCTTTAAAGTTTCCTGCTCCAAATCCGCGAGCTCCCATTCTTTGAATAATTTCAAAAAATAACGTTGGTCTGTCTTCTACTGGTTTGGTGAAAATTTGTAATAAATATCCTTCTTCATCAGCATCAATCATAATTCCTAGAGATTTTAATTTTTCAATATCTTCTCTTAATTCGTGATCAAATTCTTCTAAACGTCCAGGAACAGATTTGTAATATTCATCTGGCGGAGTTGATAAAAATTCTACTCCGTTTGCTCTTAATTGCGATACTGTTTTTAATATATCATCAGTAGCAACGGCTATATGTTGCACACCAGCGCCTTCGTAAAAATCTAAATATTCTTCAATTTGAGAACGTTTTGCTGCTTTTGCTGGTTCGTTAATTGGAAATTTAATTCTACCATTTCCGTTAGACATTACTTTACTCATTAATGCCGAGTATTCTGTATGAATTTGCTTGTCATCAAAAGATAAAAAGTTTTCAAACCCCATTACATCTTCGTACCATTTTACCCAAACATCCATTTGGTTCCAACCAACATTACCAACCATGTGGTCAATATATTTTAAACCTGCAGCTGGCGGATTATATTCTGATTCCCATTTTTCGAATCCTGGTAAAAATGCTCCGTTATAGTTTTTACGCTCAACAAACATGTGTACAGTTTCTCCATAAGTGTAAATTCCTGCTCTTACAACTTCTCCATGTTCGTCTTTTTCAACAGTTGGTTCCATATAAGATTTTGCGCCACGAGAGGTCGTTTCTTCATACGCTTTTCTCGCATCTTCTACCCAAAGTGCTACAATTTTTACACCATCACCATGTTGCACAATATGATCGTTTATTGGTGATTTGCTATTTAGCGGAGTTGTTAGCATCAACTTGATTTTATCCTGCGTTAATACATAACTTACAGAATCTGTTGCACCTGTTTCTAATCCGCGATATGCGTGTGATTGAAATCCGAATGCAGTTTTATAAAAGTGTGCTGCTTGTTTTGCGTTTCCTACGTAAAATTCCACGTAATCTGTTCCTAAAAGAGGCAAGAAATCTTGCGCTCCTTCAAATATTTTTTCTAAACCGTAGTTTACTGATTTTATTTCTTTTGCCATTTTAAATGATATTTTTATTCTGAGTTTTTAAGTTTAAGAGACTTAAATGTAAATCAGAAATTGTTTTTAATTTTTTATAAAATCCAAGATTTATGATAATCATCTACTTGTAATTTTAAAGCTTCTTCGGTGATAGACATCGGTCTGAAAGGATCTATCATAACCGCTAATTCGCCAGTTTCTTTTTTACCAACACTTCGCTCTATTGCTCCTGGATGCGGACCATGAGGAACACCTCCTGGATGCAAGGTAATTTGTCCTTTTTCAATACCATTTCTGCTCATAAAATCACCATCAACATAATACAATAATTCTTCTGAATCTATATTACTATGATGATATGGTGCTGGGATACTTTCTGGATGGTAATCGTACATTCTTGGAACAAAACTACATACCACAAATCCTGCAGATTCCCATGTTTGATGAATTGGTGGCGGCATATGAATTCTACCTGTTATTGGTTCAAAATCGTGAATTGAAAATGCATACGGATAATGAAATCCATCCCAACCAACTACGTCAAAAGGGTGATTTCCGTACACATATTCCCACATGTTTCCTTGTTTTTTAATTTTCACTAAAAACTCGCCTTTTTCATCGTGTGTTTCTAAGTTTTCTGGCAATCGCATATCTCTCTCACAAAAAGGAGAATGCTCTAATAATTGTCCAAAATTATTACGGTATCTTTTTGGTGTTAAAATTGGCTCAAAAGATTCTACATATAAAATACGATTGTCTTCTGTATCAAAATCTATTTGATAAATTACCCCTTTCGGGATAATTAAATAATCACCATATTTAAAAGGAATATTACCGTAATTTGTTCTTAAAGTTCCTGAACCAACATGAATGAAAAGCATTTCATCAGCATCACCATTTTTATAAAAATAATCTTTCGAAAAAGATTTTGGCGCTGCTAAACCAATGTGCAAATCATTGTTTACAAATAAAGTTTTTCTACTGTCTAAAAAATCTTCTTCAACAGGTAAAGAAAATCCTTTAAAACTTAAAGCTTTCATGTTTTTTTCAACGCCTATTTTTGGCACAACAGATCCTTTATCTTTAATTTCTGTGACAACTGTTGGCGGATGAATATGATATAATAACGACGACATTCCTGCAAAACCAGCAGTACCAAATAACTCTTCTTGGTACAATTCTCCGTTTGGTTTTTTAAAAGTTGTGTGTCTTTTTTTTGGGATTTTACCCAATGAATGATAACGAGACATAATAATTAGTTTTTGATAATTAATAAATTAGTTTAATTACGCGATTAATTATTAATGCTTATTCAGGATTTCTTTTAATTAAGAATTTTAAGTGTGATAATAAGTCTAAATACATTTGTTAGAACTTTTAGTTGCTTGTTCTACAAATATACAGAAAAGTATGTGAGATTTTTTAACTCTCTGGCGCTAAAGTTACTTCTAAACCATCCATTTTAGATGTAATTTGAATTTGACATCCCAAACGACTGTTTTCTTCTACATGAAAAGCTTCTGCTAACATCATATCTTCATCATCGTTCATTGCTGGTAATTCATGCTCTGAATTCACATAACATTGGCACGAGGCACACATTGCCATTCCGCCACAAATACCAATAGTTCCTTCTGGTGCAATTTCGTACGAACGAACTACTTCCATTAAATTCATTGCCATATCTGTAGGTGCTTGAATTTCGTGTAAAACACCTTCTCTGTCAGTTATTTTTAGGGTAACGTCTTGTTCCATATTACAAATTCATTTCTTTACGTAAAGTCTTCGCTCTTTTATCTTCACCATCGTGTGACCAACCGGGTGAATTAAAAATATAATTTAGCTTATCAGAAAATTTAGTGGCTCTTTTTACATCTTTCCAAATTGCCGAATACTCGTGAGTAGCAACTTTTATAGGATTATACGTTTCAATATTTACTGTTAAACCGTAAACGGGATGTTCAATTTCTTTTAATTCTTTAGAAAAAGTACCAAATAAACGATCCCAGATAATTAAGATTCCCGCATGATTGCAATCTAAATAACGAATATTTGATGCATGATGTACTCTGTGATGCGATGGTGTATTGAATATGAACTCAATTGGTTTTGGTAATTTATCTACCAATTCTGTATGTACAAAGAACTGATAAATTAAGCTTACACCCATCATAGTAAACATCATTAAAGGATCGAAACCTAATAACGGAATCCACATCCAAAAGAAAAATTTATGAACACGTTCACCAACTCCTTGGCGCAAAGCTGTACCTAAATTCATGTGAATTGACGAATGATGCGGCACATGACCTGCCCAAAATAATCGCACTTCGTGATTTAAACGATGAAACCAGTAATAAGCAAAATCATCTGCAAATAATAACAGAATCCACGCCCAATATTGACGCTGAACAACTTCTTTTAATGGACTGATTTCATACAGATAAAAGAAGATTATAAATGCTAAAACCTTAGGAATAAATTCTACAATTGCAGAAAAAACCATCATTAACACTGATACTTTTGTGTCTTTTATATTGTATTTTTCTGATGCAATTTTATATTCAATCAACATCGAAATAAAAAATATAGGTAAGGCAAAATACAAGAGTTTATCTTGCGAAAGTTGTTCTATATAGTTTATTAATGTCAATTTATTTTAATTTTAAAGTTGATAAAGACTTACTCAATTTTTTTAACAACCGCTTTCGGAGCTTCTTTTCTGGTTCCGTCAAAACCATCTACGCCACCAACAGTTGTATATTTCATTACATATTTTTTATCTGGAAAAATACGTTGAAATGCACTTTGACACATTAAAGTTGCTTCGTGAAAACCGCAAAGTATTAATTTTAATTTTCCCGGATACGTATTTACATCGCCAATAGCATAAATTCCTGGAATATTTGTTTGATAATCCAATGCATTATTTACTTTAATAGCATTTTTTTCAATTTCTAATCCCCAATTTGCAATTGGCCCTAGTTTTGGAGACAAACCAAACAACGGAATAAAATGATCGCAAGCTAAAGTATATTCTTCTTTGTCTTTTGGTGCTATTAAAACACCTTCAACTTTATTTTTACCAACAATTCCTTTTACCTCAGCCGGTGTAACTAAATTAATTTTTCCAGCATCTTTTAATTCTTGTACTTTATCAACTGAATCTAAAGCACCTCGAAATTCGTTTCTTCGGTGTACTAAAGTTACCGATTTTGCAACATCTGTTAAAAAGATAGACCAATCTAAAGCAGAATCTCCACCTCCAGCAATTACAACATCTTTATCGCGGTATAATTCTGGTTCTTTAATCATATACTCAACTCCCTTATCTTCATAATCTGCAATACTAGGAATTGGTGGTTTACGTGGTTCAAAACTTCCTAAACCACCTGCTATTGCTACTACAGTCGCTTGGTGTTTTGTTCCTTTATTGGTGGTTACTATAAAACTACCATCTTCTTGTTTTTCGATTGTCTCAGCGCGTTCTCCTAAGGTAAATCCTGGTTCAAATTGTTTAATTTGTTCCATTAATTTATCGGTTAAATCGCCTGCTAAAATTTCTGGATACGCTGGTATATCGTAAATAGGTTTTTTAGGATAAATTTCTGAACATTGCCCTCCTGCTTGTGGCAATGCATCAATTAAATGACAACGAAGTTTTAATAATCCTGCTTCGAAAACAGTGAACAATCCTGTTGGTCCTGCTCCTATAATTAATATGTCTGTTTGTATCATTTTACTACAAGAATTTCTTTTTTATATTGACATTCCTGTCTTTAAAAAAAAGACAGGAATGTTTTTATGCGTTAGTGATTGAGCGGTTTGTTTAAGCTCTTTTTAAAATATTTTTTTATTTTAAAAAAGCGAGTAGCGAAAGCACGCTCGAACGCCCAAAAATAATAAGTATATAGTTATTAAAAACTGATAAAAATCAGCATTTATGCTACATTAATTACTTCTTCAATTGTTGGCGCATATTTTTTAATAGTTGCTTCTACTCCGTTTTTTAACGTCATTTGGTTTACTGAACAGCCACTACAAGCTCCTTCTAACTGAACTTTTACTTTGTTGTTTTCGATAGATAATAGCTTAATGTTTCCACCATCGCTTATTAAAAAAGGGCGGATTTCTTCTAATGCTTTTTCTACGTTGTTTTTTATTTCTGTTGCTGTCATAACCGTTTTATTATTTTGTACTACAACCACTCATTGTAGTGATACGAACTACTTCTGTAGCAGGTAAATTCGCGTTTCTTTTTAATAACTGAGAAATCATTTCTTTAGTTGCATCGGTAAATGCTTTTTCTAAAGGCGTGTTTTCTTGTAATGCTACCGGATGCCCTACGTCTCCTGCCTCACGAATACTTTGTACTAACGGAATTTCTCCTAAAAAGCTAGTATCAATATCTTCGGCTAAGTTTTTAGCACCACCTTTACCAAAAATATAATATTTATTGTCTGGTAATTCTGCTGGTGTAAAGTATGCCATATTTTCAACAATACCTAAAACAGGTACGTTAATACTTTCTTGTTTAAACATAGCAACTCCTTTTTTAGCATCTGCTAAAGCTATGTTTTGTGGAGTACTTACCACTACGGCTCCGTTAATTGGCACTGCTTGTACGATTGATAAATGAATATCTCCTGTACCTGGAGGTAAATCAATCAACAAAAAGTCTAATTCGCCCCAATCTGCATCAAAAATTAATTGATTTAATGCTTTTGATGCCATTGGTCCACGCCAAATTACAGCTTGGTTAGGATCTGTAAAAAAACCTAAGGATAGTAATTTTACTCCGTAATTTTCAACAGGTTTCATTTTAGAACGCCCATCTACTTTTACTGCTAATGGTTTTTCGTTTGCTACATCAAACATTAAATGTTGTGATGGTCCATAAACATCGGCATCTAAAACACCAACTTTAAAGCCCATTTTAGCTAAAGAAACTGCCATATTTGATGTAATGGTAGATTTTCCTACACCTCCTTTTCCAGAAGCTACAGCTATAATGTTTTTAATATTCGGAATTTCTTTTCCTTTTATTTGTGTTGGATTTTCTTTAGGTTTTGCCTCAACCTTTACATTCACTTTTACATCAATTTTTTGATGAACGTGCTCGTGAATTGCTTTCATAATTTCAACTTCAACCTTCTTTTTGGCTTGTAAAGATGGGTTTGAAATAGTAACATCAACAATTACTTCTTCGCCAAAAGCAACAATGTTTTTTATGTTTTCGTTTTCTACTAAACTTTTACCTTCTCCTGGTGCAGTAATCGTTTCTAACGCTTTGTATATATCTTCTTTTTTAAAACTCATTAGAGTATTTAATTAAATTATTTTTAAAGAACAAAGATACGTTTTAGAGCGCAGAAAATAAAGTGTTTAAATAGCGAAAATTTATACGGTAATAAGTAAGTATTATTGAAGTTCTTCGGATGGATTCCAAAATATTTTTTCGAAATCTTGAATTTGGTTTTCAACCACTACAATGTCTTCGCTTTCTAATAATTGCTGCATTAAATTAGTGCCATCGAAATGCTGTTTCCCTGTAAGTAAACCTATTCTGTTTACAACTCTATGTGCAGGAATATCATCTAAATTATGTGCTTTATTCATTGCCCAACCTACCATTCGGGCAGATCGTGCTGCACCTAAATATGTTGCGATTGCACCATAACTGGTTACTTTGCCAAAAGGAATTAACCTTGCAACCTCGTAAACTCTTTCGAAAAAATTTTGATTTTTACTCACCGAGTAAAGTTAGTAATTCAATTTGAAACGGATATACGTAATCGGCTTTCCTTTTTCTAAGTATTGCTTTTCGTAAAAAGTTTGCGTTGAAGTTACCTCTTCTGGTGCGCCTTCATTTTTATACACGTTATGATTGGCGTGTAAAATTTCGTGACCTTCACCATGTAATAAACCTAAAGTATAACCGTGCATAAACTCGCTATCGGTTTTTAGATTCATAATACCATCTTCTTTTAAAATTTGATGGTATCTTTTTAAGAATGCCGTATTAGTCATTCTATGTTTTGTTCGTTGATATTTTATTTGTGGATCTGGGAATGTTATCCAAATTTCATCAACTTCATTTTCAGCAAAAATGTAAGCTACCAATTCTATTTGCGTTCTAATAAAGGCAACATTTTGCATGTCGTTTTCAATAGCGGTTTTAGCACCACGCCAAAAACGAGCTCCTTTAATATCAATACCAATAAAATTTTTATTCGGATTTTTTTCTGCTAATGCTATCGTATATTCACCTTTACCACAACCTAGCTCTAAAACTATAGGGTTGTCGTTTTTAAAAAAGGTATTCCATTTTCCTTTTAAAGAAAAATCGTTAATTACCTCTTCTCTTGTTGGCTGAATTACATTAGCAAACGTTTCATTTTCTTTAAAACGTTTTAGTTTATTTTTGCTTCCCAATGTATCTAAAAATTAAGCTCGGTCTTCAGTTCCTTCTTTTAAGAAGATTGATGATTGCTTCATCCAATACCCAAATAACACAATTAGAATTAATACAAATATCCAGTTAACGGCATTTGAAGTCCACCATCCTAAATCTCCTTTAGCAACTTCTAATCTTAACCATTTAAATGGAATGAAAATTAACTCAAAAAAATCTCCAATTAATCTAAAAATATTTAATCCTAACATAACTTGATTATATTTACAGTTGCAAAAGTATAAAAAGAAACCATGTTAGCCAATTTTTTCGGTAAATCTAAACCTGTAAATTTCATCGTAATTTTTACGCTATTTTTAATTTACTTTTTTCTTCGTTTTTTAACCGAAGAAATATCCTTTAATTCTTTTAAAGAATTACTTGGTTTTATTGTTGTTTTTGCTGTTTTTAACTTTATTATCGCAAAAAATAAATTAACTTTTGATAACTCTTTTAGTTTTTTATTTTTTGTAATACTTATTGGTTTTTTTCCTGACGCCATACAAATTAACAAAGCTTTTTACACTTGTTTAACCGTACTTATTTTTTTACGAAAAGTTTACAGTTTACAATCGCCTAAAAACACTTTTCATAAATTATTTGATGGTGGTTTGTGGCTAGGTATTGCTTTTTTAATTGAGCCTTACACGGTAATTTTTGCTGTGTTACTGTATGCTTCTATTTATTTACATCATCATTTTACGTATCAAACATTATTAATACCGGTAATTAGTTTTGCAAGTGTTGTTTTTTTGTTTTTTACCTACTGTTTTTGGTATGATCAGGTAAACGATTTTTACCTTCTCTTTAATTGGGATTTTACTTATAATATAAATTTATATTTAAGCACTTCTTATCTATTTTCAATTATACTTATTGGTGTTTTTGTAATAACAGCAATGGTACTAAAAAGTCCAAAAGCGTTAGCAATTCTTAATACTTTTAGAAAAAACTGGATTTTAACGCTTATTCACTTAATTATTGCTGTTTTTATTATTTTATTAATAGATAATAGAACTGGTGGCGAATTGTTATTGCTGTTTTTTCCTACTGCTATAATATTAGCAAATGGCTTAGAGTTATATCAAAAAAAATGGATTGCAGATGTGGTGTTAATCTTATTTTTAATTAGTTCGATTGTAGCACCCTTTTTGTAATCTTATAATTTTGCCCCAAAAGCTAAATCGCCAACATCACCTAAACCAGGTACAATATAACCTTTACTATTAAGTTCGTCGTCAATATCTGCCACCCATAAGTTAGTGTTTTCAGGAAAAAACTCTTCTATTAGTTTAATTCCTTCTTTTGAACCAATAACAGATAATATATGTATTTCTTTAGGTGTACCGTGTTTTTTTATACTCTCGTAAACAGCCACTAACGAACGCCCTGTGGCAATCATTGGATCTGCTAATAACAATGTTTTTCCTTCAATTGTTGGTGACGCTAAATACTCAACAACAATATCAAATTCCTCATCCTCAACATGATGCTTACGATATGCAGAAATAAAAGCATTTTCAGCGTCATCAAAATAATTTAACAAACCATTATGTAATGGAATTCCTGCTCTAAGTACCGAGCATAAAACTAACCGATTAATAGGTAACTTCGTTTCTTTAATACCTAAAGGAGTTTCAACTTCTACTCTTTCAAAAGTTAATTCTTTACTTAATTCGTAGGCTAGTATTTCGCCAATTCTTTCGATATTTCTTCGAAATCTCATCGAATCATTCTGCACTCCTACACTTCTTATTTCTCTTAAATATTTACTTAATAATGATTTTTCTTTTGATAAATGGTGGGTTTTCATATTTGTTTTTATTTGAGGGAATATTATTCGACTTAAAAATACATAAAAAAATGCTTTTTTAAAAATTAATAAACTCTTTTACAGCTTCTAACACCTCATTTTTAGCCTCTACATAACTCATATGCCCACCTAAAATTGTTACCAAAGGCGTATTTGTTCGCGCAGACTCATATACTATTGATTGATAATTTATTATCGGATCGTTTTTTCCTGTAATAATTAATCGTTTCGTTATTTTTTGCAAAACAGCCTCTTTATTTTCTCTTAATTGCATCCCTTTTGTTGCTGCAATATATCCTTGTACGGGAGTTTTTAATGCTTCGTTCTTTACTTTTTCTATCTCTAAAATAAACTGAGTTGTACTTTTAGAGGTAAATAAATTTGCAACAGATACTTTTATCAAATTATTATAATTGGTTTTTGCTATTTTACAAGCTCTTGAACGCAACTCTTTTCGTTCTTTAGTATCTGCTTGAGCAGTTGAATTTAACAAACACAATCCTTTTATATGCTTCGGATATTTCTCTGCAAACGCTAAAGAAACATATCCTCCCATTGAGTGCCCAATTATAATATACTTTCTAAGTCGTAACGATTTTAAAACCTCTTTTACCGCCAATGCCATATCATTCATTGTATGAACATAACCTATGCATTCTGAATTTCCATGACCTAATAAATCAATACAAATCACTCGATTTTTGGTTGATAATTCCGCAGATATATTACTCCACATTGTCGAATTCTCTAAAAAACCATGCAGTAAAACAATCGCATTCCCTTTACCAACATCCGAAAAAGCGATTCTACTATTTTTATAAACGATAAAGTCTTGCATCTTGCAAAAATATGTATCTTTCGCTAGTATTTATTCTAAAATCATGTTAACCTCTCCCTTTTCTTCATTATCTGTAAATAATGAAAAAAAACTTACTATTTTCCTCTCTATTGCTACGGCTTCCATACTATACTGTATGTTAAGTATTGATTATTATTTGATAAATACTGTTTGTAAAAACGGAATTTTATCTTTTGAATTAGCAAAAGACTTTGAAACTTCTGAAGCTATTTTAAATTCTTGGAATGTAAAAGCAAAAATTAGTGCAGGAATTAGTGTTGGATTAGATTTTTTATTTCTGATGATTTATCCGCTTTTAATTGCCTTGTTAATTCACAAACTCAATAAAAAACTTTGGAAAGGTCATCCATTTTATAACGTGGGACTTATTTTATTATTTTCACAACTTTTTACAGCAATTTTTGACGCGATAGAAAACGTTAGCTTAATACAATTATTATTAGGAAGTACGAATAAATTATGGTCTTTAATAGCCTATTATTTTGCTTTTATAAAATTTACCTTAATTGTAATTGCGCTTTTATACTTAGCCGTAAATTTTATTTTACTTATCATTAAAAACACCTCTAAAAATGAATAAAACAAAAGAAATATACGTTACGGGTTTTGCTTTATTTTCTATGTTTTTTGGAGCAGGAAATTTAATTTTACCTCCTTTTTTAGGTAAAAATGCCGGTAATTTATGGAGTTGGGTAACAATTGGTTTTTTTATTACCGCTGTATTTATACCTATTCTAGGAATTTTAGCACACGCTAAATTACAAGGAACCATGTACGATTTTGGTAAAAAAGTATCGCCTGTTTTTAGCTCAATCTACTGTTTTATTGTTTACGCAATTTCAATTGCTTTACCAGCACCAAGAACAGCTTCGGTTACCCACGAAATGGCAATTGCTCCTTATTTTAATAGCAGTTCGCTAATAACAAGTACTTTTTATTTTGCATTGGTTTTTTTATTTGCAATTAATCGAACAAAAGTTTTAAGTTTATTAGGTAAGTTTTTAACTCCGTTAATTATCCTAATATTATTGGCAATCATTTTTATAGGAATGTTTACTGCGCCAGAAATAATAAATCCATCTACTTTTAAAACTCCTTTTATAAATGGTTTATTAGAAGGATATCAAACTTTTGATGCTATCGGCGCTGTAGTTGTGGGTGGTATTTTAGTAATTTCATTAAGTTTTAATAAAAAAAGTTCTTTTAAAGATAAAAAAGAACTGATAACCAAAGCTGGTTTTATAGCTGGTTTTGGACTTTTAATTATTTACGCTGGTTTAATTTATAACGGAGCTTTATTTAACTCTATATTTAACAATACCGCTACTAGATCTGAAATTTTAAGCGATTTAAGTACGCAAACCTTAGGTAATATTGGTACTGTTTTTTTAAGTGTATTAGTAGCCTTGGCTTGTTTTACCACCGCGGTAGGAATTATTACAGGTACTGCCGATTATATAAAAGGAATTACCAATAATTCGAAAAAAACCTATAAAATAACCGCTTTTATTGGCTGTATTATTGGTGTTTTAGTTGGTCAGTTTGATGTGAGTTATATTATAAATATTGCTTTACCTGCATTAATGTTTATTTACCCGATTACCATTATTTTAATCATCTTAAATGTTGTTCCTAATAAATTTACTCCTGCTTTTGTTTTTAAAACCGTAGTGTTGGTTACTTTTATTTTTAGCATTCCAGATTTTTTAGCTTTTATTATTGATAAAAAACATTTAACTGAAATTATCGCTTTTATTCCGTTAGCAAATCAGCATTTAGGTTGGGTATTACCAGCAATCATAGCTTTTATATTAACAAATATCTTATCAACAAAAAAGCTCGCATAACGCGAGCTTTTTTTATTATTTATTTCTTAAAATATTAAAATCTATATCCTAAATTCACCCCTACTCTTGGTACTACAGAACGAGATTCTGACGAGAACATATTTCGTCCTAAACCACCGTAAACATCAACTACAAAACCTCCAGAAGACACGTATTTAGATCCTAAAGCAATTCCTAAAGCTCCATCAGTATATTCTTTATATTGTTTTGCACTACTACCAATTAAATCAATTTCTCTTTCCCCTTTATTAATCCCTAAAAAAACTTCACCAAAATAATTCCAATTACTATTACTTGTAAAATAATGACGAAAATAAGGTGTAATCATCCATTCCTCATTATATCTAAAATCAGCAGATTTTTTTTCGAAATTAATCAATCCTGATACTCCAATAGATGAACTTTCACTAGTATAATATTCGTAAGAAACCTCAACCGTTTTTAGTGCTAAGGCGTCTAAAATATCTATTTTTACTTCTTGTTGTGCTTGAGCAAACGAACCAACAGCAAACATTGCTATTAAAAATATTTTTTTCATGTATAAATTTTTAAATCAATAATAGTTTTACCAAATCAATTATAATACCACAAACATACATTATTTGTTAAATGTGTTATTAAAAAATACTGCTAATTTTAAGAACAATCACAATCGGTATGACATCCTTTATTTTTTTTCGACTTTAAAAAGAACTTTTTAATCAGAAAAAAAACAGCTAAAACTACAATTATATAAGTAATAATTTCTTGCATTAACTTAATATTTGATATGCTACAAAGGCCGATAAATAGGCTAAAATTCCCATACCTACCAATTGTACTACAGGCCATTTCCAGCTTTTAGTTTCTCGTTTAACAATCGCTAAAGTTGCCATACATTGCATTGCAAATGCGTAAAATAGCAATAAAGACATTCCAGTAGCAAAATTAAATCGTTTTTCGCCCGTTTCTTGATTTATCTCAGAAGCCATTTTTTCTTTAATTGTTGTAATATCTTCATCATCATTTTCAACACTATAAATAGTTGCCAATGTACCTATAAACACCTCTCTTGCAGCAAAAGAAGCGATTAAACCAATTCCTATTTTCCAATCATAACCTAAAGGTTTTACAACAGGTTCAATTGTTTTTCCTGCAATTCCGATATATGAATTTTCTAATTTTGCAGAAGCTATTTTTTGCGATAATTCATCTTTTGATAATTGTTGATTTGCCGTACTTTCTATCACATTTTTTTCAGCATTCTTAAATGACGATGGTCCGTGCGATGCTAAAAACCACAATACAATTGATATGGCTAAAATTATTTTTCCTGCTCCAAAAACAAATGCTTTTGTTTTTTCTAATACATCAAAAAATACATTTTTAGCAGACGGAAGTTTATAATTTGGCATTTCTACCACAAAAAACGATGTGTTTTTTATTTTTAATGTTTTATGTAAAATATACGCACCAATAATTGCAGCGCCAAAACCTAAAACATACAATCCTAATAAAGTTAAGCCTTGTAAACTTACAATTCCAAGTACTTTTGTGTCTGGAATTATCAACGCAATTAAAATTGCATATACTGGCAAACGTGCAGAACAAGTTGTGAATGGCGTTACTAAAATGGTAATTAAACGCTCTTTCCAACTAGAAATAGTTCGGGTTGCCATAATTGCTGGTATGGCACATGCAGTTCCTGAAATTAACGGAATTACACTTTTACCGCTCATTCCAAAACGACGCATTATTTTATCCATTAAAAAAACCACTCTACTCATATAACCCGTTTCTTCTAAAATGGCTATGAATAAAAATAAAATGGCTATTTGCGGAATAAAAATAATCACTCCGCCAATTCCTGGTATAATTCCGTCTGTTAACAAATCGGTAAGTTTCCCCGCAGGTAAATTAGCTTTAGTAAACTCAGCAATATTTGCAAATAAACCGTCTATTAAATCCATCGGTGTAGAAGCCCAATCGAAAACCGATTGAAAAATCAACAATAATAATCCGAAGAAAATAAAATAACCGAAAAATTTATGTGTAAAAACACGATCTAATTTCGATCGTAAATCGGTTGCTTTAGAAGCATCAACTTTATAGGTTTCTTTTAAAATTGAATTGATTTTTTGATAACGATAAATAGTTTCTTTATGCTGATATTTTTTTTGCTTGGTAATATCTTTCTCAAAAGATTGAAGCTGTTTTTTTTCATCATCAGAAAGTAAAGAAGTATGCTTTTTGGTAAGCATCATCCATAATTCGTATACCGAAAAGCTACTGCTTATTTCTGATAATTTATTAAAATATGCTGCCTCAATTTTGGTGGCAATTTCTTTAAAGTTAGAGTGTGTTTTTAACGACTTATAGCTTTCTATTGCTGTTTTTATATTATTTACTCCTTCGTTATTTCTAGCAGAAATTAAAACAACTTTTGTTTGTAATTCTTTTTCTAAACCCTCAATATCAATAGAAATTCCCTTACGTTTCATTTGATCGGCCATGTTTAAGGCTAAAATGGTAGGGATTTTTAAATCTTGAATTTGAGAAAACAGTAATAAGTTTCGTTTTAAATTTTCAACATCAGCAACTACAACAATTACATCTGGTTTTGCAGATTTTTTAACGTTTAATAGTGTTTTTAAAACAATACTTTCGTCTATTGATGTTGGATTAATACTGTAAGTTCCTGGCAAATCGGTAATAATTGCCGTAGTTTCTGTCGATATTTTACACGTTCCTTGTTTTTTATCAACAGTAACTCCTGGGTAGTTACCAACTTTTTGATTTAAACCTGTTAATTGATTAAAAAGTGAAGTTTTTCCGGTATTCGGATTTCCAATTAAAGCTACATTAATGTGTTTGCTCATCCGTTATATTTTCGTAATTACAATTTTACTTGCCGTTTCTTTTCGTATGGCTAAATGACTACCGTTTACACAAATGTAAACCGGATCTTTAAATGGTGCTATTTGCAATAATTTTACTTCCGTTCCAGGTAAACAACCCATTTCTAATAATTTTAAAGGAATAATATCTAAACATTCTTCTGATATAATTCCTCGCTCTCCTACATGTAAAGTTGCTATTGAATTCAAAATAATCAAGTATAAATTGGAAAGCAAAGATACTAAAATAGAACCATTCTAAACAGAACCAAATCAACAATCTCATCTTTCTTTTATTAATTGTTCAATGAAGTTGAAATCTTATATTTGTTGCATGACTTTCGATGAAATTATAGGGCAAGAACATATTAAAAAGCATTTACAGCAATCGGCAAAAAATAACCGAATACCGCACGCACAACTTTTTGTTGGTAAAGAAGGCGTTGGTACTTTGCCTATGGCAATTGCTTATGCCCAATATTTACTTTGTAGCTCGTCTAACAACAGCGAAGCATGTAATATAAAATGTAGTAAATTACAACATCCCGATTTGCATTTTGCTTTCCCGGTAACCACCAACGATTCGGTAAAAAAGCATCCTGTTAGTAATTTATTCTTGGCAGATTGGAGAACTTTTATCGAAAAGCAACCTTACGGAAGCTTATTTAACTGGTCGCAACATATTGGAGTAGAAAATAAACAAGGTCAGATTGGAGTAGATGAAGCCCAAGATATTGTTAAAAAACTACAACTAAAATCGTACGAAGGTGGTTTTAAAGTGATGATTATTTGGATGGCAGAAAAAATGAATATTGCTGCTTCTAATAAATTATTAAAGTTGATTGAAGAACCGCCAAGTAAAACGGTTTTTATTTTAATTACTGAAGATGAAGAGCAAATTATAAACACCATAAAATCTCGCTGTCAAGCCTTAAATTTCCCTTCTTTAAACGATGCTGATATTGCCAATACTTTGGTTAAAAACGAAAATGTTTTAGAAAATGAAGCGGTTAAAATAGCACATCAATCCGAAGGAAATTACAATAAAGCATTGCATATTTTAAACAACAATTCTAACGATTTAGTTTTTGAAGAATGGTTTATTATTTGGATTCGCGCTGCTTTTAAAGCCAAAGGAAATGCCGCTGTTATTCAAGATTTAATCGGTTGGTCTGAAACTATTGCAAAATCGGGAAGGGAAACGCAAAAACAATTTTTACAATATTGTTTACAGTTTTTTAGACAAGCTTTATTACTAAATTACGGAACACCTGATTTGGTTTTTTTAGAAACAAAATCTGCTAATTTTCAACTTTCAAAATTCGCTCCTTTTATTCACAGTGGTAATATTTTAACTATCGAAAAAGAAGTAAACGACGCGCAATATCATATAGAAAGAAACGGAAATGCTAAAATAATTTTACTAGATTTATCTATTAAACTAACGCGTTTATTACATACAAAGGAAGAAAAAATACAATCGTAATTATGAAAACAAAATATCTTCTTATTCTTATTTTCGGAATGCTTTTTGTTACTTGTAATCAAAAAGAAAAAAAGAATTTATCTGATTATATGGTTGGTAATTGGGAAACTACCTATTTAAAAATTAAAATGCCAACGGTAAATAAAACCGATAGCACATCTGTTTTTGAAGACAATTTCACCAATCCTAATGCTGGTAGAGCACAATCATCTTACAAAAAAGACGGTACATTTTCTGCTTGGTTTAAACAGCCTAATGGAAAAAAAGTTGACGAAACTAACGGTAAATGGAAAACCAAAAACGATAGTTTATTTATAAATTATATTTATTTAGGAAAACAAGTAAAAGCTTGGTATAAAATAAAACAATTAAAAAATGGTTTTAAAGGAACATCAATATCCGATTGGGATAATGATGGTAAATTTGATGATACACTAATTATGAAAACAAAAAAAATTAAACTGTAGGTTTGCCAAATATTAAAAGAATATCGTTACGAATTAGAATTTTTTTATCAATGATACTGCTAGTATTATTGGCATCTGTTTTAATTATAAGTGTTACCATTTATCAATACGGCGAGCAAACAGATGATTATAACAAATTGCGTTTTGCACGTAAAGAAGCCTCTACTAAAAACGATATTAAAATTGAGTTAAAACGTAGAACTACTTATCCGGTTATTACCAAAAATTTATCAAAAATTTTTCAAGATAGAATTTACGATATTGCTTACGTACATAAACTTACCATATCTATGTACGATATGGATGGTGTATTATTAAAATCGTCTATTCCTTATAATTTTGATAAAAAAGAAGGTAAAAATTTACCCAAGGAAACCATTAATAAGCTTGCAAATAACTCAAACCATAAACACACAGATAAAGATTATCAAGAAGGTGCTACTTATCAATCTTCATATACCTATATATATGATCCGCGTTTTAAACGAATAGGAATTTTACAAATACAAATTGCACAAGACAACGAAGAACAAGAGCACGAGTTACGCGAATTTATATCGCGTTTACTATTGGTGTACTTACTTATGTTTATCATTGCTATTTCGTTGGCCTATTTTTTATCAAGCTATATTACCAGGTCTATTCAAACAATTTCTCAAAAAATTAAAGAAACTCGCTTAAATAAACGGAATGAAAAAATTACGTTAAACTCAGCTAGTTCAGAAATAAATTCTTTAATTGATTCATACAATAATATGATTGATCAATTAGAAGAAAGTGCTGTAAAATTAGCGAAAAGCGAACGTGAACAAGCTTGGAGAGAAATGGCAAAACAAGTAGCGCACGAAATTAAAAACCCACTTACACCCATGCGCCTTTCTGTTCAAAGTTTTGAAAGACGATTTAATCCTGAAGCAGCAGATGTTAAAGAAAAATTAGCAGAATATAGCGAAACTCTTATTCAACAAATTGATGTAATGAGCTCTATTGCTTCTGCTTTTTCTGACTTTGCTAAAATGCCAACGCAACGTCGCGAAAAATTAAACGTGGTAAGCGTAGTAAAACATGCGCTCGATATTTTTACCGAAGATTACATCTACTATATTCCGCAAGAAACCGAATTATTTGCTCATTTAGATAAAACACAACTAATTAGAATTTTAACTAACTTAGTAAAAAACGCAACACAAGCCATTAAAGAAACCGATACAGCGCCTAGAATAGAAGTAAAAGTAACTTCTGACGGAAATAATGTAAAAATTACGGTTTCTGATAACGGAAAAGGAATTGCAAATAAAAACAAAGAACTAATTTTTGAACCTAAATTTACCACAAAAACAAGTGGAATGGGCTTAGGTTTAGCCATGATAAAAAACATAATTGAAGCGTATAATGGTTCTATCAACTTTACCTCAACAGAAGGAGTTGGAACTGTTTTTACCGTAATTTTACCTAAAACTTAATTAAAAATGAATTTTGAAAACATTTTAGTTGATATCTCTAAAGGATTAGCAACAATTACCATTAACAGACCTAAAAAATTAAATGCTTTAAACAGTTTTACAATTCAAGAACTAAGTACTGCTTTTGAAGATTTAGAAGACGATGAAAATGTAAAAGCAATTATTATTACCGGAAGCGGAGAGAAAGCTTTTGTAGCTGGTGCCGATATTTCTGAATTCGCAAATTTCTCTGTAGAAGAAGGAAGTAAATTGGCTAGATTAGGGCAAGAATCATTATTTAATTTAGTAGAAAATTTAGCTACGCCTGTAATTGCTGCCGTAAACGGTTTTGCTTTAGGTGGCGGATTAGAGTTAGCCATGGCTTGTCATTTCAGAATTGCTTCTGATAATGCTAAAATGGGATTACCTGAAGTATCATTAGGAGTAATTCCTAGTTATGGAGGTACACAACGTTTACCTCAATTAGTTGGTAAAGGAAAAGCTATGGAATTAATTATGACTGCTGGAATGGTTTCTGCTGAAGAAGCTAAAGAGTGGGGGTTAGTAAACCACGTTGTTTCTTTAGACGAATTATTACCTTTAGCAACAAAGATTGCTGGTAAAATAATGCGTAACTCATCTGTTGCAATTAGTGCTGCAATTAGAGCTGTAAACGATAATTTTAAAGATGGTGTAAATGGTTTTGAAACTGAAATTAATGAATTTGGAGATTGTTTTGGTACCGAAGATTTTAAAGAAGGTACTACCGCATTTTTAGAAAAAAGAAAACCTGTTTTTCCTGGAAAATAAAAGTCACCTAATAAAACGTAAAAAAGCATCTAGTTCTCTAGATGCTTTTTTAGTATTTAAGGGGATAATCTATTAATAAGGGGATTATTAATTACTGATGTAAATATATAATTTATCTTCAAAGAAAAGCGATATTTTTTATTTTTTTTTCAATAAAAATACACAAACAATACATTATTCTCTTAAAACACTCTATTTCAACCCATTCCATTCAGCATAAAATTGTTTTAAAAAATTTTCCATATAATTATGTCTTTCTAAAGCAATATTTTTTCCTGTTTTGGTATTCATTTTATCTTTTAAGAGTAACAATTTCTCATAAAAATGATTTATTGTTGGCGCGGTAGATTTTTTATACTCCTCTTTTGTCATATTTAAATTAGGTATTATTTCAGGATCATATAAAGCCCTATTTTTAAATCCCCCATAATTAAAACAACGTGCAATCCCTATTGCCCCAATAGCATCTAGTCTATCTGCATCTTGAATTACAGCCAACTCTGGTGAAGTAAATTTTTCTCCGTCTGATAAACTTGTTTTAAAAGATATAAATTGAATAATGTTTTCTATATGAACAATTACTTCTTCATTTACTCGCTGTTTCTCTAAAAACTCTCGTGCCAATTTTGGTCCAACTGTTTCATCTCCGTCATAAAATTTTGCATCAGCAATATCATGTAATAAAGCACCAATTGACACCATAAAAACATCCACTTTTTCATCTTTAGCTATTAACAATGCATTTTTATACACACGTTGTATATGAAACCAATCGTGTCCTCCTTCAGCGCCTTGTAGCGTTTTTTTTACAAACGCTATCGTATTTTCTATGATCTGTTTTTTATTCATACATCAAAAATAAAAAATCCTGTGCAAATTTGCACAGGATTATATTAAACGTGAGTTCGGTATAAAAATAACTTATTAAACTGTAACTACAGATTTAATCAAATTATTTGCCACTAAATACTCGGCTATTTGTATGGTATTTGTTGCTGCTCCTTTACGTAAGTTATCAGAAACAACCCAAAGATTTAACGTGTTTGCTTGCGATTCATCTCTACGGATTCTTCCAACAAAAACCTCATCTTTATTATGCGCTGTAATTGGCATTGGGTATAAGTTATTCGCTAAATCATCTTGAACAACAACTCCGTCTGTGTTATTTAAAATTTCACGAACTTCTTTTAAATCAAACTCATTTTTAAACTGTACATTTACTGCTTCTGAATGCCCACCTGCAGTAGGAATTCGAACTGCCGTTGCGGTTACAGAAAAAGAATCATCGCGTAAAATCTTTTTCGGTTCTTTTACCAATTTCATTTCCTCTTTAGTATATCCGTTTTCTAAAAAAACATCACAATGTGGTAACGCATTTCTTCCTATTTTATGCGGATACGCCATTTCGCCTTCAATACCAGCCTCTTCATTATCTAATTGCGCAACTGCTTTTACACCAGTTCCTGAAACGGATTGATAGGTAGAAATTACCACGCGTTTCATTGTATATTTTTTATGCAAAGGAGCCAAAGCCATCACTAATTGAATCGTAGAACAATTAGGGTTTGCAATAATCTTATCATCAATAGTTAATACATCACCATTAATTTCTGGAACTACTAATTTTTTAGTAGGATCCATTCTCCAAGCCGATGAATTATCAATAACCGTTGTACCAACTTCTGCAAATTTCGGAGCCCATTCTAACGACGTATCTCCACCAGCAGAAAACAATGCAACATCTGGTTTCATTGCTACTGCGGTTGCTAAAGTTACTACGGTATAATCGGTACCGTTATAATTTATTTTTTTTCCGGCAGAACGTTCTGAAGCAACAGGAATTAATTCTGTTATTTTAAAATTTCTTTCTGCTAATACTTTTAACATTACGTTTCCTACCATTCCGGTAGCGCCAACAACTGCAACTTTCATTTTTTTAACGTGTTACTAAAATTAATATATAATACAAAGGTTTAAAAAAATTGAATTAGTTGTATCTGTTTTTATTGATATTTTTAGTTAAAGTTTAAAAAATATCAAATTAATTCAAAAAGTATGTTTTTAAACAGTAAAACACAAAAAATCAGTACATTTGCATCGATTTTTTAGATAAATCAAATACATTTTGTAAAACTTAAAAAAGTATAGCATGCAACTGTACAACAAGTTAAGCGCAAAAGAACGCGCTGCATTAATTGATGAAGCGGGAAAAGACCGTTTAACCATATCATTCTATCAATATTACAAGATAGAAAATCCACAAATTTTTAGAGATAAATTATTTATCGAATGGAACGAGCTTGATGTTCTTGGTAGAACTTATGTTTCTTACGAAGGAATTAACGCACAAATTTCTGTTCCGGCAGAAAATTTCTTGCAATTAAAAGAACAACTAGATGCCATTTCTTTTTTAAAGGATATCCGTTTAAATGTTGCAGTTGAGCAAGACAATAAATCGTTTTTAAAACTAAAAGTAAAGGTTCGCAACAAAATTGTTGCCGATGGTTTAAATGACGAAACTTTTGATGTTACCAACAAAGGTGTACACTTAAATGCTAAAGAATTTAACGAAATGTTAGCAGATCCAAACACCGTTTGTGTAGATATGCGAAACCATTACGAAAGTGAAATTGGGCATTTTAATGGCGCTGTAACTCCAGATGTAGATACGTTTAGAGATTCGTTAGATATTATTGAAGAAGATTTAAAAGATAATAAAGAAGATAAAAATTTACTGATGTATTGTACTGGCGGGATTCGTTGTGAAAAAGCTTCTGCCTATTACAAACATAAAGGTTTTAAAAATGTTTTTCAGTTAGAAGGCGGAATTATAGAATACACTCGTCAGGTAAAAGATGAAGGAATTGAAAATAAATTTATTGGTAAAAATTTTGTTTTTGATCATCGTAGAGCTGAGCGTATTACTGATGATGTAGTTGCTAATTGTCACCAATGTGGTAAAGCTTGCGATACACATACAAATTGTGCTAACGAGGCGTGTCATTTATTATTTATTCAATGTAATGAATGTGCTGAAAAAACAGAAAACACTTGTTCTACTGATTGTCAAGAAATTATTCAATTGTCTTTTGAAGAGCAAAAAGAATTGCGAAAAGGAAAAGGAAATAGCAATAAAATCTTCAAAAAAGGAAGATCGGAAGTCTTAAAATTTAAAAAATAAGCAGATGCAAAAGATTGAATTAATGGCACCTGCCGGAAATTTTGAATCGTTACAAGCTGCATTAGACAACGGTTGCGATTCTATTTATTTTGGCGTTGAACAATTAAATATGAGAGCTCGAGCATCTATCAATTTTACGTTGGATGACTTGACAGAAATTTCGAAACGTTGTTCCGAAAAAAATGTACGAACGTATTTAACTTTAAATACCATTGTGTACGATCATGATTTATCCATTGTAAAAACACTAATAACAAAGGCAAAAGAAGCAAATATTACCGCGGTAATTGCCATGGATCAAGCAGTGATTTCTATGGCGCGAGCTGCACAAATGGAAGTCCATATTTCTACACAAATAAACATTACCAATATAGAAACGGTAAAGTTTTATGCCATGTTTGCAGATACTATTGTGCTAAGTAGAGAGCTTTCTTTACGTCAGGTAAAAAAAATTACCGAACAAATAATCAAAGAAGAAATTAAAGGTCCTGCAGGGCGTTTATTGGAAATAGAAATATTTGGTCACGGAGCGTTATGTATGGCGGTTTCTGGAAAATGTTACATGAGTTTACATTCACATAATTCATCAGCAAACAGAGGCGCTTGCAAACAAAATTGTCGTAAAAAATATACTGTTATTGATCAAGAATCTGGTTTTGAAATGGAACTAGATAACGAATACATCATGTCTCCTAAAGACTTATGCACGATTGATTTTTTAGATCAAGTTGCCGATGCTGGAATTAAAGTTTTAAAGATTGAAGGACGTGGAAGAGCGCCAGAATATGTTGCCAAAGTAATTAAATGTTACCGCGATGCGATTGATAGTTTAGCAAATGGAACTTACGACAAAGAAAAGGTAATTTCTTGGATGCAAGAATTAGAAAAAGTATACAATCGTGGTTTTTGGAATGGTTATTATTTAGGACAAAAACTTGGTGAATGGAGCAAAGAACCTGGTTCGCACGCTACACAAAAGAAAGTATATTTAGGTAAAGGAGTACATTATTTTCAGAAAGCAAAAATTGGCGAATTTAAAATTGAAGCTTACGATGTAACTATTGGCGATACTATTTTAATTACTGGCCCCACAACTGGTGCACAAGAAATGGAATTGAAAGAAATGTTTGTAAACGATACTCCTGCTAAAAAAGCAACCAAAGGAGATGAAGTTACCATGAAGTTAGATTTTAAAATACGCTCTTCAGATAAGTTGTATAAAATTGTTAAAACAGAATTTGCAGCACAATAATGGTAGTAATTACCTTACAAAGAAAAAAATGTATCGGTTGTAACTACTGTGTAGAAGTTGCACCGATGCAATTTCAGATGTCTAAAAAAGATGGTAAATCGGTTTTACTGCACGCTACTGAAAAAAAAGGTTTTTTTACGGTAAAATCACACGATGAAACTATTTTTGAAGCTTCTAACGAAGCCAAAAAAGCGTGTCCTGTAAATATTATTGAAGTAAAACAAGTTTAAAATTAAAAGAAGCATGCTTTTTAAGAGTTTTTTTTAATTTTACCACATGCAACTACAACCTCCATATCGTAAAATTATTCATGTTGACATGGATGCGTTTTATGCTTCGGTAGAGCAATTAGATAATCCTGAATTACGAAACAAACCCGTTGCTGTTGGTGGCAATGAAATACGTGGTGTTGTTTCGGCTGCAAGTTATGAAGCTCGAAAATTCGGAGTGCGATCTGCAATGAGCGGTGTATTGGCTAAAAAAAAATGTCCACATTTAATTTTTGTTCCTCCACGGTTTGATAGATATAAAGAAATATCCTCTAAAATTAGAGCTATCTTTTATGATTATACCGATTTAGTTGAACCGCTTTCTTTAGATGAAGCTTATTTAGATGTTACCGAAAACAAAAAAAGTAATTTATCTGCCAGTTTAATTGCTCAAGAAATTCGGAATCGTATTTGGAATGAATTAGAATTAAGAGCATCCGCAGGAATATCAATTAATAAATTTGTTGCTAAAATTGCTTCGGATATTAATAAACCTAACGGGCAAAAAACGATAAATCCAGAAGAGGTAATTCCTTTTTTAGAAGAATTATCTGTAAATAAATTTTATGGTGTAGGTAAAGTTACTGCTGCCAAAATGCACAATTTGGGTATTTTTAAGGGAATAGATTTAAAGAAAAAATCACTTGAAGAACTCTCGATTTTATTTGGTAAATCGGGCTTGCATTATTACAATATTGTAAGAGGAATTCACAATAGCAAGGTTAAACCAAATCGGGTTAGAAAATCGATTGCAGCCGAAACTACTTTTAATGAAAATTTATCTTCTGAAATTTTCATGTTAAAACAACTTGAAAAGATTGCAGTAGTATTAGAACGTAGAATGCAAAGATCTAACACAAAAGGAAAAACGATAACGTTAAAGATAAAATATAGCGATTTTACACAACAAACAAGAAGTAAAACCATTAACCACTACGTTCAAGAAAAAAAGGCTTTTTATCCTATTGTAAAAGACTTATTATACCAAGATTCTTTAAAAAATTCTGTGCGTTTACTTGGTATTTCGTTTAGTAATTTAAATACAGAAAAAAAAGATCCTGTATGGGTTCAGTTAAAATTTAACTTTTAAACAATTGGTATTTTTATAGATACTTTTGTTCCTTTCGGATTACCATCTACATCTAACAAATCAGTATACGTTAACGAATAACTACTTTGAAATTGCGCTGAAAAATTATGCAACCTTTCTTTTGTTAAATCTATACCTATCGATTTTCTATTTAATGATTTTCCACTCTTTATTCTAAAAGCTTCTTCACGACCTACTCCGTTATCTACAATATCTATTTGAATAAATTCATCTGATAATTTATCAACAGATAAATTAACTTTTTTACTTCCTTTTTTTGAAGATAAACCATGCCAAATCGCGTTTTCTAAAAACGGTTGCAATACTAAAGGCGGAATTTTAATTACTCCTAAATTAAGATTAGAGTTTATTTTTTCTTGATATGATATTTCGTTCGAAAAACGTATGTTTT
The DNA here is from genome assembly GCF_964512435.1 of Tenacibaculum insulae. Classification (GTDB taxonomy): domain Bacteria; phylum Bacteroidota; class Bacteroidia; order Flavobacteriales; family Flavobacteriaceae; genus Polaribacter; species Polaribacter insulae_A. The sequence continues at coordinate 1,287,880 of NZ_OZ208512.1, read as the reverse complement.
CAATACTCATATATAAATCCATAGTTTTTAGTTCTTCTTCTAAACTTACTTCTTTTACTGTAGAAGATTCTAAGATATTACGGACCAGTTTTGCGAACTTATTTAAGTAACGAACCGCATTTTTTTGCTCGTTATTTATAATATATAGTTTTATCGAATTTAACGCATTGAAAACAAAATGAGGATTCATTTGAATACGTAAAGCATCTTGTTCTAAAAGTAATATTTGTTTATCGTTTTTTAATAAACGTTGCCTGTAAATAGAGTATAATAGCACTCCAAATAAAGCGATAGAAACTAAGGCTATTATTAAAATATTTCTATTTCTTAATAATTTTAACTTAGCAATTTCTGTTTCTTTTGCTAAATGTTTTAACTTATTGCTACTTACCTCACTATCATATTTACTGATAAGGCTATTTATATAGCGATTATTTTTGGCTTCAAAACTCTTTTTATCAAGTTCAATTGCTTTTTTATAAAAATCTAAAGCTACTTTATTATTTCCTTTTTTTAAATTTAATTCAGAAAAATGCTTATAAATCATGCTTAAACTAGAAAGCATATTATTTTCTTCTCCTATTTTAAGCGCTTTATTTAAATACCTCTCAGCCTCATCATTTTTATTTACTTTTATTAATACAGAAGCTAAAGTATCATAAACCTCTATTAAATAATCTTTCTTCCCATTTTTTTCTAAAGAAACCACCGCTTTGGTAATAAACTTATATGCCTCTTCGTAATTTCCTTTTTTAATTAAAATATTTGCAATACTATTGTTAGACAGCCCTTGCCCCAAAATATCTTCATTAATTGTGTTATATCTTAATGACTTTTGATAATTATCCAATGCTAAATCCAACTTATTTAAACTCTCATACGCATAACCAATATTCTGATAACTAATAGCCAACCCTACCTTATCATCTATCTCCTTATCAATAGCAATTGATTCATTAAATTTATCTAAAGCCCTTTCGTATTGTTTTAATTCTAAATAAATATCTCCTATACAATTAACTGCAATACTCTTACTTGTTTTTATGTTATTAGTTGGAGCGTTTATTTTAGAAATAAGCTCTAATGATTCTTGAAAATAGTTTAAAGCTTGCCTAACCTTATCTTCTCTTTTATAAATAACACCTATTTGATTTAATGTTACAATTTCGGCATCTATATTACTTATATCTTTAGCCTTAACTAAAGATTTGCTGTAAACTTCAATAGCCTTATCGTATTCTTTTAAATCTCTATATAATAGTCCTTGCGAATTTTTCGCATATATTTCGCCTAAAACATAGTTACCTTCTTTACTTTTTTCTAAAAGTGAGTTTATTTGATTAGCGGTAAATCGAACTTTTTTAAAATGCTTTTTAAGTTTAAAATAGTTGGTTTCTTTTTTATTTAAAGCATCTAATATTAAACTATCAATATTTTGTTGAGAAAAACAAATGTTTGTTAATAGAGAAAATAACAGTAATGTAAAAAGGTTTTTCATTTTTAAAATTTTTCTAAAAACTCTGATTTTCTTTGTCGTGATACAGGTATTTTATGATTATCTTCTAATATTACATATCCATCAGACTTTAAAAATTCTTTAATTTTATTTAAGTTGATAACAAACGAATTGTGTATTCTAAAAAAATGCTCGTCTGGTAATAATGAATTTATTTCTTTCAGTTTTTTTGTTACCACTATTTTCTTACCATTAGTAGTATGGATTGAAGAATAATTACCGTCAGATTCTACAAATAAAATTTCTGACTCCTCTATAAAAATTAATTTTCCATCTGTGCTTATGGTAATCTTTCTCTTATTAAATTTTTTATTAAAATTTAATAAGATTTGCTCAAACTTTTCATTGCTGTTATTTTTAGCATAATGCGCTTTTATTCTATTTAACGTTACTTCTAAATCATCAGAATCAACAGGTTTTAAAAGATAATCTATCGCTTCGTTTTTTAAAGCTTTAATAGCATATTCGTTATAAGCAGTTGTTATAACTACAGCAAAATCTCTTTTCTCTAACTTTTCAAGTAATTGAAATCCGTCCATTGTTGGCATTTCAATATCTAAAAAAAGACAATCTATTGAATTATTGCTAATATATTTTATCGCTTTTTCTGCATCGGTAAACGTTTCTATAACCTCTATATCTTCATTAAAATTTGACAACTCCCAAGAAAGACCTTGTATTGCTTTTGGTTCATCATCAATAATTACTGCTCTTAACATTAAATAAATTTTAACTCAAATGTAATTGATATTAACTTAATATTAAAATGTAAAAAACTGAAAAACAACTATTAAAAACATAAAAACAACTAAAAAAAACACGAATAAAACCATTTATACATAAACTAATACCATTTACACATAAGTAATTTTTTAAACTATTTTTTACTCGCATCTTTGTACCATAATACACAAGGAAATTTATTATTGATGGATTGGGGGATTAATCAATAATAGCATATAAAAAAACAGCACTTAACTTTAAGTGCTGTTTTTTTATACTTGAGTTTTAAACATAAAAAAGCTCAAACAACAAGTTGTTTGAGCTTTAATTTATTAAATCAATATTTCTTAAGCCTCGAAAGGAACTATAGAAACGTATGATCTGTTATTTCTCTTCTTTCTGAATTCAACAACACCGTCAACTTTAGCATGTAAAGTATGATCTTTACCCATGTAAACGTTTTCACCTGGGTTGTGAGTTGTTCCTCTTTGACGAACAATAATGTTACCTGCAATTGCAGCTTGTCCTCCAAAAATCTTTACTCCTAGTCGTTTCGATTCTGATTCTCTACCATTCTTCGAACTACCGACACCTTTTTTATGAGCCATCTCTGTAAGTTTTTAAAGTTAATTATTTGCTTAACGCTTCAATTAATTCAGCTTTCTTTAAAGAAGTGTATCCTTTTACACCGTTTTCTTTAGCTAAAGCTTTTAATTCTGCTACAGTTTTAGAACTTAAATCAGTTGATTCTGATTTTGCTTCGGCTTTAGGAGCTGCTGTTTTAGCTGCTTCTTTTTTAACACCTGATGCAGAAATTCCTTCAATTTGAATTTCAGTTAAGTACTGTCTGTGTCCATTTTTCTTTTTGTAACCTTTTCTTCTTTTCTTTTTGAAAACGATTACTTTATCACCTTTTAAGTGACCTAATACTGTTGCAGTTACTCCTGCACCTTCTATAGCTGGGGCGCCAATAGTAACGTTACCATTATCTGCAATAAGCATTACGTTATCAAAAGTTACTTTTGATCCTTCTGCTTCTTGTAAACGGTGTACGTATACTTTTTGGTCTTTTGCTACTTTAAATTGCTGCCCTGCTATCTCTACGATTGCGTACATACTTTTTGTTTTGCGTATTTATACTAAATTAATTACACTTTCTTACCGAAAATGCGGATGCAAATATACTCTTTTTTTATTTATTTACAACAAGTTAGTTGTTCTTTTAACTTAATAGAGTTTAATTATAAAAAGTGATGATATAACCATGGAATAGTTTTATTTTTGAGAATCATTTTTTTTGATGTTATTTAAAACAGATTTGTAACAAATCAATTTTGATAGCGTCAAACCTAAAAATTAATTACTAACTAAATAAAAAATCAATGAAAAAAAGTATTTTAACTCTTGCTTCAACGGTTTTGATTGCATTTTCTGCAAATGCTCAAAAAGTTGAATTTGAAGAATACGATTTAAGTAACGGTATGCACGTTATTTTACATCAGGATAATACCGCTCCTGTAGTAACAACTTCTGTAATGTATCATGTAGGTGCAAAAGATGAACAACCAGACAGAACTGGTATGGCTCACTTTTTTGAACACTTACTTTTTGAAGGTACAAAAAACATTAAAAAAGGAGAGTGGTTTAAAATTGTTTCTTCGAACGGAGGAAGAAATAACGCTAACACTACTGATGATAGAACTTATTATTACGAAGTTTTTCCTTCTAATAAATTAGAATTAGGTTTATGGTTAGAGTCTGAACGTTTATTACACCCAGTTATTAAACAAAAAGGTGTTGATACACAAAATGAGGTTGTAAAAGAAGAAAAAAGATTACGTGTTGACAACCAACCGTATTCTCGTTTTTTAGAAAATGTAAAGAAAAATATTTTTAAAAAACACCCTTATAAAGGAACCACAATTGGTAAAATGAAGCATTTAGATGATGCTACTTTAGAGGAGTTTTTAGCATTTAATAAAAAATTCTATGTTCCAAATAACGCTACTTTAGTTGTTGCTGGTGATATTGACATCAACACAACTAAAAAAATGATTCAAGATTATTTTGGACCAATTCCTAGAGGGGCTGAAATTGAAAGAAATTTCCCTAAAGAAGATCCTATTACAAGCCAAATAAATGCTAAAGCATACGATCCTAATATTCAAATACCAGCAATTATTACTGCCTACAGAACTCCGTCTATGAAAACTAGAGATTCTAGAGTTTTAGATATGATTTCATCATACTTAAGTTCTGGTAAAAGTTCTGTTTTATACAAAAAATTAGTTGATACTAAAAAAATGGCTTTACAGGCTGGTGCAATTAATATGAGTCAGGAAGATTATGGAACTTATATTTTATTTGGATTACCACAAGGTAAAACAAAACTTACTGATATTATAAAAGAAATTGACGAAGAGGTTGTAAAAATACAAACAGAATTAATTTCTGAAAAAGCACACCAAAAGCTTCAAAATAAATTCGAAAATCAGTTTGTAAACTCAAATTCTAGTGTTGACGGAATTGCAAATTCTTTAGCTCGTTATAATGTTTTATACGGTGATACAAATTTAATTAATACCGAAATAGAAATTTACCGTTCAATTACTAGAGAAGAAATAAGAGAGGTTGCTAAGAAGTATTTAAATCCAAACCAACGATTAATCTTAGAATATCTTCCAAAGAAAAAATAATTCAAAAGACAATATAATTATGAAAACAAAAATTTTATCGTTAATAGCAATTGTAACCATGTCTTTTGCTTTAAACGCACAAATAGATAGAAGTAAAATGCCAAAACCAGGACCAGACCCTGTGGTTAAACTTGGTGAAGTAGAAAAATTTACTTTAAAAAATGGTATGACTGTAATTATGGTTGAAAACCACAAATTACCAAGAGCTTCTGCTAACCTAACAATAGACAATAAGCCTGTTTTTGAAGGTAGCATTGCTGGTGTTTCTAACATTATGGGAAGTTTACTAGGTCGTGGAACTGCTAAAATATCTAAAGATGATTTTAACGAAAAAGTAGATTATTTAGGTGCCAATGTTAACTTTTTTAGTGGTGGTGCATATGCTTCTTCTTTAAAAAAGTACTTTCCTGAAGTTTTAGGATTAATGGCAGATGGTGTTAAAAACTCTAAGTTTACTCAAGAAGAATTTGACAAAGAAGTAAAAGTAACTTTAGATGGAATAAAATCTAGCGAAAAAGATGTAAAAAGTGCTGCTAGAAGAGTTGAAGACGTTTTAACTTATGGTAAAAAACATCCTTTTGGTGAGTTTACATCTAAAGAGTCTGTAAATAAAATTACACTTGCTGATGTTCAAAAGTTTTACAACACTTATTACAAGCCAAACAATGCTTATTTAATTATTGAAGGAGATATTAATCCTAAAGAAATTAAAAAAACAGTAACTAAATTATTTAGTAATTGGGCAAAAGGAATTATACCTGTACACAATGTTACAAAGCCTTCAAATGTTGCTACTACTGAGATTAACTTTGTAAATATGCCAAATGCTGTACAGTCAGAAGTTACAGTAATTAACAACATCGATTTAAAGTTAGGAGATAAAGATTATTATGCAGCTTTATTAGCAAACCAAATTTTAGGTGGTGGTGGTACTGCACGTTTATTTCAAAATTTACGTGAAGATAAAGGGTATACTTACGGATCTTATTCTAGCATCAGACAAAGTAGAAATGCTGCTACTTTTAGAGCAACGGCAAGTGTTAGAAACATGGTAACTGATAGTTCGGTTGTAGAATTACAAAAAGAAATTAACAAAATCAGATACCAAAAAGCATCAGCTGAAGAGCTTAAAAATGTAAAAGAAAAATACATTGGTAGCTTTGTAATGAATGTTCAAAAACCAAGAACTGCTGCTAGTTATGCTTTAAATATTGCACGTTATAACTTACCTAAAGATTTCTATGCAAACTATATTGAAAACATTAATGCAGTTACTTTAGAAGATGTACAAAATGCAGCTATTAAATATTTTAAAGGTGATAAAGCTCGTATTATAATTACAGGTAAAGGAATTGACGTACTTAAAAACCTTGAAAAAGGAGATTATAAAATCAGTTATTTTGATAAGTACGGAAATGCAACTACTAAGCCTGCAATGAAAAAACAAATTCCTGCAGGAGTTACTAAAAAAACAGTAATTAACAAGTATTTTGATGCTATTGGTGGTGCAGCTAAAATTGCCGCTTTAAAAACTACGATGGTGGTTTATAGTGCAGAAATACAAGGAATGAAAATTGAATCTACCGAAAAAAGAAATACAACACATTTTTTAAATGCAACTGCCATGAACGGTAATGTTATGCAAAAAGCTGTAATGGACAAAACAGCTATTAAAATGAACGGACAACCTTTACCAGCTGAAATGGCGGCAGAAATGACACACGTTTTAGGTGTTTTACCTGAAGTTGGATTATTAGCTAACGCTGAAACTAAATTAACAGGTATTGAAACTGTTGATGGTAAAGAGGTTTATGTAATTTCTAAATTAGGGAAAACAGTATCTACAAATACTTATTTTGATGTTAAAACTGGTTTAAAAGTAAAAGAAACTCAAAAAATTCTTTTTGGAGGACAAACTCAAAATCAAGAAACATTATTTAGTGATTATAAAGATTTTGGTGGTGTTAAATTCGCTACTAAAAAAACAGGAAGTCTAGGTAGACAAAAAGTACAATATACTTTAAAAGATGCTAAGGTAAACGAAGGTGTATCAGAAGCAGATTTTAAATAACAAATAAAATTACTAGTAAACAAAAAGCCAAAACACATTGTGTTTTGGCTTTTTTATTGTTAAAAATTACATTAAAGTTATTTAGCTTTATTTACCATCCAAACTCCAAATAAAATAATTACACCTGCAAGTAATTGTATAACACTTAGTTTTTCGCCATCAATAATTCCCCACATTACCGCCACAATAGGAATTAAATACGTTACTGACGAAGCAAATATTGGTGACGAAATATGAACCATATCATAAAAAATAACTTTAGCAATTGCCGTACCTGCAATTGCCAAAATAGTAATATAACCCAACGCACTTATTACTTGAGTATTTGTTTGAAATGAAGTATAAAAATCAGAAAAACACAACACTATAAAAGCAGGAATAATTAGCACTAAAAAGTTACCCGTAGTAATTGCCAAAGCATCTAAATCTGATAAATATTTTTTAATGATGTTTACGTTAAACGCATATCCTATTGATGAAAAAATAACCAAAACAGCATACCAATAATTTTGATTCGGATTTAATTCTGCTCCTTTTAAAATCAATATCATTGTTCCAACCAATCCAACTAAAATTCCAATAAATTGTTTCTTTTTAAAAGCAAAACCAAATACTAAAGCTCCAAAAATAAAAGTATTAAATGGTGTTAAAGAATTTAAAATTGAAGCAATAGAACTATCTATTCCTTTCACAGCAAAAGCAAACAAAAACACCGGAAAAAAAGTACCTAAAAAAGCAGTGTAAACAATATATTTTAAATGCTTTTTCTTTATTTTTTTTACGCTTTTAAAACCAATCAATAATAAAAAAAATGCGGTAATTAATATTCGTAAAGCACCAACTTGAATAGGCGTTAAACCAATCAATGCTTTTTTCATTAAAATAAAAGAACTTCCCCAAACTACCGAAAGCACTACTAAATACAACCATTTTCGTTGTTGATTACTCATTTTTAATACATTTAAGTACAAAATTCGGCTATTTCTATTTATAAAATTGATTTTATTAATAACTTTGCTAAATAACTCAATAAATTAAAACGATGAAAATTCAAAAAATAATATTCGCATTAGCTTTTGTTAGTTTTTTAGCTGTTGGATGCAAAACCGAAGCAAAAAAAGAAGAAGCTACTAAAGAACAAAAAACGGAAATGGCTGCAAATGCAAAAGAACTTTCTTTAAATATTTCTGGAATGACTTGCGAAATTGGATGTGCTAAAAAAATTGCTTCTGATTTAAGTAAAAAAGAAGGTGTTTTAAAAGCCAACGTTGTTTTTAATGACAGCATCGCTACCATAAAATACGATGCAAATATTACAAACAAGGCAGACTTAATTGCTTTTGTTGAGGGAATTGGTAGTGGAGAAATGTATAAAGCTTCTGAAACAACCAAAAAAGCGTGTAAAGAAGGGTGTACAATGGCTTGTTGCGCTAAAAAAGATGCTGCAAAAAAAGCATGTAAAGCAGACTGTAAAAAAGAATGCTGTACAAAAAGCGAAGCTGATAAAAAAGCTTGTGCTACAGATTGTAAAAAACAATGTTGTGCTGAAACCAAAAAAGCATAATTTAATTTGATACATAAAAAATCAAGCTCCTGTTTTAAGGAGCTTTTTTTGTGGTTTATAGTATCTTTGTAAAAACTTTTCTTCTGATGAAAAAACACTTTCCGCTCATAGTAAAAATCTCATTAATTTCGGTTTATCTAATTTTTTTAGCAGGATCGGTAGTTCGTATGACAGGATCGGGAATGGGATGTCCTGATTGGCCAAAGTGTTTTGGATATTACATTCCGCCAACATCCGAAGAACAAATTACATGGCAACCAAATACTAATTACGAAAAAGGGATGATTATCGTTAAAAACGAAACCTTATTTGTTGCCGAAAATGATGTAAAAACATCCGAAGAATTTAAAAATAATAATTGGGTAAAATACACCAAACACAACTACGCAAAATTTAATAAATACCATACTTGGACCGAATACATTAACCGTTTATCATCTGCTTTAGCCGGAATTCCGTTTTTGTTTTTAATTTTTGTTTCAACTAAATTTTGGAGAGAAAAAAAACGAATTACACTCTTGGCCTTTGGTGCTTTCTTTTTAATGTTATTTGAAGCTTGGTTAGGTAAAACTGTGGTAGATTCGAACTTAAAACCAACCATTATTACTATTCATATGGTAGGCGGTTTAATTATTGTTGCTTTGCTATTATGGTTGTTATTTATAGTTACCGATCGTAAAAAAGCAACTTATAAATACCATTCGCTATTTAATAAATTATTAATTTTTTCGGTATTATTTTCGTTAATTCAAATAGCTATGGGGACACAAGTTCGTCAATTTATTGATGAACAAGTAAAATTATTTGGATTTGATAATAAGCATTATAGCTTATTAAATCCTAGTTTTAAATTTTACTTCCACCGTTCATTTACCATTGCAATTGTATTGGTAAATTTAGGTTTATTTTATATTAATCAAATTAAAAACTTAGGCTATAAATTAGTAAATTGGATTGTATTTTTAATCTTTTTAGAAACCATTACGGGTATTTTAATGTATTATGCTGAGTTCCCTTTAGGTACGCAAGCAATACATTTACTTTCGGGTGCAATTTTATTCGGATTACAATTTTATTTATTGTTGCAGAGTAAAAAAAGAGCAATCAATTAATTTGCCCACTCTAAGGTTTCTAACATGTGAATCATATCTTTTTTGATGTATTCAACAGCTGGTAAAATAGAATCGTAATTGGGTTTTGTGTAAAAAAACAACGATCCTTTTAAAAAGTGATTTGTACTATCTGTAACGTGAAATTGTATTTGCGAAGCAGCGTTACCAGAAATTTCACACATTTTACCGTATATTTTTTTATCAGTATCAACATAATCTCGCCAAGAAATATGATCTGCTTTTACTGTATGCTCTAACACCAATTTTTCGGCTTCAATTAAGAGTTCTCGTAAATTATTATTTACGGGTCTGTAAGTAATATCAACAGATGCTTTTAATTTTGGATATTGCACTTTTAGCCAATTTTGTGGCAAGTTTTTAATAGTTGCTTTTTTTGCCACATCAAAACGATATGGCCTGCTGTTATTTAATTTATTATATCCTAAATTTTGATACTCTAAACTTAAATATCCTTTAGGTTTAGGCAATGTTTCTTCACCACAACCAACTAATAACATTGCTGATATCAACAATAAAAATTTACGCATTTCGTGTTGCTTTTACTTGTTTTATACGCTTCTTATCTAACGCTTCAATAGTAAACGTATAAATACCAAAGTTTATTTTCTCTCCTTTTTTAGGAAACCTTCCCGATACTTCTAAAATAAAACCAGCTAAGGTTTCGCTTTCTCCTTTTACCTCTTCAAATTTCTCTTCGTCATCATCATCTAAAACCCTACAAAAGTCTTTAATATTTGTTTTTCCATCAAAAATATAATTGTTTTCATCAACTTTAGAGTACGTTAAATCATCATCATCAAACTCATCATTAATATCTCCAACAATTTCTTCAATAACATCTTCTAAAGTTACAATTCCGCTGGTTCCGCCATATTCATCAACCACAATGGCTAAGTGTTTTTTCATTTCTTGAAACTCACTTAACAAATCGTCTAACTTTTTGTTTTCTGGTACAAAAAAAGCTTCCCGTAATAATTTTTGCCAATTAAAACTCTTTTTGCTTAAATACGCTAATAAATCTTTGGCGTATAAAACACCTGTAATGGTATCAATATTTTCGTGATATACAGGAATTCTTGAATACCCGTTTTTAAGAATTGTTTTTAAAACCTCCTCATACGATGTGTCATCTGCAATAGCACAAACATCGGTTCTGGGTTTCATAATTTGTACAGTTTCGGTATTACCAAAACTTACAATTCCTTCTAAAATTTTTTGTTCTTCCTTTGTGGTGGCTCCACTTGAAGTTAACTCTAAAGCTTGCGATAAACGTTCTACCGAAAGATTGTTGTTTTTGTTGCCTAATTTATTTTCTACAATGCTTGTTAGTTTTATTAACGGTGTGCTTAACGGCGATAAAAAAATATTTAAAACCTGAATTGGTTTTGCCATAAAACCAGCAAACTCCATCGATTTTCGAGTTGCATATACTTTTGGTAATACTTCGCCAAATAATAAAATTAAAAAAGTAACTAAAACAACTTCTACCAAAAATTTTATTCCGCCAGATAATTGGCTAAAAAAAACTTCGCCCAACGAGGCAAATATTAATACAATAAGAATATTAATAAAGTTATTGGTTATTAAAATTGTACCCAATAATTTCTTCGGATTTTCTAGTAATTTTACAACCGTATTTTTTCCTTTTGATGAAGATATAAGCTCATCTAATTGTGTTTGTGTTATTGAAAAAAAAGCGACTTCTGTTCCTGAAACTAACGCTGAACAAATCAATAAAAAAAGTAACAACAAACTATTTATTGATGTTAATAAATCAATACTTGATAAAAGAAAAAACAAGGAGTTGGGGTCTGTATCCAATTTTTAAAATTTAATTAAAATGGTAAATCATCTTCGTTTTGGGATGATGTATTTGGATTAACATTATTTTCTTGAGTTGTATTTGGTGCCGAAACCGCAGTATTATTGTCGCCCTTTTTGGTTGATAAAAATGTCATTTCTTGCACTTGTATTTCAGTTGCATAACGTTTTTGCCCATCAACTTCGTATTGACGGGTTTTAATTCGTCCTTCGCAATAAACCTTATCGCCTTTGGTTAAATATTTTTCGCAAATTTCAGCCAATTTATTTCGTACAACAATATTGTGCCACTCTACATTGGTTACTTTTTCTCCTGTTTGGCGGTTGGTATACGTTTCGTTGGTGGCTAAAGGAAAACGCCCAATAGCATTACCTCCTTCAAAATAATGCATTTTTAACTCATCACCTAAATGACCTATTAAAATAACCTTATTAATTGTACCTGCCATAACCTTGTTTGTTTTGAATAACAATCAAAGATACAAAATTTACTTTTTGCTATTTATGTATTCATTTAAAAAGTTATCAATCAAAATTGGCACCGGAAATTGTTTGATATCTTTCCAAAAAATTGTTTTTTCTTTAATTTCTGATGTTTTTACAATCCAAAATTGTGTGTACAAATGTTGATGTGATAATTTGTGTATTATTTCTTTACTATTAAATAATGAAACTGTAGTTTCTAAAGGAAATTTACCTATAAAATCTTCGGATGAAATTAATGTGTTTTCATCAATATTAGTAGTTGTTTCAATTAATGGAAATTGATATAATCCTTGCCAAATTCCTTTTCCGATTCTCTCTTCAATAATTGTTTTTTCAGCATCGGTAACAACAACTAAAAAATTAAAATATCTTTTTTTTATTTTTATTTTTTTCTCTTTTACAGGCAGTTCTTTTATTATTTTTTTCTCTAAAGCAACACAACTATTTGATAACGGACAAGAATCGCATAACGGATTTTGAGGTTTGCATTGCATGGCTCCAAAATCCATAATTGCTTGATTATATATTCCTGGTTGCGAAGAATCGATTAAAGTTTGTGCTAATTCTTTAAATTCTTTTATTCCTTTAGATGAATTTATAGGAGTGTAAATTCCGAAATAACGAGATAAAACTCGGTATACATTTCCGTCAACAACCGCAACTGGCTCATCAAAACAAACAGAAGCAATTGCCGAAGCCGTGTAATCTCCAATTCCTTTTAGTTTTAATAACTCCTTATAACTATCAGGAAAAACACCATTAAACTCATTTGCAATATGTTTTGCTGTAAAATGTAAGTTTCTAGCTCTTGAATAATACCCAAGTCCTTGCCATAATTTTAGCACCTTACTTTCATCAGCCTTTGCTAAATCAAACACTGTTTTAAACTCTTTTGTAAACGTTGTATAATAAGGTAATCCTTGAGCTACTCGCGTTTGCTGTAACATAATTTCGCTTAACCAAACCAAGTAAGGATCTTTAGTTTTACGCCAAGGCAAATCTCTTTTATTGTTTAAATACCAGTAAATAAGTTGGTTAGCAAATATCATTTATGTAAATTTAGCTTGCGAAAATACTGCATTTTATTTAGATTTTTTTATTCTTATTATTTTCGGAATAGATTAATTATCATATATTTGCACCCTCATTTTCAAAAATAAATTCAAAATATATATAGAATGACAAAAGCAGATATCGTATCTAAGATTTCAGACAAGAGTGGAATTGAAAAAGCAGATGTTTTAGCGACTGTTGAAGCGTTTATGGACGAAGTAAAAGATGCATTAGAGAGCGGAGATAATGTATATTTAAGAGGTTTTGGTAGCTTTATTATCAAAACTAGAGCAGAGAAAACGGGTAGAAATATTTCAAAAAATACTACTATCAAAATTCCTGCACATAACATACCTGCTTTTAAACCATCAAAAGTGTTTACAGAGGGTGTTAAAACTAAAGTATCTGTAAAGTAATTAAAAAATTATTAATCCGAAACCTCATAAGGTTTTACAAAACATTTTAACTATGCCAAGTGGTAAAAAAAGAAAGAGAGCTAAGATCTCTACACACAAAAGAAAGAAAAGAGCAAGAGCAAATCGCCATAAGAAAAAGTAAGCTAACGCTTACTTTTTCGTTGCTTTTATAGCTTATTAAGTTCATTGACATTAAGGTTTTAACACCTTAAGATGGTATAAAAATTATACCTGTTTACAAATTTTAATCCGTCTGCGTAAAATTATTACGTTGGCACAAAACTATATTCAGAATGAAAACAGAATTAATAATTCGTTCAAATTCTTCTGATATTGATTTCGCCTTACTAAGAGATGGTAGACTTATTGAATTAAACAAAGAAACAAGCGATAATAAATTTTCGGTCGGAGATGTTTTTCTAGCAAAAATAGGAAAAGTGATGACTGGTTTAAATGCCGCTTTTGTAAATGTTGGATATCCTAAAGATGGTTTTTTACATTATCATGATTTAGGTCCGCAAGTACAATCTTTAAACAAATTCATTAAGAAGGTAAGCATAGGTAATTATAAAGAATTCACTTTAAAAAACTTCCGATCTGAAAACGATATCAATAAAGACGGAAGCATTAATGATGTACTAAAATCAGGTCAAAATTTATTAGTACAAATTGTAAAAGAACCAATTTCTACCAAAGGTCCGCGTATTAGTTCGGAACTATCAATAGCTGGTAGATTTTTAGTTTTAGTTCCTTTTTCTAACCGAGTATCTGTATCTCAAAAAATAGCAGATCCTAAGGAAAAAGAACGTTTAAAAAAATTAGCAAAAAGTATCAAACCAAAAGGGTTTGGACTTATTTTACGTACTGTTGCACAAGGTAAAAAAGTAGCAGAACTAGATAAAGATTTACAAAATTCACTTGATCGTTGGAAAAAAATGTGCAATAGCATTGCAAATCAAAATACACCAACAAAAATATTAAGTGAGTTAAACAGAGCATCTTCTATTTTAAGAGATGTAATGAACGATTCTTTTACAAGTATTGTAACCAATGATGAAACTTTAATGATTGAAATTAAAGAGTATTTACAAGAAATATATCCTGAAAAGGAAAGTATTGTAAAACTACACAAGGGAGATACTCCTATTTTTGAGAAATATGGGATCGAACGACAAATAAAAACATCATTTGGTAAAACAGTTTCTATGAGCAAAGGTGCGTATTTAGTTATTGAACACACCGAAGCTTTACATGTTATTGACGTTAACAGTGGTAACCGATCTAACAAAGCTTTAAGCCAAGAAGAAACTGCATTAGAAGTTAATTTAATTTCTGCCACCGAAATTGCACGTCAATTACAATTGCGTGACATGGGTGGAATTATTGTTGTTGATTTTATTGATATGAAATCGACAGAAAACAGACAGAAATTATATCAACATTTAAAAGACGCAATGTCTTTAGACCGTACAAAACACAAAATATTACCTCCGAGTAAATTTGGTTTAGTACAAATTACAAGACAACGTGTACGACCTGAATTAGAAATAAAAACACGTGAACCAAACCCGAATAAAAACGGCGAAGTTGAAGCTCCTATTGTTTTAATTGATAAGATAGAAGCTGAGTTAGAACGCATAATGAATAGCGGTAAAAACTATAAGGAAATTACATTAAATGTACATCCTTTTATAGCTGCTTATTTAACAAAGGGCGTAAATTCTATCCGTTTTAATTGGTTTGTTCAGCACAAAAAGTGGATTAAAATATTACCAAGAGATGCATACCAATACTTACAATATAAATTCTTTTTAAAGAAGAAAAAAAGTAAGTAAGGCAATCTTATTATGAAATAAAAATCCCGTATCATTTGATACGGGATTTTTTGTTTTAAAACCAAAAACCTAAGTTAAATAACCAATATGTTTCTGAATGATCGGGAGACCAACTATACTTTAATTCTACAGGTCCTAAAAACGTTTCAACACTATATCCTACAGCGTAACCCGATTTTGTACCCTCAAGAACTTCTGAAAAAATATCTTCTTCAACACGTGCATAATTTGCAATAAAATTTAAATAATGTTTGTCGTAAAATTGATATTTAAAATTAAATTCAGATTTTAAAAATGATTGATCACTTAAACTACCTGTTTGGTAACCATAAAAACTTTTAAAATTATTAATATAATTTTGATTGTAGTCTCCTAAACGATAATCAAATATTTGAGAACTTTTTTTACCTAAAGTATATCCTCCTTCGGCTGTATATTGCAAGCTTAATTTATCAAAAATCATGGTTGCAAAACCTAAGCTACCACTTAATTGCGAAAATTGCTGAAACTCATCACTACTGCTAATTAATTTATCTAGCTTATCATTTCTATCCGACCAAACATACCATTTAAAAGCTATATCAGCATAAAAACCTTTTGTTGGAAAAACTTTTTTATTGTAAGAATCAAATTTTAAAAAGGAATACAGGTTTACATAGTTACTTTTATCAAAAAAAACTTCTTCGCCACTTGCTAATATATTTTCTGAACTTAAAGTAATATGTTTATTTTCTACTCCTATTCCAAATGCAAATTTTTCGTTAATTGTTGTTTGTATATAAAACGCATTTGTATAATCTGAATATTTTGCATTTATATAGTTTGTTTCGTGAAAAAAATCACTTTTAAAATTATTATAACGCGATTTAAAACCATAACTGGCCGCCAAACCATTGTCTATAAAATACTCTAAATTATAGCGCAAACGATCTCCCAAACCAACATCTAAAGAAATATCATCATTATCAGTAAACAATCGTTTATGATTATAGTTTAATAAGGCTGCAGATTTGTATAACAAATCATAATGTAACCCTACTTTAAAATAGGAGTTGATTTTTTCTTCTTTTACTTTTAACTCTAATTTTTTTCCTTGAAAAGATTTTTTAAGATGATAACTAATTCTATTAAAATTTTTAGATGCTGTTAAAGCATTTATTTTTTTAGAAATATCTTTATAAGAAACACTATCACCTTCTTCTAACTGTAGCTTTCCTAAAATATAATCGTTGGTGTAATTTTTATTTCCTCCTATAACAATACGGTCTATTAAAAACTTTTTATCTTTAACTACATGCTTTTTTCTTATTTTTTTATCAATTTGTAATTTACCAATACTATCAAAAACTGCGGTAAATTTTTTAGCCTCTTCAATACCTTCTTTTAAAATTTCATCTTTTTTATCAAAAGAAATCACACTATAATCAACAATATCTGGACGTAAATAAACATTTAATAAACTAACTTGTTCATCAGCTTTTTCATACATCTGAAAGTTAATTATTTGTAATAATAATGATGCTACAGATGTTAATTCATTTCTTTTTAGCAACTGCCCCTGAACATTTACACCGATAATTAAGTCAACATCTTTTTGTTTCATTATATCTACCGGAAAATTATTTACAACACCACCATCAACTAATAATTTTCCATCAATTTCTACTGGATTTAATAATGAAGGAAAAGCGGCACTGGCTCTTAATGCCAAAGGCAATGATCCTTTGTTTAAAATTACTTCCTCACCAGATTCTATATCAGTAGCAATGCAATAAAACGGAATTGGAAGTTTTGAAAAATCGGTTACATTATCAACTGGTGCTAATAATTCGGTTAAATAATTTAATATATTTTGTCCTTTTGATAAACCTAACGGAAGTCCTATTTTTCCGTTTTTAATAGGCAACGATACGGTATATTTTTCTCCGTGTTCTTTCTCTGAAAGAGATTTATCATTTCTTTCAACTTTATCTTGTAATAAAGTAATAAAGTCGGTAGTTGCAATTATTTTTTCTATTTGTTTTGCTGAATAACCAGATGCATACAAACCACCAATCATAGCGCCCATACTAGTTCCGCCAATATAACTAACCTCAACGCCAGCTTTTTCTAATTCTTTAAGTACGCCTATGTGTGCAAATCCTTTTGCGCCACCACCACTAAGTACCAAACCAACTTTTGGTTGTTGTTGGGCTACTAAAAAAATAGGAAAGAATAAAAATAGTAACTTTTTCATTATTTTAATTTTTGATAATATTGATATACTTTTTGAGCTCTCGAAAAACCAACAATTTCTTTTAATTCATCTAAAGTAGCCTCTTTTACTCTTTTAGCCGATTTAAATTTACGCAATAAATTGGTAATGGTTTGTTTACCAATATCCGGAATCTGTTCTAATTCTGATTGAATGGCACTTTTACTTCGTTTATTTCTATGAAAAGTAATTCCAAATCGGTGTGCTTCGTTACGTAAAAACTGAATAATTTTTAAGCTTTCAGATTTTTTATCTAAATATAAAGGAACATTATCTCCTGGATAATAAATTTCTTCCAAGCGTTTTGCGATACCAATAATGGCTATTTTGCCTCTTAAATTTAAAACATCTAAGCTTTTTAATGCAGATGATAATTGTCCTTTTCCACCATCAATAACAATTAATTGTGGCAACGGTTGTTTTTCTTCTAACAATCGTTTGTAACGACGAAAAACCACTTCTTCCATCGATGCAAAATCATCAGGACCTTCAACGGTTTTAATATTATAATGTCGATACTCTTTTTTGCTAGGTTTACCATCTTTAAAAACCACACAAGCTGCCACAGGATGCGTTCCTTGAATGTTCGAATTATCAAAACATTCAATATGTCTCGGCTCTTCATGCAAACGTAAATCTTTTTGCATTTGACTCATAATTCGCTTTACATGACGATCTGGATCTACAATTTTTATTTGCTTAAACTGTTCCATTCGATAATATTTAGCATTTCTTTCAGATAAATCTACAATGCGTTTTTTATCGCCTAATTTTGGAATGGTAACTTTAATGTTTTCTCCTAAATTAACTTTAAAAGGAACATAAACTTCTCTTGATAATGAGTTAAATCGATTACGTGTTTCTACTATAAATAGCTCTAATAATTGCTTATCAGTTTCTTCTAACTTCTTTTTTATTTCAGTGGTGTACGATTGTACTATTGATCCATTCATTACTTTAAAAAAGTTAGCATAACCATGAGTTTCATCAGAAATTATTGAAAAAACATCAACATTATTAATAGACGGATTTACAATTGTTGATTTTGCTTGATAATTTTTTAAAGCATCTAATTTGTCTTTAATTTTTTGAGCCTCTTCAAACTTCATATCCGAAGCAAAACCCAGCATTATTTGTTGTAATTGTTCTAAACTTTCTTTAAAATTACCTTTAATAATACTTCTTATCGCTCTTATTTCATCTTGATAATTATCTTCGTACTGATGCCCTTCGCAAGCACCTTTGCAATTACCTAAATGGTATTCTAAACAAACTTTATACTTGCCCGAAGCTATTTTTTCTTTACTTAAATCGTAGCTACAAGTTCGTAAAGGATACAGTTCTTTTATCAAATCTAACAAGGCGTGTACGGTTTTCATATTGGTGTAAGGCCCAAAATATTCCGAACCATCTTTAACAACTCTTCGGGTAGAAAACACACGCGGAAAACGTTCTTTTTTTATACAAATCCACGGATAAGATTTATCATCCTTTAATAAAACATTATAGCGCGGTTTGTATTTTTTTATCAAGTTGTTTTCAAGCAACAGTGCATCTGTTTCAGTATCGACCACAATATGCTCAATCCTAACAATTTTTTTTACTAAAATGCGCGTTTTACCATTTTCGTGAGTTTTTGTAAAATAAGAAGCAACACGTTTTTTTAAATTTTTAGCTTTACCAACGTAAATAATCACCTCATTTTTATCAAAATATTGATAAACTCCGGGTAAATTAGGTAATGTTTTTAATTGAAGTTCTAATGGTGTTGGCATGCAACGAAAATACAATTTTATAAAGATAATTAAGTAGCTATACGTACATTTACAGTAATATTTATTTACAGATAATGCAACAACCAATTCAATTTTATAAAGAAGAAATAAACAACTTAAACGGCGATTTAACAAAGCTTAAAAAACAATTGTTTAGCACTCGTATTTTAAGGCTTTTTGCTTTTTTAGCTATTTGTTTTTCTACTTATATTGCTATTACAAAAAACAATTTATTGTTTTCAGTTAGCTTTATTAGTGTACTTATTTTTTTGTTTTTAATTGTAAAGCACACGCAATTAAAACGCAAAAAAAACCTTGTAGCAGCAAAATTACACATCAATAAAACAGAAATAAAAGTTTTAAATGGTGACTTTGCTGATTTAGAAAATGGCGAAGAATTTACAAATCCTGAGCATTATTTTAGTAATGATATTGATTTATTTGGGGCTGGTTCTTTTTTTCAATACATAAACAGAACAGCCACCAATGATGGAAGAAAATTGTTGGCAGATACCTTAACAAATAATCATATTAAAAACATTGAAGAGCGACAACAAACCACCAAAGAGCTCTCTTTAAAAGTAAAGTGGCGACAACATTTTACTGCAGTTGCCAATTTAATTCATACCAAAACTGCCACCACTACAATTGTAAGTTGGATACATTCTTATCAACAAAAAATAACTTCTTTTTTCCCCGTTTTTTCTCTTGTTTTTTCAGCAATTTCTTTAATTTTAATTGGCTTATTGAGTTTTAAAATCGTTCCGTTTTCAATCGTATTAATTTGGTTTTTTATCGGATTGATAATTACTTCGTTCTTTTTTAAAAATGTTCAAAAATTAGCAACCGAAACGTCTAAAGTAAAAGAAACATTTAATCAATACCATCAATTATTAGAATTGATAGAAAATGAAGATTTTTCTGATCCTACATTAAAAAACAAGCAAGAAAAAATTAAGCTGAAACTTAAAAAAGCATCAACTATTTTTAAAGAATTTTCTAAAAAACTTGATGCTTTTGATCAACGAAACAATATTTTAATTGCTGTTATTGGTAACGGGCTTTTTCTTTGGGATACTCGCAATGCTGCTAAAATAGAAAAGTGGATTTTAACCTATAAAAACACTGTTGAGGAATGGTTTAAAGTAGTTGCTTTTTTTGATGCTCAAAACTCGTTAGCAAACTTTGTTTTTAACAAACCTAATTATGTTTTTCCTACTATAACATCAGAAAAAACAACTTTAAATACTGTTAATTTAGGACATCCTTTATTAGATGCAACTAAAAGAATAGACAACGATTTTGTAATAGATAACGAACAATTTTTTATTGTTACCGGAGCAAATATGGCTGGTAAAAGTACTTTTTTAAGAACCGTTTCACTAGCAATTGTAATGGCTAATTGCGGATTGCCAATTTGTGCCGAAAAAATTAAATACAGTCCGATTAAATTAATAACCAGTATGCGAACATCTGATTCGTTAAACGATGATGAATCTTATTTTTATGCCGAGTTAAAGCGATTAAAATTTATTGTAAACGAAATTAAAACTGAAAATTATTTTATCATTTTAGATGAAATTTTAAAAGGTACCAATAGTAAGGATAAAGCCATTGGTTCTAAAAAATTTGTTGAAAAATTAAACAAGTCAAAATCAACCGGAATAATAGCAACACACGATGTTAGTTTATGTGATTTAGCAACAGAATATACAACCATTAAAAATTATTATTTTGATGCCGAAATTATAAACAATGAGTTACATTTTGATTATAAAATGAAAAACGGAGTGTGTAAAAACATGAACGCTTCTTTTTTATTGAAAAAAATGGAAATTGTTTAAGTAAACTATGATAAATGGCATAAAATTATTGAATCATTAAACCGTATCTTTGTTATATGAGTAAACTTATTGATGCTTTTGGTAGACAAATTAGCTATGTTCGGTTAGCTGTAACCGACCGTTGTAATCTTCGTTGCCAATACTGTATGCCTGCTCAAGGTATTGATATTGTGCCAAGAAAAGAGCTGTTAACGTATAAAGAAATGTACCGAGTTATTCGTGTACTTACTGAATTGGGAGTTAACAAAGTTCGCTTAACTGGCGGAGAACCTTTTGCACGTAAAGATTTTATGGCTTTTTTAGAAATGCTTTCTTTTAACGATTTGTTAGACGAGATTAATATTACTACAAATGGCGCTTTAGTTTCTGGCCACATTAAAACTTTAGAAAAGCTTAAAAAAATAAAAAACATAAATTTAAGTATTGATAGTTTACATGCTGATAAATTTGCAAAAATTACACGTCGTGATGTATTTACTGAAGTATATAAAACTTTTGAATTATTAGAAAAAAGCACTTTAAATTTAAAACTAAATGTAGTAGTGCAATCTGGTTTTAATACAGATGAAATTAATGATTTTGTTTCCTTAACAAAAGATAAGAATATTGCAGTTCGTTTTATTGAAGAAATGCCTTTTAACGGAAAAGGACAGCGAGATATTAAAGAAAGTTGGAATTACAACAAGATTATAGAAGAGATAAAAACTAAATATAGCGTAGAAAATATTGTCTCAGAAAAATCATCTACTTCACGAAATTTTTCTATTAAAAATCATTTAGGAACCGTAGGAATTATTCCTGCTTTTACACGAACAATTTGTAGCGATTGTAACCGAATACGAATAACATCAACAGGTACTTTTAAAAATTGTTTATTTGATGATGGCGTTTTTAATTTACGCGATTTTATTCGTAACAGAGCAAGCAATGACGATTTAAAAGCGCTTTTTTTATCATTGATAAAAGAAAAACCCGAAAACGGATTTATTGCCGAAGCAAATCGAAAAAAAGGAAACGTGAGTGAAAGTATGAGTACTATTGGTGGGTAAAATAATTTATTAATTTATAACATAACCATACGTTATTCTGAACTTATTTCAGAAGCACATCAAGAATATGATTTCAGTACAAGAAGCAAAAAAAATAATACTACAAAACACAGTAGATTTTGGGATTGAAGAAATTCCGTTTATAGAGTCTGTTGGTCGGGTTTTAAAAGAAACTATTGTTGCCGATAGAGATTTTCCGCCTTTCAACCGTGTTGCAATGGACGGAATTGCAATCAATTTTTCTTATTTTAAAAATGAGCAACGAAATTTTACTATTGAAGCAGTTCAGCCTGCCGGAAGCAAGCAATTAACCATGCAAAATTCGGCAAACTGTATTGAAGTAATGACAGGAGCAGTTTTACCAAATAATTGCGATACTGTAATTCGTTATGAAGATGTTGTTATAGAAAATGGAGTGGCAACAATTACTGTAAATACTATAAACAACAAACAAAACATTCACACCAAAGGGAAAGATAAAATTAAAGGAGCGCAGTTAATTAAAGAAAATACTATTATTTCTCCTGCCGAAATTGGCGTAATTGCCACCGTTGGTAAATCCACCATAAAAGTAGCAAAACAACCTAAAGTAATGATTATTTCTACAGGTGATGAATTAGTAGGTGTTGATGAAAATCCGCTAAAACACCAAATAAGAAGATCTAATGTATATACTTTAGTTTCACTTTTAAATAAACTATATATTCCTTCTAAAACAGATCATATTACGGATAATAAAGAGGTTTTAAAAAACAAAATAAACGGTTATTTAAAAGAATACGATGTTTTATTATTTAGTGGCGCAGTAAGTAAAGGAAAATTCGACTTTTTACCAGAAGTATTAAACGAATTAGGGGTAGAAAAACTGTTTCATAAAGTTGCTCAACGACCAGGAAAACCTTTTTGGATGGGGCAAACTAATACCTGTAAAGTATTTGCTTTTCCAGGAAATCCAGTTTCTACATTTGTAAATTGTTTAGTTTATTTTTATCAATGGTATTATAAATCGGTAAACGTAAAACAACCTGAAGAAACGGCAATTTTAGCTAACGATATGGTGTTTAAACCTAATTTAACGTACTTTTTACAAGTAAAATTAAGTTATCGTTTTGGGCATTTAATTGCAACTCCTATAAAAGGAAATGGCTCTGGAGATTTAGTGAGTTTGGTTGAAGCTGACGGGTTTATAGAAATATCGAAAACAGAACAAATTGAATTTAAATCAGGAACCGTTTTTCCTGTAATTAGGTATAAATAATGCCTTTTTGATACTAATTTGATTTTCCCTCGGACATCAAATTCACTCGAAGTGACAATTCGTTTATAAATACCGCGTTGATTTTACTAAAAACAGTATCTAACTTGTTAGTTCGAGTAATTTTATTAAAATGACAATGGAAATAAAAATGTATCTAGAACAACTATTACCTTTAACAACCTATTCTAATATTTAGAAAATAAAAATGAATAAATTCACCCATATAAACGAACAAAATCAGCCTAAAATGGTAAATGTTTCTGATAAAAAAATCACAAAACGAACAGCTATTGCAAAAGCTATTATGTTTTTAGGCTCAGAAATTATTTCTCATTTTAAAAATGATGATTTAATTACTAAAAAAGGGCCTGTTTTTCAAACGGCAATTATAGCTGGTATTCAGGCAGTAAAAAAAACATCTGATATTATTCCGATGTGTCATCCACTTTTAATTAATGGAGTAGATATTGATATTAATATTACAGATGATAAACATATAACCGTTTTTTGTAAAGTTACTATTGAAGGTAAAACGGGTGTTGAAATGGAAGCTTTAACAGGCGCTTCAGCAACTTGCTTAACAATTTATGATATGTGTAAAGCTATCAGTCAAAAAATGATAATTAAAGAAGTGAAATTAGTAGAAAAAACAGGAGGAAAATCTGATATTAAAAATGGATAAAAAACATCAAAAACACGCAAATATTACAAAAAAGTTCAATGATAATTATGCAACAAACGAAGTTGCTATTTTAGGAACAAAATGTGATGTTATTGCTAATTTAGTTTCAGAAATTTCTACAAAATTATCAACTTATAATTTAGCTTATTTTGATGCTTCACATGCTAAAAATATTGCTACAAATAAATTCTCAGAATACACTTTTCATCACGAAGGAAATCTGCAAATAAACACAACATCAGTAATAAATAAATTTGAACAACGCTTGCAATTTGTAAGTCACGATTTTGTGTTTATTAATGGAAATCATTATCAAGGAGCGAAACAAATTTTAATTTTAGATGATGAAAAAGAAGCATCTATAAAAAAACGTTTAGATCAAATTACTAACATCCAATTTATAGTAAAATTAAATCCTGAAACTCCAATTTTTGATTGTTTAGTTGATAAATTTCCTCAAATTAAAAACCTTACGTGTTATACTATTAAGGAAGTTGATAAAATTACAAATCATATTAATTCTTTAATTAAAGAACACATTGCTATTGTAAAAGGGTTGGTTTTAATTGGCGGAAAAAGTACCCGAATGGGAACTAACAAGTCAGAATTAAATTACTTTGGCAAGCCACAAAAAAAACATCTAAAAAAATTACTGGAAAATAATAATTTAGAAGCATTTTACTCTGTACATACAAGCTCTAATAAATCTGATGAGATACACGATACTTTTTTAAATTTAGGCCCATTTGGGGGAATTTGTTCTGCTTTTCAAAAAAATCCAAATTCGGCTTGGTTAGTACTTGCAACTGATGTTCCTTTTGTAAATGATGAGTTAATTAAATTACTCTTACAAAAAAGAGACTCGAGTAAAATAGCAACTGCTATTAAAGGAATCAACAAAGATTTTCCAGAACCTTTAATTACCATATACGAGCCAAAAGCATATCCTAAATTACTACAATATTTGGCGCAAGGATATTCGTGCCCAAGAAAAATGCTAATTAATTCTGATATTAAAATTATTGAAGTGGAAGATGCTTTAATTAGAAATATTAATACTCCTACTGAATTTGAATCTGCAAAAAAAGAAATAAATAAAAGTGAATAAGTTAATTATTATAAAAGGAAATCAAAAACACTTTTTATTTCGATTTTTAGCCGCTATTATTTATGCTGCTGTACTTTTTATTCTGATTCGTTTTTTTATTAAAATTCCCATTTCGAATACCGAAAGTTATAGAATTGATATTTTAAATTTAATAAAACTTGAAATTTATATTATAACAATTGCTTTATTAGCTTCGGTTGTTAAAAACCATCATTTTAATCTTAAAAAAAATACTTACCGACAATATTATTCGGTTGGACCATTTGGGTATGGTAAATGGATAAACATTGGTAATTTAACTTATACCTCTATATACTTAAATAATAATGATGTTTATGAGGTAATTATTTGGGATGAAACAAACAATCGTTTTAAAGTTTCGTTTCACAAAACAGAGCTAGAAGCTATTGAAACAGCTGAATTTATAGCTCAAAAATTAAATATACAATTCTACACAAAAAATTAATTACTCAAGGTTTCATATACATCTTTTTCTTAATAATAAAAAAGGTAAAACACCTTTTTTATTAACTTTTTATTAAGGCTTTTACAATATTTTAACACTGAAAATATTATAATGTAATAAAATGATACGATTGTTCAATAATTCAATTTCCCTATAAAACTATCTTTGGTATCTAGCTAAAAGAAAAACTAAATATTGGAATTAGAAAAATTATTAAAAGAAACAAAGTCGAAAGCTATTTTCCTCTTAAAAGAAAACGGAGATGCGATTGATTTTTACCCAAAAGATAACAACTTAGGAGAATTACAAGATAAAATAACCGTGTTTAAAGCAACTATTTTTAATATGAGTAATCATTTTTTTAATACTTACTTTAACACTGGTTTAAAAGAAATTGTATTAAAATCTAAAGACGAAAATATACTTATAATTAAACATAAAGAGTATATCTTATCTTTTTTATCAGACAAAAGTATCAATACAAGCTTATTAGAACTTGTATTAAAAAAAGAATTTAACCACTAACTATAAAATAAGAAAAACATGCAACAAATTTTAGACGATTTAGTAAAAAATGTAAAAGAAAACATCCCTGGATACATAGGAATTAGCGTGGCGGAAGTTGCCTCGGGAGAATCACTTATTTCAGATTCAGCACAAGATGGATTTGACCCAGCATTAGCATCTGCATACAATGTAGAAATTATTAATGCAAAACGTAAAGCAATGAAATCTTTAGGTTTAGATGAAAACTTAAACGATATTCATTTTAATTTAGATAGCCATATACACATTATTAATATTTCGCCAAGTGGTGATTATTTTGTTTATTTAGCTGTAGACTCTAAGAAAGCAAATTTAGCATTGACTAGGACATTGTTAAATAAATACAAACAAGAATTAAACAATGAGCTATAATCAAATTGATTTAGCTAAATATAATTTTGATAGTACATTTGTTGAATATATAAATTCTTACTTAGATATTTATAAAAACAAAGTTCTACAAGATGCACCCGCCCCCCTAGAAGTGCAAAATACAACTTCAGAGAAAAGAGATATTAAAGCAATACTTGAAGATTTCTTTTTTTCTCCAAAATATGATAATGTTTTGGATGCTATTGGCTTTGGAACAAAAAAAGCAGTAGAAGGTTAAAAAAAAAGCGAGAAGAAATTCTCGCTTTTTTTTGTACTCGAGGCGGGAATCGAACCCGCACTCTCGAAAGAACTGGATTTTGAATCCAGCGCGTCTACCAGTTCCGCCACTCGAGCTTTTTATTGGTGCTGCAAATTTATAAAATATTTTATTTAATTCGTTTAAAATAGTTCTACTTTTGCACTAACAACAACACTAATTAAAATAATTTTTTGTAAATGACTACAAATCAACTAAGTCCAAAAATTTTTACTTGTTCTCAAAGCACAGAACTAGCTAAAGAAATTGCTAAAAAGTACGGTGTAGAACTTGGTAATGTAATAACAACACATTTTAGCGATGGTGAGTTTCAACCAGCATTTGAAGAATCTGTAAGAGGACGAAGAGTATTTCTTATCGGTTCAACTTTTCCGTCCGCAGATAATTTAATGGAAATGTTATTAATGTGTGATGCCGCAAAACGTGCATCTGCAAGACATATTACAGCTGTAATGCCTTATTTTGGATGGGCGCGTCAAGACAGAAAAGACAAGCCACGTGTAGCTATTGGTGCTAAATTAGTTGCTAAATTATTAGAAGCTGCCGGTGCTACTAGAATTATGACAATGGATTTACATGCAGATCAAATTCAAGGGTTTTTCGAAAAACCAGTAGATCACTTATTTGCTTCAACTATATTTTTACCATACGTAAAAAGCTTAAATTTAGATAACTTAACTATTGCATCACCTGATATGGGAGGTTCTAAAAGAGCCTATGCATATTCTAAATTTTTAGAAAGCGATGTAGTTATCTGTTATAAACAACGCCAAAAAGCCAATGTAATTTCACACATGGAATTAATTGGAGATGTATCTGGTAAAAACGTAATTCTTGTTGACGATATGATTGACACTGGAGGAACGTTAACCAAAGCAGCTGATTTGATGATAGAAAGAGGTGCTTTAAGTGTTCGTGCAATTTGTACTCACCCTATACTTTCTGGTGATGCTTACGAGCGAATTCAAAACTCTAAATTAACAGAACTAATAGTTTCAGATACAATTCCGTTAAAAAAGAATGTATCTAAAATAAAAGTAGTATCTTGCGCCACTTTATTTGCTGATGTGATGCATAAAGTTCAAGATAACACATCTATTAGCGATAAATTTTTAATGTAAACAAATTTAATAAATAAAAGTAATGAAATCAATTACAATCAACGGATCTCAAAGAGAAAGCGTAGGTAAAAAAGCAACAAAAGCCTTACGTAATGCTGGAAAGGTTCCTTGCGTATTATACGGAGGAGACAAGCCTGTTCATTTTTCAGCGGAAGCAAAATCGTTCAAGCCATTAGTATTTACTCCAGATGTATTTACAGCTACGATTGAATTAGATGGTACAACATATAGTGCTGTTTTACAAGATATCCAATTTCACCCAGTAAACGATAGTATTTTACACGTAGATTTTTACCAGTTATTTGATGATAAAGCGGTAACTATGGAAATTCCTGTACGTTTAGTTGGTACTGCAAAAGGTATTATGTTAGGTGGTGCTTTACGTCATAACTTACGTAAATTAAGAGTAAAAGCTATACCAGCTAATTTACCTGACTTTATTGAAGCAGATATTACTGAATTAGAAATTGGTAATAAATTATATGTTACTGAGTTAAAGAATGATAACTATTCTTTATTACACCCAGATAACACTGTAGTTGCTCAAGTACGTATGTCTCGTAACGCAGCTAAAGCAGCAGCTGAAGGAGATGCGGAAGCAGAAGCTTAAAAAGTTATACAGTTATAATATAAAAGCGTTACAAAATTGTAACGCTTTTTTTATTTTTGAGTTATTATAACTGTTTAAAAACAAAAAATTTATGAAAAAATTTTTAATCGTAGGTTTAGGTAATATTGGCGAAAAATACGACAATACACGTCATAATATCGGCTTTAAAATAGTGGATGCTTTTATTAAAGAACACGATGCTAGTTTTGAAACCGATAAACTTGGTGATGTTGCCAAATTAAAAATAAAAGGGAAAACAGTACTTGTTTTAAAACCTAGCACTTATATGAATTTAAGTGGAAAAGCGGTTATGTATTGGATGAAACAAGAAAACATTCAAGTAGAAAATTTATTGGTAATTACTGATGATTTAAATATCGATTTTGGAAAACTACGTATTAAAGGTAAAGGTAGTTCTGGTGGACATAATGGGTTAAAAGATATTCAAGAAAAATTTAATACTGGTGCCTATCCAAGATTTCGTTTTGGTGTTGGAGCATCGTATGGAAGAGGTCGTCAGGTAGATTATGTTTTAGGACAATGGAGTAAAGAAGAAGAAAGCGAAATGATTGAACGTATACCTACTTCGGTAAAAGCCGTTACTTCTTTTATAACTGCGGGATTATCAAATACCATGAATGAATTTAATGGAAAGTAATTTCTACAATTAAAAAAAGCGTTGAATAAATTTCAACGCTTTTTTTAATTATCGCTAGCAAACCATTCGGCAAAACTAGTATCAGTTTCTTGTAGCCTTATGGCATGTAGTTTAATCTTATCTGGCAACCTACTTTTTATCTTTTTAGCAAAATCAATCACCATCATTTCACTGGTTGGCTGATAATCAACCAAAATAACATGGTGCCCTCTATCTTTTAACTCTTTTGCTAACTCAACATGAGGTGTATTTTGATTAAAAACTGTTGCATGGTCAAAAACATCAACAATTTCTTCTTTAACAATTTTCTTTAAATCACCAAAATCAATTACCATACCGTATTTTACATTGGTAGTATCAGTAATTGGCTGTCCCATTACAGTTACCGAAAGTTTATAACTATGACCGTGAACATTTTTACATTTTCCGTCATAACCATATAAAGCATGACCTGTTTCAAAAGAAAATTGCTTTGTAATTCTAATATTACCCACTATCTTTTAAATTTTTTATTACTTCTGTATTTATTATAAAAATACACAATTGCAACACCTGCTGCTAAAATGGCAAATAAATAATCTCCTCCCATAATATTTAGTTTTATTTGCCGAAAGTACGAATTTGTTTTACAATTTTAGTAAATATCCATACGAAACCTACTGATAATAAAATTCCGACAAGTACCGATAGTGTTGGATGTTGTGCTATCCATTTTCCTACCTCATACCCTGTTTTATATGCGTCACTTTTTTCCATCTCTTAAGATAATTATTTTTTAAACTTTGATAACGCCTTTTTGGTAAAGTCAGACAGTACTAGTTTACCCGAAGTTTCGGCTCTTTCAATCAATAATTCTTGCCAATGCGCTGTTCCTTTCCATAAAGCTCTTTTCATTTCTGATAAAGCCTCTGGATTATAAGATGCTATTTTTTCTGATAAAACCTCAACCTCTTTATCTAACGCTTCTTTGGTTTCGAAAACACGCGCATATAATCCTTTTTCTTTTGCCCAATACGCATTTTTCCAACTAGTAGCATCTAACGTTAATTCTGCCAAACCACTTACGTTAATTTTACGCTCTACGGCAGGCGCAATTACAAATGGACCAATACCTATTGTAAATTCTGATAATTTAATAGCCGCATGCTCTGTTGCTAAAACGTAGTCGCAAGCCGCAGCTAAACCAACTCCGCCACCAACAGTTTTACCTTGTACGCGACCAATAATTAATTTTGAACATTTTCGCATCGCATTAATCACATTTGCAAAACCAGAGAAAAATGCTTTTCCGTCTTTTAAATTATCAATCGCTACTAGTTCATCAAAAGAAGCTCCGGCACAAAAAGCACGATCTCCTTCAGATTTTAACACAATTACTGAAACTTCATCATTATTAGATAATTTATCAAATTCATCAGCTAAACGACCTAACAACTCACTAGGAAATGAATTGCTTGCTGGATGCCCAAACTCTACTGTCGCTATTTTATTATTAATGCTTGTATATAAACTTCCGTTTTGTCTTGTTGTAGTCATATTTTCTTTTTTAACTTCTCAAAATTACTCTTTTTGTAAACGTGATAAAAACGTATTTCTAAATTTAAAAATTAAGGGAACACCGCGAGCAATAATCCATCCAAAAAAAGCAATCCAAATAGCATATAATTTATAATCTAACGAATCAAAAATTAATAAAACTGGAATAAAAACGAAGGCTGTAGAAAGTAATAATACATTACGCAAATATTTCATTTCTCCCATTCCTTTAAAAATTCCGTCGTAAATAAAAGCAATAGAGCAAATAGGCTGCATAATTAAAATAATCCAAAAACTGTTGTAAAATTCAAGTAATACCTCATTTTCTTGAGTAAAAATTCTTCCTATATTATTATAAAAAACAAATCCGATTAACGCTAAAAAACTTCCAAATACAAATCCGTAAATAATTAAATTATTTCCTAGCTTTACCAAAGTTGGATATGCTTTTGCTCCCAATAATTTTCCGGATAAGATATTTCCTGCGGTTGAATAACCATCTATCATAAAAGCACCCATCAACCATAAATTAAATCCGATTGTATAGGCAGCAATATATTCTTTACCGTAAGATGTTGCGTAAGAGGTGGCAAAAAATAACGCAGCATTCAATGCAATGGTACGAACAAATAGATTTAATATCATACTTATAAATCTCGGGATTTCCTTATTAAAAGGCAACGTAAATTTTAATGAAATCGTTGTTTTTTTTAATAATAAATATGCCGAAATAATTGCCATAGTAACCTGTGCAATTACACTCGCATAAGCAGCACCTTTAATATTTAAAGCGGGTATAAAACCCTCTATTCCGTACACTAAAATAATATCAAAACCAATGTTTACAAAGGTTCCGATAATAGCGATTAACATTGGGTAATAAGTATTTTGTAACCCTCTAAATGTACCAAAAACTGCAATTACAAATAAGGTAAACGGAAAACCAAAAACCCGTATTTTATAATAAGCAACAGAATAGGCTAAAATAGTACCAGAAGCATTGTAAAACTCAAATATTTCTTTTGTAAATGGATAAGTAATTCCTAAAATAAGCAAGCTCGTTGCTACCACTAAAAAAGTTGCTTGTGCTGGTAAATTTTTAACTTCTTTTAATTTATTTGCACCAACATATTGCGATATGATGGATGAAATTCCGCTTCGTGTTTGCCCAAATACCCAAATTAACATCGACAAAAAAGCACCTACAATACCAATTGCGGCAATACTTTCGGTAGCATTGTAATTAATATTTCCTACAATGGCTAAATCGGTGGTAGATAACAAAGGCTCTGCAACCCCAGCAATTAAAGCAGGGAAAGCAAGTTTATTTATTCTCTTAAAACTAATATCGTTATTCATATTTTTATCTTCACTACAAAAAAACAGCTATTCTATTACATTAAGAAGAAAATTGATTAAAATAACCTATTTTAAATATCAATTATCTTTGTATATTACTTGCTGTATCAAAATAATAAAGTCATCAAAAATATTTTATGAAACATATATTAGTTCCTATTGGATCGTCAGAAAACTCGATAAACACCTTACAATATGCTATAGATTTTGCAGCAACTATTAACGCTAAAGTATTTGTAATGCGTGCCTATAAAATTTTATCAAAAGCTGGTGCATTTGTAACTGCCGATGATACTATGCAGCGAGAAACTAATTTATATTTACGTACTATGATTAATGCTGTTGATAAAAAAAACGTAACTATAAATATGATTTCTGCAAAAGGAAATGTGTTAGAAAGCATTACTGCAATAAACAGAAAATTACATATCGATTTAATTATTTTAGGGCCAAAAAGCAACTCTATTAAAGAAGAAGTGTTTTTAGGAAACACCTCTGGAAGTATTTTAAAAAAGACAGACATACCGATGTTAGTTATTCCTGAAGGATATGTTTTTTCTCCTATTAAAAAGGTATTAACTGCTTTTAAATCAGGAATTGTTAATCAAACAAATGTATTAGCGCCTTTGCATAAAATTATAACCACTTTTAATGCAATTTCTAATTTACTGTTAGTAAAAACACCTTCGTACACAGAGGAAGATTTAATTATAGATGCTGATTTAAAAAAGGAAAAAAACAGCTTAACAATTACTGAAAATGCGACTACTTTTCAAGGAGTTTTAGAGCACTTTCAATCTCATAATCCCGATTTATTGTGTGTTTTTAGGAGAAAAAGAGGGTTTTTTCAAAAGTTATGGGAAAAGAACACCATTCTAAAAAAAGAATTTTACTGTACTATTCCGGTACTTGTTTTAAGAGGAAAATTATAAAATTAATAAGCTGTTTAGAGAGGTTTTTTAATCGCCCTTCTGAATTTATTTTAGAATCGCATCATGCAGAGAACTAATCTGCATGAGAACCTGAAATAAATTCAGGTTGACGAAAATTTATCTTTCTAAGCAGTTTTATTTTGTAACTGAAATATCTTTTAGTTGAAAAAAGTTCAAAATTGTCATTCTGAATTCATTTCAGAATCACATCATGTAGAGAACTAATCTGTATGAGAACCTGGAATAATTCAGGTTGACAAATCTTATTTTTTCACCAACATTCGTTTAATTTCATTCAACTTCATTAAAGCTTCAATTGGTGTAAGTGTATCAATATTGGTTGCTAAAATTTCTTCGCGAATATCTTCTAATAAAGGATCATCTAACTGAAAAAAACTCATTTGCATTTCTTCGTGCTGCGATTCTTTTAACACTTCTTTTACCTCTTTATTTGCGTGATTTTCCTCTAACTGTTTTAATATTTTTTGCGCTCTATGAATTACCATATTCGGCATTCCAGCTAGTTTTGCAACGTGAATACCAAAACTATGATTACTACCGCCAGCAACCAATTTACGTAAGAAAATAATGCTATCTTTTAATTCTTTTACCGATACATTAAAGTTTTTTATACGCTTAAATGTAGTGGTCATTTCATTTAACTCATGATAATGCGTAGCAAATAATGTTTTTCCTTTTGATGGATGTTCGTGTAAATATTCGGCAATTGCCCAAGCTATTGAAATTCCGTCGTAAGTAGACGTTCCACGACCAATTTCATCTAACAACACCAAACTACGTTCTGATATATTATTTAAAATAGATGCTGTTTCGTTCATCTCTACCATAAAAGTAGATTCTCCCATCGAAATATTATCACTGGCTCCTACTCTAGTAAAAATTTTATCAACAATTCCAATTCTAGCATTTTGTGCAGGCACATAACTTCCCATTTGCGCCAATAAAACAATCAATGCTGTTTGACGTAATATTGCTGATTTACCCGACATATTGGGTCCCGTAATCATAATTATTTGTTGCTGATTACGGTTTAAAACCACATCATTTGCTATATACTCTTCACCAATTGGTAATTGCTTTTCAATTACCGGATGGCGACCGTTTTTAATTTCAATATCTGTGCTTTCATCAATTATAGGACGCACATAATTATTATCCATCGCCAAAGTTGCAAACGACAATAATCCATCAATTTTAGCCACATTTTGTGCATTTTGTTGCACTGGCTGTACAAAATCGATAATAAATTGGACTAATTTTGCAAAAATGGTAGTTTCTAATTGCTGAATTTTTTCTTCGGCTCCTAAAATTTTAGTTTCGTATTCTTTTAATTCTTCTGTAATATAACGTTCAGCATTTACCAACGTTTGTTTACGAATCCATTCTTCAGGAACTTGGTCTTTATAACGATTTCTTACTTCAATATAATATCCAAAAACGTTGTTAAAAGCTATTTTTAAACTCGATATTCCTGTTCTTTCGGTTTCTCGAGCCAACATCATATCTAAATACTCTTTTCCTGAGTTGGATATATTACGTAATTCATCTAACTCAGTTGAAACTCCGTTTGCAATCGCATTTCCTTTATTAATATTTACAGGAGCATCTTCTAATAAACTTTCGGTAATTTTATCAATTAACAACTTACAATCGTGTAACTGTTTACCAATTGCTTTAACCGCTTTATTATTACTTTTTTCTGCGGATGTTTTTATCGGTAAAATTGCTTTTAACGAGTTTTTTAATAAGATAACTTCTCTTGGCGAAACCTTACCCGTAGCCACTTTTGATATTAATCTTTCAATGTCAGATATTTGCTTTAATTGATACGTTACTGTTTCGTAAAAAGTATCATTATCAATTAAAAATTTTACCAATTCGTGACGCTCTTTTATTTGCGATAAATCTTTTAAAGGCAACGCTAACCAACGTTTTAATAAGCGTCCGCCCATTGGCGAAATAGTTTTATCAATTACGTTTAATAACGATACCGAATTTATGTTGTTACCTCCATATAGCTCTAAATTCTTTACTGTAAAACGATCCATCCACACATAATTATCTTCAGCAATTCTGCTAATTGATTGTATGTGTTCTATTTTATTATGTTGTGTTTCCGACAAATAATACATCGCCGCTCCACCAGCTATAATTCCGCTTTCTAGCTCCGCAATACCAAATCCTTTTAAGGTTTTAACTTTAAAATGATTTTGCAATAATTCGGTTCCGTATTCTTTCTGAAAAACCCAATCATCTAAATAAAAAGCATGAAAACGATTGGTAAACAATTCTAAAAATCGCTGCTTGTATTTTTTTTCGACTAAAACTTCACTTGGCGTAAAATTTTGTAATAATTTATCAATGTATTCTTCGTTTCCTTGCGCAATTAAAAACTCTCCTGTAGAAACATCTAAAAACGAAATTCCTACTGTTTTTTTACCAAAATGAACTGCAGCTAAAAAATTGTTAGACTTTGATTGTAGTACCTCATCATTTAACGCAACCCCAGGAGTAACCAACTCTGTAACACCACGTTTTACAATGGTTTTTGTCATTTTAGGGTCTTCTAACTGATCGCAAATAGCAACTCTTAATCCAGATTTCACCAACTTAGGTAAATAGGTATTTAACGAATGATGCGGAAAACCTGCCAAGGCTGTTTCACTTTCGCTACCAGCGCCTCTTTTGGTTAAAATAATTCCTAAAACTTCGGATGCTTTTACAGCATCTTCCCCAAAGGTTTCGTAAAAATCACCCACTCTAAAAAGTAACATTGCATCCGGATATTTTAGTTTAATACCGTTGTACTGTTTCATTAATGGAGTTACCTTTTTTACCTTTGTTTTTGCCAAGTTTATGGAATTTTTGGATTAGTTTTGCGAAGATATAAAAGTTTAGAGTTTCTTTTCTTTCAAGTTATTCACAACTTTTTATTTTTAGTAAAAACAAACGTTATGAGAAAACTAAAAAACAACGAATTAGGACGATTATCGGTTGATGAATTTAAACAAACTGAAAAAACACCCATTATTGTGGTGTTAGACAACATCAGAAGTTTAAATAATGTTGGTTCGGTTTTTAGAACTTCGGATGCTTTTTTAATTGAAAAAATATATCTCTGCGGTATTACAGCAACTCCACCTAACAAAGAAATTCATAAAACTGCCTTAGGAGCTACCGAATCGGTTACTTGGGAATATGTAGAGGATACTTTAACATTAGTAAATAAATTAAAAAAAGAAGATGTTTTTGTTGCTTCAATTGAACAAGCTGAAAATAGTATAATGTTGAATAATTTTACTCCTAAAAAAAATCAAAAATACGCCATTGTAATGGGTAACGAAGTAAAAGGAGTACAACAAGAGGTTGTTTCTGCTTCGGATGCTTGTATTGAAATTCCGCAATTAGGTACCAAACATTCATTAAATATATCTGTAAGTTGCGGAGTAGTACTTTGGGATTTATTTAGTAAACTAAAATAAGTTCTTCTTTTTTTGTTGTTGTTCTTTAAACATTTTATTTTAGATGTTTAATTAAAATAAAAAATTATGATAAGTGAAAATTTACAAGAAACAGCAATGATATTAAGTCCAGACCCTGATAAACCTACCACTGGAGGAGGAAGTAGTAGCGGAGGTGATGATCCTAAAGACTAAAAAAACATAAAAACCACCTTATTAGGTGGTTTCATCATTATATGCGTATATATTTTCTACTCCTTTTTTGTTGCTCTACATTAGTTGGGCAAAATACTACTCCCGATTATACTAAGTATAAACAAGGATCTTTAATGTTTAAACTTAATATGGATAAAGCTTTGTCTTTTTTTAGAGAAAGGAATTTAGACTCTTTTAAAAAATATAGCCAATACTCTTACACATTAACTAAAGAACCTAAAAACTTACAGAAGGTTCATTTTTACCTAGCTACATACTATAAATATAGCAATGTTAAAGACAGTGCATACTTTCATTACAATAAATCAAAAAATATATTATTACATATAGGAGATAGCATTAGCGCTGGAAGAAGAATGGTAAATATTGCTGATATTCAATATAATGAAAATGATTTTATAGGAAGCGAAATCACCTCTATTGAGTCTTTAAGGTATATAGAAAAATATGATGCTACTACCTTAAAACATGATGATTTACATATTGTAAAACATAAAATTTACAGAAAATTAGGTCTTATCGCTTCTAAAAAAAATAAATTAAATGACGCTTTAAAGTATTATGACTTAAGTTTATTACAATTAAAAAAAGATTCCGTATTAAATATAAAACTAGAATTAGGCTTACTAAACGACAAAGGACTTTTATATCAATTTTTTAATCAACATAAAAAAGCAATTACTTTTTTTAAAAAAGGATTACTTAGAGATAGTATTCAGTTAAAATACCCTGCAGAATATACTTTATTGTTAGAAAACTTAGCTGCTAGTAATTTTTTATTAGGAAACAAAAAAAAGGTATTAGCACAATACAAAGAAGTTTTAGCCATAAATGAACAGTTAAACAACATCGGTTCTCTAAGTATTACACATATAAATATTTCTAATTACTATCGCGATAGTAATCAAAAAGAAAAAGCAATTTACCACTCTAAAGAAGCTTTAAAATTTGCCCAAAAAGCAAATAGTAATGAAAATTGGTTAAAAGCCTTATTAAATCTTTCTAAATTAACTAAAGGAAAAGAATCTAATCAATATTTACAAGAATATATTCGTTTAAACTATCAAATACTCCAAAAAGAGCGTTTGTTAAAAAACAGATTTGCAAAAATAGAATATGAAACAGAAAAAAAAGAAAAAGAAAATACCGTTTTAAAATCTGAAAATGAAAAAAAACAAGCAGAGATAACCTATCAAAAACAACAAAAAATAATTGGCTGGTTGTTTGCTGCTAGTAGTATTTTACTCTTAGGTTTAAGTATTATGTTTTTTTTTCAAAGAAGACGAAAATTATTATACCAAGCACAATTAGAAAGAATACAGGCTAGAGAAGATGAGCGTCAACAAATTGCTAAATCTTTGCACGATGAAGTTGCTGGAGATTTGCGTTTATTACATCGAAAATTAGAAAAATCTAATTTAATTGAAGAAGCAAAAAAACTTGATGATGTTAAAGAAAACGTACGAAATTTATCGCATCAATTAAGTAGTATTAGTTTTGATAAAGTTACTTTTAAAGATCAAATAATAAATTTAGTAAGCGATTATTTTGAACTTGATTTTAGAATAACCGTTAAAGGATTACACGAAAATCAATGGAAAACAATAAACGATGCTATAAAACGTTTGTTGTATTTAAGTATGCGAGAAAGCATACAAAATTGCAAAAAATATGCACAAGCCAGTAAAGTAACTATTAACTTTACTGTAGAAAAAAAATATGTACATTTGAATATTGCTGATAATGGCATCGGTTTCGATACTAAAATCAGTAAAAAAGGAATTGGTTTACAAAACTTACAAGAACGAATTGAAGGCTTAAATGGTACTTTAATTATTGATAGTAAAGTAGGTAACGGAACTAAAACAAGTATTCAAATCCCCTTAAATGCCTAAAAAAATAAAAATACTTTTTGTTGATGATCATCAATTAATAATTGACGGGATTATATCAAACTTAAAAGATGTTGACAATTTAGATATAGAAACTACTAATTCTTGCGATGAAGCTTTCTCTAAAATAAAAACAGCTTTACATAGCAATCCTTTTCATATTGTTTTTACCGATTTAAGTTTTGACAATCATAACGGAAACGTTAATTTAGATGGTGGTGAAGCTTTTATAAAAGCAATTCAACAACAAGAAATAAATATTAAAACTGGCGTTATCACTGGGCATTCAGAAACTAACAGAGTTTTTAACGTAATTCATAACTTAAATCCGTTTGCTTATATTTTAAAAGGAAATTGTAGTACTGATGAACTTAGCTTTGCAATTCAAAAAATGTTAAAAGGCGAAGTGTATTATACACATCAAATACATCAAAAACTTTTAAAAAGAGCTTTAATAGAAATTCAAATGGATGAAGTTGCTATTCAAATTTTAAAAGAATTACCAAAACATCCAAAAATTTCAAATTTAGAAGGTTTTATAAAAAAAGCAGATGGTACTATAGTTAAAGCACGCTCTATAGAAGGTAAATTAGCTAAGCTTCGTACCGATTTGCAAGCCAACAACAATACAGATTTAGTTTTAAAAGCGAAAGAATTAGGGATCTTAGATTAAGGTTTTGCAGTAATCTGCACTTTTTTTTGCGGTAATCCCCTTTTTAACTTAAAGTACTACTGATATCTTTGTAAAAGAATTTAACATTCTTGGGAGAATTCTGAAAAAGAGAAAAACAAATAAACCTTACGTTTAAAGCGTAAGGTTTATTTGTTTTATAAAACTACCTAAATCCTTTCACGGAAATCTGCACTTTTTTTTGCGGTAATTACTTTCTAAAACTAAAAAGTCACTTATATATTTGTAACATCATATTTCAAAGGGGATATAATGAAAAATGATATTTAAGGGAAACTAACCTTCTAGAAATTTCTAGAAGGTTTTTTTTATTTTAAAAAACTAATAAACTTATTGTCAATTAAATACTGAGTGAAAACACAGTTTTTTTTGCGGCAATCCCTTTTACAAATTTAAAATGCTGTTATATATTTGTAATGTTCTTTTGAACAAAATTTAAGGGGTATAAATTAAAATTTTAAAAAAATGGGGATTTTTTTATTAAAAAAAACTACACGTGTTTTTAACGAGTTTCTATTAACTTTATCTGAGTTAGGTAAAGGTGCTGGTTACGCTTTAAAACACTAGTGTTAGTAAACTAAGGGATAAAAACCAACTTGATAAAATTATCAAGTTGGTTTTTTTATTTACCTAACTTTAAATTGTAAATTGCTTTCTAATTTACATTATAGGTTTTTTAAATGGCAAAATATATTGTTGCCTTAGATCAAGGTACTACTAGTTCTCGCTCGGTAATTATTAACGAGACTGGAGAAATCATAGCAATAAATCAACAAGAATTCAAACAATTTTTTCCGCAACATAGTTGGGTAGAACACGATCCTGAAGAAATTTTACAATCGCAACTTTCTACTTTAAAAGAAACGATTCAACAGGCAAAAATTCATCCATCAGAAATTGTAGGAATTGGTATTACCAATCAGCGTGAAACTACTATAGTTTGGAATAAAAACACCGGTAAACCTATTTACAATGCTATTGTTTGGCAAGACAAACGAACTGCAGATATTTGTGAACAGTTAAAAGAAAAAGGCTTACAAAATCATGTAAAAAAAACTACAGGATTGGTTATTGATAGTTATTTTTCGGCAACAAAAATAAATTGGATTTTAAACAATGTTAAAGGAGCTAGAGCGCAAGCTGATAATGACAATTTATTATTCGGAACTGTTGACACTTGGTTACTTTGGAATTTAACAAACGGAAAAGTACACGCAACCGATTACAGTAACGCTTCGCGTACAATGTTATATGATATTAAAAATTTGTGTTGGGACACAAAATTATTAAACGAGCTTGCTATTCCTATTTCAATGTTGCCCGAAGTAAAACCATCTTCTTATCATTTTGGTAATTTTAAGTTAGAGGAATGTACAATTCCTATTGCAGGAATTGCTGGCGACCAACAAGCTGCTCTTTTCGGACAAGCATGTTTTAATAAAGGGGAAGCTAAAAATACATACGGAACTGGTTGTTTTATGTTGATGAATACCGGCGAAAATCTTGAATATTCTAAAAACGGATTGTTAACCACTATTGCTTGGGGAATTGATAACAAAATACATTATGCTTTAGAAGGAAGTGTTTTTGTTGCAGGATCGGCAATTCAATGGTTACGTGACGGATTACAAATTATAAACAATGCCGAAGAAAGCGAAATTTTAGCCAAAAGTATTACAGAAGAAAACCCTGTTTATGTAGTTCCTGCCTTTGCTGGTTTAGGTGCACCTTATTGGGATATGTATGCCCGTGGTGCCGTTTTTGGACTAACTCGCGATACTGGTAAAAATCACTTAATAAAAGCTACTTTAGATTCGCTTGCCTACCAAACCAAAGACATTTTAGAAGTAATGCAAAAAGATAGCGGTGTAAAACTAA
The DNA here is from genome assembly GCF_964512435.1 of Tenacibaculum insulae. GTDB lineage: Bacteria > Bacteroidota > Bacteroidia > Flavobacteriales > Flavobacteriaceae > Polaribacter > Polaribacter insulae_A. Next base: position 1,246,560 of record NZ_OZ208512.1, on the reverse strand, counting down.
CTTCGTTAAAAGTTGATGGAGGTGCCGCTGCAAATAACTATTTAATGCAATTTCAGGCAGATATTTTAAATGCCCATGTTGAACGACCTGAAATTATTGAAACAACTATCATGGGTGCTGCATATTTAGCGGGGATTTGTGTTGGCTTATGGAAACAGGAAGATATTTTAAAAAGACGAAAAATTAACAACGATTTTTCTCCTTCTTTATCCGAAGAAAAAAGAAAAAAATTATACGCTAAATGGCAAAAAGCTGTTGAACGTACTAAAAACTGGATAGATTAAAATAATATGGCAAAATTTTATACTAAAATAACTTCTAGAACTCAACAATTTATAGCAGCTCAAAAAGTATTTTTTGTTGCAACAGCACCAAAAAATGGTCGAATTAATTTATCTCCTAAAGGAATGGATTCATTTCGTGTGTTAAATGAAAACCGTGTTGCTTGGTTAAGCGTTACTGGTAGCGGTAATGAAACCTCAGCACATTTATTAGATGATAATAGAATTACCATTATGTTTTGTGCCTTTGAAGGCGCAGCAAATATTTTACGTTTATATGGTACAGCAAAAGAGGTTTTACCAAAGGATGTTGAATGGAATAATTTAATTACTCAATTTCCTAAATTATCTGGAACACGACAAATTTTTGATGTAACTATAGAAAGTGTACAAACTTCTTGCGGAATGTCGATACCTTTTTATGAATACAAACAAGAACGCAACGAATTATTAGATTGGTCAGATGATATAGGCGAAAACGGAATTGAAAAATACTGGAATGATAAAAACCAAACAAGTATTGATGGTTTAAATACCAAACTTAAAAACGAATGATTTTTACACAAATGACATTTTTTTATGTAAAAAAATGAAAACATGATAAAAATCATGTTTTTAAGATATGTATATAATTATCTTTGAACCAGATTAAAAGAAAAGATTATGATACAATTGGTAAATACTCCTTTAGTTTCTTGGACAAATGGCACTATTATGATTGCTATTTTCGGACTTGTTTGTATTGGTTTAGTTACCTCTCTTCTACTTCTTATTAACAGTGGTAAGAAAAAAGAAGAATAAATTGTATTTATTTATAGTTTTTAATAGTTGATTTAGAAGAAGTGCTCTATTTATGTGTTGGTGGTTTAACTCTTAGAGCACTTCTTTTTATTTAAAAGCATTTAATCCGGTAATATCTAAACCTGTAATTAATAAATGCACATCGTGTGTTCCTTCATACGTAATTACACTTTCTAAATTCATTGCATGCCTCATAATAGAATATTCTCCTGATATTCCCATGGCTCCTAAAACCTGTCTTGCTTCTCTTGCTATTTTTATAGCCATATCAACATTATTTCGTTTTGCCATTGATATTTGAGCAGATGTTGCGCGACCTTCATTTTTTAACACACCTAACCTCCATGTTAATAATTGAGCTTTGGTAATTTCGGTAATCATTTCTGCCAACTTTTTTTGTTGTAATTGAAACTGACCTATAGGTTTACCAAACTGTGTACGTTCTTTAGCATAACGCAAAGCCGTATCATAACAATCCATTGCAGCACCAATTGCACCCCAAGCAATACCATAACGAGCAGAATCTAAACACAACAAAGGTGCTCCTAATCCCGATTTATTGGGTAATAAATTTTCTTTAGGCACTTTAACATTATCAAAAATAAGCTCACCAGTTATTGATGCTCTTAACGACCATTTATTATGTGTTTCGGGTGTAGAAAATCCTTCCATACCACGTTCAACTATCAATCCATGAATACGACCTGCTTCGTTTTTTGCCCAAACAACCGCAACATCACAAATTGGCGCGTTTGAAATCCACATTTTTGCACCATTTAATACATAATGGTCGCCCATGTCTTTAAACTTAGTTTCCATGCCTGCAGGATTACTTCCATGGTTTGGCTCGGTTAACCCGAAGCTTCCCATCCATTCGCCAGAAGCTAATTTTGGTAAATATTTTTTGCGTTGTGCCTCGTTTCCATAATTAAAAATGGGGCCCATTACCAACGAAGATTGTACCGAAGCGGTAGATCTAATTCCGCTATCACCACGTTCTAATTCTTGCATAATTAATCCGTAAGAAATTTGGTCTAAGCCAGCACCTCCATATTCTGTAGGAATGTATGAGCCAAAAGCGCCAACCTCAGCTAAACCACTTATTAATTGGGTCGGAAATTTTGCTTCTTGCGCAGCATCTTCAATAATCGGAGATACTTTTTTCTTTACCCATTCACGAGCTGTATCGCGAACAAGTTTATGCTCATCAGTTAACAAATCATCCATTTGATAATAATCAGGAGCATGAAATAAATCGGGTTTCATAAGTTTATTTTAAATTAATTACTGATTTTATATATGTTGATGATTGATCGTGGTTATACTAAAAGTATTACTTCAAAAATACTGAAAAAAATGGTTTTTAATATAGGTTTATGTATGTTTGTATAGATGAAATTTACGTTAGGAGAACAAGAGCGATTAAAGAGTAAAAAGCTAATAGGTAAACTATATGAAGAAGGAAAAGCTATAAAAGTTTTTCCGCTTCGAATGGTATACATACAAACCGAACATACCTCAAAATTTCCTACTCAAGTAGGCGTTTCTGTTCCTAAAAGGAATTTTAAAAGTGCTGTAGACCGTAACCGAATAAAGCGTTTGTTACGAGAAACTTATCGAAAAGAAAAATACACTGTTTACGATGCCGTTAACAAACCTTATGTATTTATGATTTCTTATATTGCAAGAGATGAGTGGAAATATGCCGATTTAGAGCATAAAATGAAGAAATTATTAACGCTTTTTGTAACAGAAACTACCAAGGATGAAAAATAAAAAAATACTTTTTTTTAGTAGCCTCGTTATTATTTCTCTTTTGTTTTCATTTCAGTCTCGTTTTTTTGAAATTGCAAAGCAAATAGAAATTTATAATAATTTATTTAAAACTTTAAATATAAATTATATTGATGAGATAAATCCTGGAGATTTAACTGATAAAGCAATTAAAAATACTCTTAAAAATTTAGATCCATACACCAATTTTTACAACGAACAAGATGTTGAAGATGCTCGTATTCGCCGTGAAGGGGAATATGGCGGTATTGGTATTTCTACTTTTTACACCAAAAAAGGAATTGTTATTGCTGATGTTCACAAAGGTTTTTCGGCAGATAAAGCTGGTTTAAAAGCTGGAGATATTATTACGGATGTAAACGGTCAGAAATTATCAGAAATAGAAAAAAGTCAATTCTCACAAATGATTAAAGGAACTCCGAATAAAGAAATTTCTTTAATCTTTATCAGAAATAAAACTGTTAAAAATGTACGTTTAAAGCTTGATAAAATTATTGTAAATCCAGTTCCTTTTTACGATATGATTGATGCCGAAACTGGTTATATCATTTTAACCCGATTTACCAATCAAAAAGCAACAGAACAAGTTGCTAAAGCTTTTACTGCATTGAAAGAAAAGGGAATGAAAAAATTAGTGTTTGATTTACGTAGCAACCCTGGAGGTTCATTGTTTGACGCCGTAAATATTACCAATTTATTTATTCCGAAAGGATTAAAAGTAGTAGATACTCGTGGAAAAATTAAAAAAAACAGCAGAACTTATAATACTAATAGAGAGCCTTTAGATACTGAAATTCCTGTAGTTGTTTTAATAAACGGGCGTTCGGCTTCGGCTTCTGAAATTGTTTCTGGAGCTTTACAAGACTACGATCGTGCCGTAATTATGGGCGAGCGTTCTTTTGGTAAAGGTTTGGTACAACGTTATTTTGAGCTGAATTATGGAACACAAATGAAAGCAACAATTTCTAAATATTATACGCCAAGCGGTCGTTGCATTCAGGAATTAGATTATGCCAATCGAGATATTAAAACAGGTAAAGTGCCTAAATTTTCTGACGGAACTGTAAGTTTATTTACCACTAAAAACGGACGAACAGTTTACGATGGTGGTGGTGTAACTCCGGATATAAAAATGGAGTTTTCTAAAAAAACATCCGAAACAAAAAAGCTTTTAGAAACAAGAGCTATTTTTAATTTTGCTACCGATTTTACCTATAACAATCCAACTTTTAACACCGAAAAATTTCAATTTAAACCTTCTGACTTCAAAAGTTTTAAAAATTACTTATTAAATAAAGACACTGCTTTTGTTACCAAAGAAGAAAAATTATTTAAAAAAGCTTACGTTTCAGTAAAAAACAACGCAAGTATTTTAACTGAATACAATACTATTCTTCAAAAACTAAAAAAAGAAAAAGTTAAAAAAATAGCACTTAACGAAGATGTTTTATCAAAAGAAATACAAAACGAAATTGTAAAAAGATATGTTTATAAAGAGGGCGCTTTTAAACATCAACTTAAAAATGATAAAACCATCAATAAAGCAGTAGCATTACTTAAAAATCAAAAAAAATATAGTGCTATTTTAACAAAGTAACATACTTCCTATAATTTGTATCTTTGTCTTTTAAAATAAAATATGTCAAAACCTAATCATAAAGAACGTACCAGAGCTCAAGAATCTACTAATGCCATCGAAAAATTATACATTTCTATGCGTCATTTATTTAGCCGTGGTTTTTATAAACCAATGGGAGTTTCTGGAGAAACATTACGTAAATCATTATTACAATTAAGACCCGAAATTTACGGATCGATCGCTGAAGATAAAACCGAATTAAACGGATTAACTTATATTATTGAACGATTACCAGAAGGAATTGAAGAATGTCAGTTTATCTATTTAACAGCCGATGAAGGTTATAGAAACTCAAAATTCAAAGCAATTGTTCCTCCAAAAAGAAGAAGAAATTGTTACCGAATTGATAAAGACCAAATGAATATTGAGATTACGCGTGGTCGCTCTGAAATTTATGATATTCTTACGCATCTTACTTTCTTATTTATCGAATCTCATAAAATTAAAGATCGTGTTGTTATTAACAACGGTGAAAGTTTTATTAGAGAATGGTTACATTTAGAAGATGTTGTTATTTATAACAAAACACTTACTGACGAAGAAAAAGACGTAATTGTTGTACATCTTGGTAATATTTTAGGAAGAACCTACGACGAGGTTTACGATGCTTACAATACGTTTGCTACTGATAAAAATCCGAATAGATTTTTTCATTTAATTTATTGGTTAGGTAAACTAGCTATAAACGAAACTGTTTTAGAGCAAAAAAGATCAGTAAAGTTTAGCTCTGTTTTAATTGAAGAAATTGGACATCATTTTTACGGTGAAATTTGGGCAAATAACATTAAAAAAAATCTTCTTGATAACAATTTATTAGAGCGTCCTATTCATATTATTAGCGCAAACATGCACAGTGTTATGAATAGTATTTACGCGCAAAATGCCTTGCCTAAAGAAACTAAAAAACACAAAGGTTTTGAACTTTTTGAGGTATTGAGTAATGCAAATAGCCAACCTTTACAAAAAGCAGTTAAAAAACACGCTTCAGAAAACGGATTGATTTATTTAAAAGACTCATCTGGAACCAATATTAATGTTCAGATTATTGATACTGAAAAAATTGATTTTGATACCACTACTTTTAATAAAGTAAATTCAACCGGAGAAAAACCTGTAATTATTGTGATGGATTACGCCTTTGGTGAGCAAGCTTACGAAACCATGGACGAGCTATTAAAACCTTATAAAGTTGGTAATAAAACGGTGCATTTAAATGTAGATTCTGTTTCTATAATGGGAAAAGCAGGTATTTTAGAAGGAGGAAAAGGTGATATTATGATTCCGTCTTCTCATATTTTTGAAGGTACTGCTGATAATTATCCGTTTAAAAATGAATTAACAAAAGAAGATTTAGAAGGTTTTGGAGTTCAATCTTTTGACGGAGCTATGGTAAGTGTTTTAGGAACATCTTTACAAAATAAAGATTTGCTAAAATTCTTTCACGATTCTACTTGGAATGTAATTGGTTTAGAAATGGAAGGCGCACATTACCAAAAGGCAATTCAATCCGCTTCTAAAATTAGAGGTAATGTACGAGAAGATATTAAAGTACGTTATGCTTATTACGCGTCTGATAATCCACTAGAAACAGGTGCAACACTTGCTTCGGGAGGTTTAGGAATGAGTGGCGTAACACCAACTTATGCAATTACTCAAAAAATATTAGAACAGATATTTTAATCGAGTGGCAACAGCCAAAAATAAATTTTAAAAAAGACTTCTTTTACTTAAAAAGAGGTCTTTTTTGTTTTTTATCTATTTTTTGAGAATTGTTTTGCTCATAGCCTTTTTTCTTGTTTTATATTTGCACTTACAACACAACAACACACAAAATGAATATCTTAATTTTAGGATCGGGAGGTAGAGAACATGCCTTTGCAAAAAAAATTGCAGAAAGTAATAAAACAAAAAACCTTTTTGTAGCACCTGGTAACGCAGGTACAAGTTCTGTAGCTACTAATATTGCTATCAATCCAACAAATTTTAGCCAAGTAAAAGAAACGGTTTTACAACACGAAATTAACATGGTCGTTGTAGGTCCAGAAGCACCTTTAGTAGATGGGGTACACGATTTCTTTTTAGCTGATGATGAATTAAAAAACATTCCTGTAATTGGCCCTAAAAAAGATGGCGCTTTATTAGAAGGAAGTAAAGATTTTTCGAAGCAGTTTATGATAAAACATAATATACCAACTGCAAAGTATCAATCATTTACATCAAAAACTTTATCCGAAGGAAAAGACTTTTTAGCAACGTTAACTCCTCCATACGTTTTAAAAGCAGATGGATTAGCAGCAGGTAAAGGTGTTTTAATTTTAAATGATTTAGAAGAAGCAAAATCAGAATTAGAAGAAATGCTTTCGAATCAAAAATTTGGAGAAGCTTCATCTACCGTGGTTATTGAAGAGTTTTTAAAAGGAATTGAACTTTCTGTGTTCGTTTTAACCGACGGAAAAAATTATAAAATATTACCTTCTGCTAAAGATTACAAACGTATTGGCGAAGGAGATGTTGGTTTAAATACGGGCGGAATGGGAGCTATTTCTCCAGTGCCTTTTGCTACGGATGATTTTTTACAAAAAGTTGAAGATTTAGTTGTTAAACCAACTGTTGACGGTTTACAAAAAGACGGAATTGATTATCGCGGATTTATTTTTATCGGATTGATGAACGATAACGGAAATCCATCAGTGGTAGAATACAATGTACGTATGGGAGATCCGGAAACTGAAGTTGTTTTACCAAGAATTGAGTCTGATTTAGTAGATTTATTTGAAGGGGTTGCCAACCAAACTTTAGGAGAAAAATCATACCAAGTTACCAATCAAACTGCAACAACAGTTATGTTAGTTGCTGGCGGATACCCTGAAGCATACGAAAAAGGAAAAGAAATTACTGGTTTTAATACTGTTGAAGATTCTATTGTTTTTCATGCAGGAACTACCCAAAAAGAGGGTAAAGTAGTTTCTAACGGAGGTCGAGTAATGGCTGTTACTTCTTTTGGTGATTCGATTGAAGAGGCACTAAAAAAATCATACAAAAGCATTGATAAAATTTCTTTTGAAGATATGAATTATAGAAAAGATATCGGCTTTGATTTGATATAAAACCATACTAAATACTTTTATAAAAAAAGCGTCGCTTAAGTTTAAGTGACGCTTTTTTACTCTAATTAAATTGATTAATCCCCCAATTATCAATATAATTTACTCTGTGTATTACACTACAAATATCTACATAAAAAACAGTTTAAAACACAACATTTGTACAGATTACTTGAAATTTTGTGTAATTAGCAAAAACTAGATTACAACTGGTTTTTAATAGTTTAAGTTGTTTTTACAACTCTTTTTCTAAGGTAAACGAAAATTCAGAACCTTTCCCAAAATCACTTTTTAATAAAATAGTTTCGTTGTGGGCTTCGATAATATGTTTTACAATAGATAAGCCTAAACCAGAGCCTCCCTGTTCGCGAGAACGACTTTGATCTACACGGTAAAAACGTTCAAATAATCGCGAAATATGTTCTTCTTTAATACCTTCTCCGTTATCAGAAATTTTAATGATAAATTTATTTAGGTTATAGTTTTCTACACTAACGGTAGTTACTCCATTTACTTTTCCGTATTTTATAGAGTTTACTATCAAATTAATTAAAACTTGTTCTATACGCTCAATATCACCTTTTACAAAACATGGAAAGTCGTATATTCTATCAAATCGTAAAGTAATATTTCGTTTTTTAGCTTTCATTTCAAAAAGATCAAAAACATTTTGAACGAGCTCTAAAATATTAAACGTTTCTACATTCATTTTCATTCCCTCAGTTTCTAACTTAGCAATCATATCTAAATCTTTAATAATTGAGGTTAACCTTTCTACTCCTTTATTAGCTCTCGCTAAATACTTAGTTCTTATTTCTTCATCTTCAGCAGCGCCTTCTATTAATGTTAAAATATAGCCTTGTACAGTAAAAAGTGGTGTTTTTAATTCGTGTGCCACGTTTCCTAAAAAATCACGCCTAAAAGAATCTCTTTGTGTTAAAACGGCTATTTCTTTACTTCGTTCTTCAACATATTTTTGCACACTTTTTGTTAATTCTTCAATATCGGTAGTTACATTTTTACGCTCTAAATCGTTAGCATCTAGTATAGAAATGTCTTCGTAAAGCTTTTTTATTCGTTGATAAATAAAATACTCTGCCCTATACTGTATGATAAAAAAAGAGATGATAAACATTACAAGGCCAAAAACAATAACTGCTCCGATACCCAATGATTTAATTAAAAGAAAGTACGATAATAAAGCGATTACTACAGATATTGAAGTAGAATAAAATGCCGACCAAAGGGCGTATCTGTATGTTTTTTTTATTTTTTTCATGATAAAAAAATAGATTGCTTAAAAGCAACCTACTATTTTTTTTGATTAATTATTTTTCTTCTTCCTCTAAAACAAATTTATAACCAACTCCTTTTACTGTTTTAAAAAAATCATCTCCTATTTTTTCTCTAAGTTTACGAATATGAACATCAATAGTTCTTCCGCCAACCACAACTTCGTTACCCCAAACACTATCTAAAATTACTTCTCTTTTAAATACTTTTCCTGGTTTTGAAGTTAATAGCGATAACAATTCAAACTCTTTTCTTGGTAAGGCTATTTTCTCTTTTCCTTTAAAAACTACATATTCATCTCGGTTAATAACAATATCTCCTACTTTTGTAGTTGAACTTGCTTTTTCATCGGTTTTTAAACGTCGTAATAACGATTTTACCTTGCTTACCAATACCTTTGGTTTTACAGGTTTTGTTATATAATCATCGGCACCAGCATCAAAACCAGCCATTTGCGAATAATCTTCTCCTCTGGCAGTTAAAAAAGAAATAATAACATCTTCTAACGATTTTATATTTCTAATTTTTTCGCAGGCTTCAATACCATCCATTTCTGGCATCATAATATCTAATAATATTAAATGCGGCGTTACTTTTTTTGCAATTTTTACTCCTTCTGCTCCGTTATTAGCTGTAAATACCTGATATCCTTCTGCCTTTAAATTGTAACCTACAATTTCTAAAATATCTGGCTCATCATCAACCAATAAAATTTTAACATCATTCGTGTTCATAGACTCATTTTATGTTCTGTTACTCAAAAGTAACCATAATATTATAAAACTTCTCCTCCTACATTTAACTTAACATTCATTTAATCATTCATAAACCTTGGCTTAAATATCAACCTTAATTATAATACGCTACTTTCTTTTATTTCATACGGTTTTGTATCTTTATAAAAATTGATTTGAAAAAATGCTACAAAAAATTAACCTGCAAAATATCTTATTTTTAGATATTGAGACCGTTCCGGAAGTTGAAAATTTTGCTGATTTATCCGAAGAAAAACAAGAACTCTACGCTTTAAAAACACAATATCAACGAAAGGATGAAATTGAAGTTGCCGATTTTTATCATCGTGCGGGTATTTGGGCAGAATTTGGAAAAATAATCTGTATTTCGGTCGGGTATTTTGTAGAAAATGATGGAAAAAATCAATTAAGAGTAACTTCTTTTTCTGGTGATGAAACTACAATTTTAACTGATTTTAAACAATTACTTGATAAACATTTTAATCAAAATAAACATTTATTGTGTGCCCATAATGGTAAAGAATTCGATTTTCCGTACATAGCACGTAGAATGATTATTAATCGAATAGATTTACCAAAAAAACTCGATTTATTTGGTAAAAAACCATGGGAAGTTCCGCATTTAGACACACTAGATTTATGGAAATTTGGCGATTACAAACACTATACTTCTTTAAAATTATTGACTTCTATTTTAGGTATTCCTTCGCCCAAACAAGATATTGATGGCAGCGAAGTAGCCAACGTGTATTATAAAGAAAAAAACTTACCGCGTATTGTTAAGTATTGCGAACGCGATACAATTGCTGTAGCGCAACTTTTGTTACGCTTTTTAAACAAACCAATAATTGAAAATACCGATATTATAAAAGTTTAAATTTATTCGCCTTCTATTTTCATAGAAAGCTCTAACCAGCGCTCTTCTTTTTCTTCTAAATCATCAGATATTTGCTGGAGCTCTACTGATTTATCATTAATTTCTTCTGGAGAAAATTCAGCTCTATTAAATTTTCCCTCAATCGTTTCTTTCTTTTTCTGAAGTCTTTCAATGTCTTTTTCTAATAAGCCCCATTCACGTTTTTCATTAAAACTTAAAACACCCTTTTTAGTTGTTTTAACTGGTGTTATAATTTCTTTCTTTACTTCTTTAACCTCTTTTACTTTAGAGTCTTCATAAGCTCTAAAATCAGAATAATTACCAGGAAAATTATCTATTTGTCCTTCACCTCTAAACACAAATAAATTATCTACAATTTTATCCATAAAATAACGGTCGTGAGAAACCACCATTAAGTTACCCGGATAATCTAATAAGAAGTTTTCTAATACATTTAGTGTTACAACATCTAAATCGTTAGTAGGCTCATCTAATATTAAAAAATTAGGATTCTGAATTAAAATAGCACACAAATACAATCGTTTTTGCTCTCCACCACTTAATTTTTCTACAAAATCGTGTTGTTTTTTTCTATCAAACAAAAAACGCTCTAATAACTGACCTGCAGATATTTTTCGTCCTTTAGATAATGGAATGTATTCTCCAAATTCTTTAACTACTTCTATTACTTTTTGTCCTGGTTTTATTACAATTCCGCTTTGCGTATAATACCCAAACTTAACTGTTTCACCAACAACAACTTTTCCACCATCTAATGGTATACCACCAGTTAACATGTTTAAAAAAGAAGACTTTCCTGTACCATTTTTACCAATAATACCAATACGTTCGCCGCGTTTAAATACATAATCAAATCCGTTTAAAATTACTTTATCATCAAACGATTTATGCATTTTATGAAGCTCTATAATTTTGCTTCCTAAACGTTCCATATTAATTTCTAACTGCACTTCGTGTTCGTTACGACGTTTGTGCGCTTTTTCTTTAATTTGATAAAAATCATCAATACGAGATTTAGATTTTGTAGTACGTGCCTTTGGTTGACGACGCATCCAATCTAATTCTTTTTTAAATAAGCTTTTAGCTTTTCCTAAATTCGTGGCTTCTAAAGCTAAACGCTCTTCTTTATTTTGTAAGTAATACGAATAATTACCTTTGTATTTATATAATTGTCCGTTGTCTAATTCTATAATTTCGTTACATACACGCTCTAAAAAGTAACGATCGTGAGTAACCATAAATAAGGTGATTTTTTCTTTAGCAAAAAAAGCTTCTAACCATTCAATCATTTCTAAATCTAAATGATTGGTAGGCTCATCTAAAATTAATAAATCTGGTTTTTTAATCAATACGATTGCCAATGCCAAACGCTTTTTTTGTCCACCAGAAAGTTTTTCTACTTTTAATTGTAGGTTATCTAACTTTAATTTCGATAATATTTGCTTGTATTGCGTTTCAAAATCCCATGCGTTATGCTGTTCCATTAACTCAAAAGCTGCTTGAAAAGCATCTACGTTATCAGGATTTTCTACTGCTTTTTCGTATTGTTTAATTACTGATAACACTTTATTATCGGTAGAAAAAATAGTTTCTTCAATCGTTAAATCGGCATTTAAATTATCCGCTTGCGATAAATAAGCAATATCTATACCTTTTCTACTAACAACTTGCCCAGAATCTGCTTCATCAACACCTGCTACAATATTTAAAATAGATGTTTTTCCACTTCCGTTTTTAGCAACAAAAGCTATTTTTTGATCTTTATTAATTCCGAAAGAAATGTTATCAAATAACACTTTTTCTCCGTATGCTTTTGCTATGCCTTCGACCGATAGGTAATTCATCTTCTTAATTTTATGCAAAGAAACAAAAAACCCGAGCAAATTGCTCGGGTTTTATTTATTTAATAAGAAACCTTTTTTATTGCTTCATTATTTTAGTTTTTAATGATTTTTGACCGTCATTTACTTCTAAAATATACATTCCTGTTGTAAGGTTAGAAACGTTAATATTCGCCGAATTTAACTTTCCTTTTTGTACTACACGACCAATTACGTTTACAATTTTATAAGTCATGTTATCAGCTTTAGAGGCTAATTTAACTTGAATATTGTTTACTGCTGGGTTTGGATATGCAACTAAACTTAAACTAGCTTCATTACCTAAAACGTCTGCATTAACATCAGTATAAATTACATTTAAGTTAGCGCTTGATGCGGTAATATTAACCGTATAATCTTCTACTTCACCGTCTGCAAAGTTTTCACAAGCTGTTTGAGCTGCATCATACTTCATAGAAACACGCATTCTTGTTTGTCCTAATGTTGCGTTAGAAGGTACAGCTACCGTTGCTGTTAAATTATTTGCGCTTGATGATGATCCTGAAACTACTTTTTCACTGTCTGAAAAAGTTCCGTCTTGATTAAAATCAATCCAAACTGCCCAGTATTCTGTGTATGCTGTACCAGAAAAACCAGCACTTACAATCATAGAGTTTGAACTTCCTTGACCTAATGTTGCTACTTTAGATGTAAAATCTCCGTAACCACTATTTCCTGCCGTTGCATTTGTCATTCCACCTAACTCTACATTATCAATCCATTCGTAAGTAGATCTGTTTCCTTTTGATGCACAATAAGAAACTTGGTTAGATAACGTTGTTGCATTTAATACATTACTTGCTAATGATACATTACCTGCCGCATCTTTTGCTCTTACAGTAAATGTATAAGTTGTTGCTGCGGTTAAACCTGTAATGTTTGCTGATGTATTTGCTGTAGATCCTATTTTTGAACTTCCTTGGTATACATCATATTCCGTTACTCCTACATTATCTGTTGCTGCAGACCAGTTTAACGTTAATGTTGTTTGTGCTACATTTGATGCTGATAAACTAGCTGGCGCACTTGGTGCTGTTGTATCTGCTTGAGAAGCGCCAATAACCACTGTATAATCTTCTACTTCTCCATAATCAAAAGAAGTTTCACATGCTGTTGGTGTAGCATTATATTTTAAAACTACACGCATTCTTGTTGCTCCGTTTACGGCAGAAGATGGCACTGTAAAAGATCCGCTTACTGGCGTAGTTTTCGATTTAGATTTTGTCCAAACTGTTTCACCAGCATCAGAGAAATCTCCATCTTGGTTATAATCAATCCAAACACCATAACCTTCATCATACGTTGTTCCAGTCCATTTTGGAGTAATTGTAATTGTATTAGATTCTCCTTTTGTTAAATCTGTAGATATTGAAGTGTGATCAGAATAACCATTACCTCCCGCAGATGTATTATTAATTGTTCCTAAAACAACTTTTTGAATGTACTCATCAGCAACACTATTTCCTTTAGAATTACAATAAGAAATTGTAACAGCTGGTGTTGTAAAGTTTACTGATGCACTATAATTTGAATTTCCTGAAGAACACTTGCTACGTACTTGAACTTCATATGTTGTTGAAGCTGATAAACCACTCAATACTTTTGTAGTTGTTGAAACTGCACTTGTAGACCAAGAAGAAGCTGAAGTAGCTTTATACCTAACATCATAAGTTGCTCCTGTAACTGCTGCCCAATTTACAGTTGCTCCTGTTGTAGCAACTCCCGTTGCTGTAATTCCTGTTGGTACAGTAGCATTACATACAACTGGTGCACCTGTAATACCAGTTACGATTAAAGAATAGTTTTGGCTTCCACCAGTTAAAGATCCTTTATGAGTTACTGTTATTGTATATGTTCCTGAAGCTCCTGATACATCAATTCTTTCAAAAGGATCAACATTGTTGTCTCTTTTAGTATTGGTAGTTGCTCCTGTTAATTCGTATGGTAAATATGTTGTTCCGTTTTTAGAAACTCTAATATCTAAATCGTTTACTAAAACAGGCGTAGTTGAATTTACTGTTGATGTTGCAGTACCTGCTCTATCGGTCCAAGAAATAGACGCTAATAATGGGTTAACACCATCAGAATCTACAGTAATTGTATATGTTTGACCCGATGTTAATGTTAATTCTTCTATTTTAGATTGATTTCCTTTATTGGTAATTGCTACAGCAGCTCTTTTAGTATGCAATAATCCCCATCCAAAAACAGCGTCTGGTCCTGCTGCACCAGCATCATCAGCAGTATGTAGTGCTAATCCTTTTAAAGTAGCAGCTTTCATAAAACTACCATTATTTAAGTTTTTGTGATGTTGTTGTAATAATATTAAAGAACCAGCAACGTTTGGCGAAGCCATTGAAGTACCTGTAATAGAATTATAAGCCGTATCACTAGTTTCGTAAGTAGAATAAACTCCTGAACCGTTACCAGTAATATCTGGCTTAATACGAAAATCATCCGTTGGTCCTTCACTACTACTTGGTGCAATTGCTACAGAAACTAAATTTCCGTTAGCATCAATATTTGCATCTTGTGCGTTGGCTACAACTAAGTTATTTTTAGAAACTGAATGCCCTGTTAATTTATCAAAACCATAACCTCCTGTTGGGTTTGTATTTGCACTATTATCGCTACCATCATTACCTGCAGCAACAACCATTAAAAAGTTTGGAGCGTTAAATAAAATCTCATCCCATGCTCTTGATTCTTCAATATATCCTCCAAAATAATTTTGTGGTAATTGAACTTGACCTTGTTGATTTCTTGTTGCATATCCGTAAGAGTGATTAGAAATTAACATTCCGTTTGATGCAGCTGATGTTACTTCGGCTTTATCATTATTCCAATCATAACCTACAGCTTTTGCGTGTGGTGCCATTCCTTTTGCATTTGCATCAACACCAGATGCCATAATGGTACCTGTTACATGCGCTGAATGATAATGTCTTGCTGTTGTACCATCTCCAATAGAAAAACGGTTATTTCCACCAGCACCATCATATTCTTGGTGCGTTGTTCTTGCCAAACCACCATCCCAAACATGGGCAGTCATTCCCTGACCCATTAAGTTTAACCCTAATGATCCTCCTGAATTTAAGTGATTTGTTCTTGTTGATTTTGCCGCATCTACATTATAAGTAGTGTAGTAAATAGGTTTTCCGTTAACAACTCTTTGCAGTTCTAATAAACTACCTTTTTTGGTTGTAAACTTCGTTTTCCAACCTTTTTGTTTGGCTATTTGTATAGCTTGTTGCTTTTCTGTTTTTGCAATTTTCTGAAAGTTTCCTTTCAATTTTTGAAGCTTGGTTAAATCGTATTTACTACGAATTTGTTCTACTTCTCTTTTGTCTTGAGCTTGTGCCTGGAAATTTAATCCAAAGACAACACTAGCCAATACAAGACCTTTTAAGTACTTGTGTTTCATTTTTGAAGGGTTTTTATATGTTGTTTAAGTAAAATGATACTTTATGTTAATAAAACTTAAATTTTTATCATTTTACGCCACAAATATAATAAAAAAATATATTATTCATAAAAATTAAACATTTACATAGATAAAATCATAAAATTAAACATTTATACTTACCACAAACCCAGTAAAACAATAGGCTTATAGCTTAATCATTAATTATCAATAAATTACATTTAACCTTGTTTTTTAAAAAGATTTCAAAAATATTAATCGTATTTTTATTAAAATTTAAGCAAATGTTGCAAGTTAAAAGTCTAGAAATAAGTTTTAAAAATGCTCCGTCGGTGGTAAGCAATATTTCTTTTGATTTAAATAAAAATGAAATTGTAGGAATTGTAGGGGAAAGTGGTAGCGGAAAATCGATTACTTCATTAGCTATTTTAGGTCTTTTACCAAAATTTGCGAATATAAAAGGAGAGGTTTTATTTGATGGTAAAAACCTATTGACATATACTGATAAAGATTTTCAAAAAATTAGAGGTAGTAAAATAGCCATGATTTTTCAAGAACCGATGAGTTCTTTAAATCCCACTTTATCTTGTGGTGTTCAGGTTGCTGAAATTTTACAACAACATACCAATCTATCATCCGAAGAAATAAAAAATGAGGTTATTAATTTATTCGAAAAAGTTAAACTTCCAAGACCAAAAGCTATTTACAGCTCGTATCCGCATCAAATAAGTGGTGGACAAAAACAACGGGTTATGATTGCCATGGCAATTGCTTGCAAACCGTTACTTTTAATTGCTGATGAACCTACAACTGCGTTGGATGTTACCGTGCAAAAAGAAATAATTTTACTTTTAAAAGAATTACAACAAGAGTATAAAATAGGAATTATTTTTATTTCTCATGATTTAGCATTGGTTTCTGAAATTGCAAATACCGTAGTTGTAATGCATAAAGGAAATATTGTTGAACAGGGTAAAACGAGTGAAGTATTTTTACATCCGAAGAAAAATTACACCAAAGCACTTATAAACTCGAAACCTAAAAATGAAAAACGATTTAAAATATTACCAACCGTAAACGATTTTATAAATAATACTGTAAATAATACTTTATATTCTGATGAAGAACGCACTGCCTTTCATCAAAAAATATATGGAAAAACACCATTGTTAGAGATTAAAAATTTAAACAAAAATTTTATTTCTAACGCTTCTTGGTTTACTAAACCTACCATTGTAAAAGCAGTAAATGAAGTGTCTTTTAAAATTTATGAAGGGGAAACTTTAGGATTAGTAGGAGAGAGCGGTTGCGGAAAAACAACTTTAAGTAGAACTATTTTACGGTTAGAAAAGGCAACATCAGGACAAATAATTTATAACGGAACGGATATTACAAAACTTTCAAAATCAGCATTTAAAAAACTACGAAAAGAAATTCAAATTATTTTTCAAGATCCGTTTTCATCTTTAAACCCAAGAATTACTGTTGGTAACGCCATTCTTGAACCGATGAAAGTCCATAATATTTTAAATTCTACTAAAGAACGTAAAGAATATGTGTATAATTTATTAGAAAAAGTTGGGTTAGACAAAGAACATTTTCATAGATATCCGCATGAATTTTCTGGCGGACAGCGACAACGAATTGGTATTGCTCGTACCATTGCTTTACAACCAAAATTAATTATTTGTGACGAATCTGTTTCTGCTTTAGACGTATCGGTACAAGCTCAGGTTTTAAACTTATTAAATCAATTAAAATCAGAATTTAATTTTACCTATATTTTTATTTCTCACGATTTATCAGTTGTAAAATACATGGCCGATCAATTGGTAGTAATGAATAAAGGTAAAATAGAAGAAATTGCTGATGCTGATGAAATTTATACAAATCCAAAAACCAATTATACCAAAACATTAATAGCGGCAATACCCAAAGGTTTGTAACTTTTTTCAATGCTTTATTAATGGTATATTGCACCGTTAAAAAACGAAAAGAAAAATATGAAGATAATCGTTCCAATGGCTGGAATTGGGTCTCGTTTAAGACCACATACGCTTACAACACCAAAACCATTAACTGTTATAGCGGGTAAACCAATAGTACAGCGTTTGGTTGAAGATATTACTTCGGTTGTAAACCAACCAATAGAAGAAATTGCATTTATTATTGGTACTGCTGCGAAAGGTTTTCCTGCAGATACAGAAGCTAAATTAATTGCAATTGCCGAAAGTTTAGGAGCTAAAGGTTCTGTTTATGTTCAAGAAGAAGCTTTAGGAACCGCGCATGCTATTTTTTGTGCAAAAGAATCGTTAAACGGATCGTGTGTTGTAGCTTTTGCAGATACTTTATTTAAAGCTGATTTTACGTTAGATGCCAATGCTGACGGTGCCATTTGGGTAAAGCAAGTAGCAGACCCAAGTGCTTTTGGAGTAGTAAAATTGAACGACGGATTTATTACTGATTTTATTGAAAAGCCAAAAGAGTTTGTTTCTGACTTAGCAATTATTGGTATTTATTATTTTAAAGATGGTGATAAAGTTCGCGAAGAAATAAAACATTTAATTGATAATGATATTCGTCCTTCAGGGGAGTTTCAATTAACCGAAGTTTTAGAGTCTTTAAAACAACAAGGCGCTAAATTTATTCCTGGTAAAGTGGATGCTTGGATGGATTGTGGTAAAAAAGATCCAACGGTTGATACCAACAAGCAAGTTTTAGGTTTTGAACAAGCCGATGGCAACAATTTAGTAGCTACAGACGTTGTA
Organism: Tenacibaculum insulae; assembly: GCF_964512435.1. Classification (GTDB taxonomy): domain Bacteria; phylum Bacteroidota; class Bacteroidia; order Flavobacteriales; family Flavobacteriaceae; genus Polaribacter; species Polaribacter insulae_A. The sequence goes on along the minus strand of NZ_OZ208512.1, from coordinate 1,227,923 downwards.
TTAGAAAATTCAGAAATTATTCAACCTTGTTTTGTGGGTAAAAATGTAGTTTTAAAAAATACCAAAATCGGACCTTATGTTTCTATTGGAGAAAACAGTGTTGTAGAAAACTCAACCATTGTAAATTCATTAATTCAAACAAATGTTCACATATCTAATGCAAAATTAGATAACGCTATGATTGGTAATCATGCAAAATATAATGCTAATTATACATCGGTAAGTATAGGTGATTATACAGATCTTACATAAAAAAATAATACATACAACATCAACAATTAAAGGTTTTTTAGCTTTATTATTGATGTTGTATTCTCTTTCTTTCTACTCGCAAGATAGCATAGTTGCAGCTATAGATGTTAGTGAAAAAAACAACATCAAATTTCAAGAAAACTTTTTTAAAGCACTTTCAGAAAAAGCAATATTTAATTACAAAAAAGCAATTGAATATTTACAAAATTGTAACGACTTAATACCAAATAGTAAATCGGTTTTATTTGAGTTTTCTAAAAACTATTTAAAATTAGGAAGAAATAATGAAGCGTTAGATTATGTTAATTTAGCCTTAGCTAAAGATGCTGATAACCTTTGGATGTTAACCCATAAAGTTACCATTTTAAGAAGAATTGCTAATTTTGAGGAAGCCATAATTACACAGCAAAAAATTGCAGCAAAACATCCGAAGAAAAAGCAAACCTTAGTTTATTTACATTTACAAAACAGAGATGTAGCGTCTGCTAAAAAAGTACTTACTGAATTAAAAGAAGCAAAGTTATTAAATTCGAGATTACGGCAAATTCAAGATAAACTAGATAATAGACCATCTAGAGTTAAAAAATCAGCAGAAAAACCTGTGAATTCCGATTTTCGAACTGCTTTTAAAAAAGAAAAAACTTTTACTAACTTAAAGCTTTTGCTAAACGAATTAACCGAAAAGAATGATACTGATTTGTTAAAATATAGTGAGCAAGGTTTAGCCTTGTTTCCGGCACAACCTTTTGTGTATTTAATAAACGGTAAAGCACTTAACAATAACAAGCAACATAAAAAAGCATTACTTAGTTTACAAAATGGCATTGATTTTGTAATTGATAACAACAAAATTGAAGCAAAGTTTTATTTAGAAATGGCTAGAGCTTACAAAAGCTTAAACAATACAAAAAAAGCAAATTCTTATAAAAATAAAGCCGCCAAAGTGCTAAAATAATTTTATGAAATATTTTACAATACTTATTTTATTATTTTTAAGTTTTACTTCTTGTAAATCGAGTAAAAACATAACTGATAAATCATCAGTAATTAAAAAACTATCTGCCCGTAAAGTGGCAAAAAAACATATTGCAGCTAGTTTTGATAAAAAAACAGTGGATGCTCGTTTAAAAGTAAATTATAAAAATAAGAAAGAAAAAGTAGGGTTTTCAGTACGAATGAAAATTAAAAAAGATACTGTTATTTGGTTAAAAGGAACCAAACTTATTACAGTTTTTAAAGCCAAAATTACGCCTACAAAAGTGCAATTTTACTCGCCATACACTAAAAATTATTTTGATGGAGATTTTTCGATGTTAAAAAAACTTTTAGGCACTGATATTAATTTTTATCAATTACAAAATATGCTGTTAGGGCAAGCTTTATTAGATGTAAAAGCTAAACGACATGAAGTAGAAATTGTTAAAAATTCCTATCAACTTTCACCAAAAAAACAATCAAATTTATTTGACATCTTTTTTTACGTAAATCCGATAAATTATAAGCTAGATAAACAATCGTTAGTAAATTCTATTAAAAAGCAACGTTTAGATATCGCGTACCCAAAATATTCTACTAAAAATGGTGTTTTATTTCCTAATAAAATTACCATTAATGCAAAACAACAAAATAGCATTACCAATATTGATATTACTACAAAATCGGTAATTTTTAACACCAAGTTAAATATTGGTTTTAAAATGCCAAATGGCTATAAAGAAATTAAATTATAATGAATAAAACTGTTTTATACATCTCGTTTTTATGCCTTTTTTTAGCAGGATTTTCTTCGTTTAGTCAAGAAAGAAAAACGCTGGAAAAAAAACACAAAAAGCTTACAAATGAAATTAAACAGATTAATAATTTGTTATTTAAAGCTAAAAAAGAAAAAGGAAATGTTTTAGAAGATTTAAAAGATTTAAATCAAAAAATTGATACAAGAGCGCAATTAATTGAGGTAATTGAGTTAGAAACTAAAAAATTATCAAAAGAAATAAAAGCAAACGAAAAACAGCTTGCTAATTACAACGATCAGCTAAAAAAATTAAAAAAAGAATATGCTGATATGGTTGTAAAAACACATAAAAGTAAATCGCAACAAAGTAAAACCATGTTTTTACTCTCTTCAGAAAGTTTTTATCAGGCTTATAAGCGGTTAAAATACATGCAACAATACAATGATTATCGAAAAAAACAAGGAGAAGATATTGTTGTTAGAACTACTGAAATTAAACATTTTAACGACTCGTTAATTCAAAAGAAAAAAGTAAAAGAGTTATTAATTTCTGATGAAAAATCGCAAAAAGAAAAAATAGAATCTGATAAAAAAAGTCAAGAAAAATTAGTTTCTAAAATTAAAAGAGACGAAAAGAAATACAAGCGAAATTTACAAAGAAAAATTAAAGAAGATAAGAAGATAACCGATCGTATTGATAAATTAATTAAAGATGCCATTGCTAAGGCAAATAAAGGTAAAAAGGCAACTAAAAAAGGAACTTCGGGATTTGTTTTAGATGCTGCTGAAAAGAAATTATTAGCCAATTTTGAACAAAATAAAGGCCGTTTACCTTGGCCAGTTAATGGAATTATTACTAGAAAATATGGTATACAACCGCATCCTACATTTTCTGGTATTAAAATAAACAGTCCAGGTTTACATATTGTAACCAAAGCAAATACTGATGCTAAAAGCATTTTTAATGGTAAAGTTTTAGCCTTGCAATCGCAAACTGGAGGAAAAAAATCAGTATTAATACAACACGGTAGTTATATATCTTCTTACAATAATTTAGAAAATGTGTATGTAAAAAAAGGTGATGTTGTAAAAACAGGTGATAAAGTAGGTAAAATTTTTACTGATAAAATTTCGGGTAAAACAAAATTACTTTTTGTATTGTTTAAAAATACCTCTAAATTAAATCCCTCAAGTTGGATTCGTACAAATTAAATAAATGAAAAATTCTGCAAATTTTATCATCATAATTATTGCTGTAATTACCACTTTAGTTATTGGTAAAGGAATTTTAATTCCGTTTATTTTTGCTTTAATTTTTTGGTTTTTAACACGTGAAATACGTAAAACCATTTATAAAATACCTTTTGCTAAAAAGTTTATTCCTATTTGGTTGTGTAATCTTTTTGTATTTACAATTATCGTTTTAAGTTTTGGTTTTGTGTCAGGCATTATTACCAATAGTATTACAAATTTATCTACTTCGTACTCAAAATATGAGCCAAATATTGGGGCTATTATTAATAATTTAGATGCTTATTTTCATATTGATATTATCAAATCAATAAAATCGGTAATAGGTGATTTTAACTACGGATCGGTTTTAGGAAACATCGCAAACGGTATTAGCAGCTTGTTAGGCGATACTTTTATGATTATAATTTATGCCTTGTTTATCTTTTTAGAAGAAAGTAGTTTTAAAAGAAAATTAATTAAAATGTTTGCTCAAAAAGAAGAGCAATATGCAAGTATGCAAGCTATGTTAAGTAAAATAGAATTTTCAATTTCTAATTACTTGCGATTAAAAACCTATGTAAGTTTGTTAACAGGCTTTTTAAGCTATTTTGTTTTATTAATGGTTGGTGTAGATAGCGCTCCGTTTTGGGCTTTTTTAATCTTTTTATTAAACTATATACCAACAATTGGCTCTTTAATAGCAACAATTTTTCCTGCTATTTTTAGTTTAATTCAATTTGGCGAATTCACACCATTTTTAATTGTATTAGTTGCCGTAGGTTCTGTTCAGGTAATTGTTGGTAATATTATTGAGCCTAAATTATTTGGTAAATCACTAAATTTAAGTCCGCTTGTAACCATACTTTCACTAGCAATTTGGGGAAAAATTTGGGGTATTACTGGTATGATTTTAAGTGTACCAATTACCGTAATTATGATTATTATCTTTTCTCAATTCGAAAAAACAAAATCAGTTGCCATCTTACTATCAGAAGATGGTAATTTAGATAAGGTTTAAACTGTTTTTATCCTAAAAACAACGCTTTTAATTCCTTTGCTTCTTTAGGATCTAATTTACCCGCTAAAACTAAGCTTAATTGCTTTCTACGTAGTGCAGCATCAAAACGAGTTTTTTCTAACTCGGTTTCTGGTTCAATTGGTGGAATCGGAACTGGTTTACCCGTTTCATCAACAGCAACAAATGTATAAATACCTTCGTTTACCTTTGTTTTTTCACCAGATTGACGGTCTTCTATCCAAACATCAACATAAATTTCCATTGACGATTTAAAAGCTCGTGAAACCTTAGCTTCTAAAGTAACTACACTTCCTACAGGAACCGATTTTGTAAACGCAACATGATTTACAGAGGCTGTAACCACAATTCGTCTAGAATGACGGCGTGCAGCAATACTACAAGCTCTATCCATACGAGCTAATAACTCTCCTCCAAAAAGATTGTCTAAATAATTCGTTTCTCCTGGTAAAACAAGATCAGTAAGTACCGTTAATGATTCTTTAGGTGTTCTAGCTCTCATCAATTAAAATTTTGATGCAAAGATATACATAAAGCTAAAAAGTAGGTAATTTAAAAAGTGATTATTTAATCAATAACCAAGCATCTTCGCTAATTGTTTCTTTAATTTTGGTTAACTCTTTACGTGCAACTTCTTTAGAGTTATAACTAGAGAAAGTAACTTGCGTTAAACCAAATTTATTTTTACCAATTATTTTAGCATCATATCCTAATGCTTGCAATTCAGTTAATTTATTTTCAGCGTTTTTTACTTCCTGAAATGCGCCTGCAATAATATGAAAATGTTCATTTTCAGCTTTATCTACATTTAAGTTAATAGTAGGTAACGGATTATCAATTACAAAAGTTGCAGATTGTATTTTTTTAGTTTCCTCTTTTTGCTGTGTGGCAAACAATTCTTTTTCAGATTGTTTTTGTATACGATTCCAACCAACATAAACCACACCAACTAAAATAGCTGCCGTTGCGGCATATTTTATAAAAACTGGACGATTATTTTCTTTTGTAACTACTGGTAATGGTTTTACTTTTTCTTTAAACCTTGTTACCGAAGCGGTTTCAACTGCTGATAAACCAAAAGATTCAACTAAAAAATTACTGTCTTTATTTGGTTCAAAAACAACTTTTTTAGCTTCGTTTAAAGATAAACTTCCAACAAGAGCTATTTTTACCGAACTCGTTTCAAGTTCTTTTTTCCATGCAGTAATTTCATTTGCAATAAAAGTAGTTGCCTCTTCAAAAGAAATATTTTTGTTTGAAGCAACGTAATTTGCCAATAAACCATCGTTATGCTGCAAATACGAATTAAAAGTAATTTGTTTTTTCGGCGGATAAAATGTTTGAGTAGCATCATTCATTTTAGCACCTATTTTGTTGGTTACAAAACCTCCAAAATTAGGAACAATTACGCAATCATATCTGTATAATAAATCGTTTATAAAGTTGGCTAATGTCATAATAACAAATATAGTTTTTTTACTGACTAATTGCTGTTTTGTATCTAAATTTTATCAACAGTTTTTTTGTATATTGATAATCAAATTATTGCCGCATGAAACACGAAAAAACACTTGCTATTTTACGATTACAAACTACTAAAAATGTAGGCGATATTTTAGCAAAAAAGTTAATTGCAGCTACTGGTAGTGTAGAACAAGTGTTTAAAGAAAAAGCAACAACTTTGCAAAAAATAAACGGAATTGGCGCACATGTAACAAATAGTTTATTTAACATTACCAACATAAAAAGAGCAGAGGAGGAGCTGGCTTATATCAATAAAAATAACCTTCAGTTTTCTTATTTTTTAGCGGATGATTATCCGCAGAATTTAAAACATTGTATTGATGCACCAATACTAATTTTTAAAGACGGAAATATAAACCTCAACAATCAAAAAATTGTTTCTATTGTTGGTACCCGAAAAATTACTTCGTATGGTCGTGATTTTTGTAATCAATTAATTAATGATTTAACAAAATACAATCCGATAATTGTTAGCGGATTTGCTTACGGAGTTGATATTTGTGCTCATAAAGCGGCTATTAAAAACAACTTACAAACCATTGCTGTAATGGCTCACGGAATGGAACAAATTTATCCGAAGGTTCATAAAAAATATAGTAATGAAGTAACTAAAAATGGGGGATTTATAACCGAATTTTGGCATGATGAGCAGCCTCTTCGCGAAAATTTTTTAAAACGTAATCGCATTGTCGCAGGCATTTCAAAAGCAACAATTATTTTAGAATCTGCCGAAAAAGGAGGTTCTTTAGTTACTGCAGATATTGCAAACTCGTATAATCGTGATGTTTTTTCTTTACCGGGCAGAACTACCGATATGTTTAGCAAAGGTTGTAATCATCTTATAAAAAATAACCAAGCACATTTATTAACCTCGGCAAGTGACATTGTAAAAATGTTGAATTGGGATATTCAACAACCGCAACAAACAAGCGCTATACAGCAACAATTATTTGTTAATTTAAACGATACTGAACAAAAAGTGTATGATTTTTTACATGAAAATGGCAAACAATTATTAGATGTTATCGCCTTAAAATGTGAAATTCCGGTATATAAATTATCATCAATATTACTAGAAATGGAACTAAAAGGTATAATAAAACCTTTGCCCGGTAAATTGTTTGCCATTTAGTACCTTTGAGGCTATGGCGCAAGAAAAATTAATATCGCAAAGAAAACCTGCATATCCTGTTAATAAAAAATTGTCTAATTATTTAAAAAGGCACAACAGAACCATTCAAATTCCAATTTTTTATGATGATTTGTTGCGTTTTCACGGATCGATTGCCGTGTATGACAAACATGATAATGATACACTTTGGGTGCGTGTATATTACAACGAATTTGAGCGTCAAGAAATAGATTTCAGTTTAAAAAAAGTATATAATATTTTACACTCTAACGGGTCGGATGCCAGTATAAAACACTTAAATATTGATGCTGTAGATTTTTGTACGTTTGGTAATTCGCAGCCATTTAGAGTAAAGGTCCGAAATATTTTAAACGATAATTACACCTATTTTTATGTAAAAAAAACCGATGCTTCTCGTATTTATGGTTTAGAGTTAGAAGATATTTTATCGCCTTATAATTTAAACTTTTTAGTACATCAAGATACTTTAATTGAAGAGCATATTTCTGGTATTCCGGGTGATATTTTTATCAAAGATTATTTAGCTGATTGTTTAGAAATTGAAAAAGCTCAAATTGCCAAAGAATTTGTAAAGTTTAACGAGCGTTGTATGATTCGTTTATTAGGCGATATGCGTTCGTACAATTATGTTGTGGTGCCAACACACGATTTTGAAAATGTGGTGTATAAAATTCGCCCTATAGATTTTGATCAGCAATGTTACGAAGGAAAATTTAAAGTTTATTATCCGCAGTTTTTTAAAGAAAACTTAAAAATGGTACAGTTAGTTGCCAAAAAATTAACTTCAGAATCGGTAGAGCAGTATCAATTAGAAGAACGATCTATCGTTGCAAAACGAATTTTAGGTTCTCGTTCTCGATTAAACAGATTGCTTGCCGCAATGAAATCAGACAATATTTCGATACCTAAAAATATTAAAAAATTAAAAGCTGAAATTTTCGAGTTTACAGGTGATATTAATTTTAGAGATAGCGACGGAATGGGCGAAATACTAGACAATGCCTTAAGTTTTGTTCGTAGAAATTACGAAGATGTAACCCTAAAAAGTATTATACAGCAACAGCAGAAAATTTATTAATAAAGTTTTCATTAAAAAGTTGTGACTTCCGTTTTTTTTTTTAGGTTTGAAATGTTTTTTTGAAGAAACTTGCTACTTCTTTAAAAATTGCTAGCACCCCCTAATAAAGAAAATAAAAATTGCGCAACTTTCTTTTATTAGTTTCTTAAGATCTTAAAATTAAAGTTAAAACGTGCTACTACGTTTTAATAAACTATTTATTAACTTTTTAAACATAAAAAATGAAAAAAATATTAGTAGTAATTGCCGTTGTATTTACAACAAATGCTTTTTGTGTAACTAACAACATTGCACCTCCTCATACAATACTTACTTCTTGCGGTACATCTTATGAATTTGATGATGCAGGTATGTCTTCTGATGATATTTTTGATGAAGCTGAATTTCAAGAATGGTTAGATTGTGAAGGAGGAAATGAGCTCTTACAAGAATATTTTAATGGAGGTTTTGACAAAACTTGGTAATTAAATTTATAATGTTTGATGTGCAATTTTTACACATCAAACATTTATTTTTAAACAAAAAAATTACTATGAAAAAATATTTTACGCTTTCACTATTACTTTCCGTCTTTATATGCTTTGGGCAACAAGAAAACTATAATTATAAATTTACCTATAAAGTATCTGTACAACCAGATGCAATCAACAATAATATAATTGATACAGAAAACATGAGCTTGTTTGTTGGTAAAAAAAGTAGTATTTATATAAGCCCTACTAAGCTAATTATTGATTCTGCTAGAGTAGCTATTAAAAAAAGAGGCGGTAGTTATTACGAACTTTCTGATATAAAACAAGCACACCCTAAAAACAAAATACAGTCATCTATTAAAAAAAATTATCGGATTAAAGATTTTATCTTTCAGAATAATTTAATGTTAAAAACCTTTGAATTTCCAAGGACAAAACTACCAGTTTTTAATTGGAAAATCACCAACACAACCAACACATTATTAGGTTATAAATGCCTGTTAGCTACCCTAACATATAAAGGCAGAAATTATAAAGCTTGGTTTAGTACCTCAATACCTATACAAGACGGTCCTTGGAAATTTTATGGCTTACCTGGCTTAATTTTTAAAATTGCCGATACCCAAGATCATTACTCTTTTACCTTAATAGAAATTATAAAGGAAACTAAAAAAATGCCACAACAAAAAGTTGGTAATAAAGTAATTAAAGTTACTTCAAAAACGTATTTAAAAAGTGTTAAAGCTGTTTTTAATAAACATACAGAAAGAGCAATAGGTGAGTCAAGAATAAGAATGAAAAAAACTGCAAAAAGTATTGGTACAAAAAAAGGAAACCCGATTGAGCTTGAGTAAAAAACTATTGTTTTTTTTAATTTTTATAAGTGGTTTTTGTGTCGCACAAACCACAATTAAAGGGCGTATTGTTGATGAACAAAATACACCTTTAGAAAACGTTACTGTAATAATTGAAACTATTAAAAATACTACTATTTTAAGCTATACAGCTACAAATAGTAAAGGGATGTATACATTAAGCACTAATAAAACAGATTCTTTAAAAATTAAAGTTTCTTATATGGGTTTTAAATCTCAACAAAAAATAATTTCAAACAAAAATGCAGAAGTAAACTTTACTTTAAATGAAAGTAACGAACAATTAAAAGAGGTTATTGTAAAAAACAAACCCATTGTACAACGAGGAGATACCATAAACTACTCGGTAAATAGTTTTAAAAATCAAAAAGACCAAGTTATTGCTGATGTTTTAAAAAAAATACCTGGTATTGATGTACAATTGGATGGTACTATTTTATATCAAGGTAAACCTATTCAAAAGTATTATATAGAAGGTTTAGATTTACTTGAAGGTAAGTATAATTTAGCCAATAATAATATGCCTGTAAATGCTGTTTCAAGAATCCAGGTATTAGAAAACCATCAACCTATAAAAGTATTAAATGATGTTGTTTTTTCTGATAGAGCTTCGTTAAATATTAAATTAAAGAAAAAAAATGTACTTATTGGTACTGCAAAAATGGGTACTGGTGTATCACCTTTTTTATGGGATGTAAATAGTACTCCTATGTTTTTTTCTAAAAAAAAGCAAACTATTATAAGTTATCAAAGTAATAATACGGGTTATAATGCAAAAAGAGATATAAAAGCATTAACTTTTGATGAATTTATGCAACTACTAAAAAGTAATGCAAAACCTATAGATTGGGTACAAATTTCTCCGATATCTAGACCACCTTTTTCAGAAAAAAACTGGTTAGACAATTCTATTCATTTAATAAGTCTAAATTACTTAGAAAAATTAAAAAATGAGTATCAATTAAAAACCAATATTTCATATGTAAATGATTTTCAGAAGCAAATAGGTACTGTAAATACTGATGTTTTTACTTTAAATGATACTATTACAATTGATGAAAACAAAAAAAATGAACTAAAATTTAACGAATTAAAATCAAAGTTTATTTTAGAAAAAAATACTGACAAAGGCTATTTTAAAAACACGTTAGATTATAATATTTCTTGGAATTCAGAAACAGGTAGTGTTAACAGTAATCAACTAAATCAAGCAGTTAACAAACCAAATTCTCAAATAAACAATAGCTTAAAATGGATATTTCCTTTTAAAAAGAATTTAATAACCGCTAACTCTCAAGTGTTTTATAATACAAATTCAAATACTCTTGGTATTACACCTGGTCAATTTGAAAGTTTATTAACAAACAATAATCCGTATAACCAATTAACGCAAAAAGTAGCACATCATAATTTTTACACAAATAACTCCTTTGCATTAATAAAATCATATAAACGTTTTACTTTGCAACAAAAATTAGGATTTAATTATCAAAATCAGCAATTAAATAGCGGAATTTATATTGATGATTCTTCTGATAAAATTATTGATAATACTTTTATAAACAACACTAAATTTAGTGAAAAGAACATTTATAGTTCAACATCCATTTTATTTGAAAACAATTTTTTTAAAGCTAAGATCGGATTGCCTTTTCGTTATTTAACAATTAATAGAAAAGAAAAAAACAATCTTCAAAATACCAAAACAACTGAATTAATCTTTGAACCTAACATTAATTTATCAAAAGAAATAAATGCGTTCTGGAATATCAGTACTAGTTTATCAAGAGAAAAAAGTTTTGGTAATTTACAAGAGTTATATACCGGTTATATTGTAAATAATTATAGAAATATAAAAGCATATACTTCACAAATTCCTACAAATACAAAAATTAAAAGTAAATTTAATATTGCTTATAAAAATCTTGTAAACGGTGTTTTTATTGATGGCTATTTTATGAATACTCATAATACATCAAACTTAATATATCAGTATGATTATGATAATAATGGAGCTGTGTCAATTTCTTCAATTAAAAAAGAAAACACACGTATAAATAACAATTATAGTTTAAAAATAAGTAAATATTTTGCTAATTTAAACACTACCATTTCCTTAAAAGGTAGTTTATTGATTTCTAAAAAAGAACAATTTTTAAACAATACATTTACGGAGGTAAAAAACAAACAAAAACAACTTAAAGCAACGTTAGATACCGATGTTATAAGCTGGTTAAACATTAATTCTAACCTAACTTTAGCAACTACTAATAACTTTTATAGCAATAATCAATTGCAAGAAGCTAAGCGTTTAAATTTAAATACTGATGCTACTTTTTTTATAAATGATAAACAACTGCTTACATTAAGTTTTGAGCGTTATTCAAATAACTTACTTACCAATCAAAACAATAATTTTTTTAATGCAATTTACAGACATAATTTTTCTAAAAAAGGAATGAGTTTTGAATTAAAATGGAACAATATTTTAAATACATCTCTATATGAAAATGTATTTATTTCAAATTTTTCAACTATAAAAACAACCTATAACATTAGGCCTTCTCAGATATTAGCAAGTTTAAAATTTCGTTTTTAATTTACTCTTCAACAACCTGCATTGGAGAGTAAATTTTTACTGCATTTTTTAAAACCTCAGCTTTATCTAAAGTCATTTTTTTTAGCTTATAATTGGTAAAATCTTCCATTTGAGAAGTGGAATGTTTATCGCCAATATTTGCGTTAGATCCGTATGAATTTATGGTTTCTATTTCTGTTCCTTTATCACTAAAACGAATTAATTCAATATGAGATTCACCTGCAAAAGCCCTATATGTTTTGTCGGTTTCATTTACTTTTTTAGCATAAATTGCTGCTAAAACATCTGGCGCACCACCAATTGGTAAATTTACATCTCCACGAGTGTGTCGTTGCAGTTCGCCCAATTCTATTTGTAACGAACCGTAGTTTTTTAACAATTCTTCTTTGGCTTTTGTAATTCCGAAAACACAATCTTCTAAAGTTATAGAACCTCTTCTAACTTCGCGTCCTTCTTGTTTTCTTTTTTCATTTAAATGCATCCAAGTTAAAATGTATAAAGCCGCTGTTTTATTGGTTTTATCCGTTTTTCTATCCCAAGTATTTAATAATTGAATAGCATCAGAAATTTCTGGATACTCAGCCGGATTTAAGTGCATTAAATCTTCTAAATTTAATGCGGTTCTGGTCATCATTTTCTTCGGATATTGATTATCGTATTTAATGGTTTTAAAATCTTCATACGAAATAGAATCGTACGCTTGCATCAACTCTAAAAAACGAGAACTTCGGTTATTTTCCATTCCTGTAACTTGATAACCCATTTGTTTATTTAAAGCAGTTTCTTTAAAATTATTGACAGAATCCGTAGCAGAAAATGGCGTATTATTGGTGTTAAAAACCCAACCGCTCGACGGATTTAAAACTTGTGGCAAACTATCATAAGGAACCAACGTATTATTCCATAAAGTTTTTGAAGTATTTCCTGGTAAAACTTTACTCCAATCGTAATTCGGATCTCTTTTTGGGAAGCTTCCGTTACTTACATAATAAATATTGTCTTCTTTATCAGCATATACAATGTTTAACGCAGCAATTCCGCGCATTTCTAAAGCGTTTTTAAACTCTTTAAAATTACTGGCTTTGTTCATTCTATACCATTGTTCTGCCATTCTTATTGATTTTCCAACCACAAATCGCCATGCAAAAACACCATCATCTGTTTTAAAAGTAGGTCCGTATTTACTTTCGTAAATAGATTTTGTAATCGGCACTTTAATAGGACCTAATTTTAACCAAGACCAATATGTTTTTTGTTTTAATTCCACCCAATCCTCATCAAACTTATAAAAATCATCTTTTTCTGGGTGCATTTCAAGTTTATAGACATCAGAAAAATCGGCATGATTTACCGTATGCGCCCAACCTAAATTCTCGTTTGCTCCATGAAAAATACAGATTCCACCAGCAAATGTTCCGCCTAAAATATTCATTCCTTCTTCTGATATTAAATGCGCTTCGTACCAAGAATACCAACCTTCTAATGGTTGATGAGAATTTACTGCCAAATACGTTTTTCCGTCCGTAGTTTTCTTTTTAGAAAAAGCAAAAGCATTAGATCCTTTAGGAACATCGCTCTTTAAATCTTTGATAATCGTACCTCCTAAAATCTTTTTTAAATCGTCTCCTGCGTGAGAAACCTCTAAATTACCTAACAAATAACCTGTAATAATATCAGCGCCTGTAAGCGGAAATAAATCGTCTAACAATACTTTTTCTGGATGTAAAGTTGCATATGCATTTACCCCATCAACAAAACTTTCTAAATACTTTTTAAAATCGCCAGTAACATCGGTATCGTATTTTTTATCAGCGATTTCTTTTAGTCCCATAAATTTAATTCCGAAATCTGCCACCAAACCATCTTGACCTTTAATTTCGCCCAACATTCCTTTACAAGCAGCCATTAATTCTTGAAAAGTAACAAAATCATCTTCGCATTGTGCCCATGCCAATCCGTAGGCAACCTCAGCATCGGTTTTTGCCATAATATGCGGAACTCCGTACACATCTCTAGCAATTTTTATGTTTGATAATTCTTTTCCTACTGGCTTAGATGAACAGCTGAAAACGAGTGCTAAAATGAATAAATATAAAAGTTTACGCATTGTTTAAGTTTTGGTTATGCGTAAATATAGTCAATCTTTATTTTTTACTTCGGATGCTTTCAATTATTACGGTTGCTAAAATTAAACTTCCGCCAATAAAAGTATTTGTATTCGGAATTTCATTTAAAAAAATAAACGCTAAAATAATTCCGAAAATAGGTTGTACACTACTAATAATACTTGCCGTAGATACCGAAAAATGTTTAAATGAGTGTACCATCATAGTATGCCCAATTGCAGTAGTTAACAATGCAATTAATAGTAAATAGGGGAGTTGACTTTGGAAGCCAGATACATCCATAAAAAATAATACTGGAGCCAAACAAATTGTAATGATTAACGTTTGGTAAAACATTAACATCGTACCGTTATATTGAATTACATATTGTTTTAAAATTAATATTCTGATGGAATAACACAAGGCAGAAAGTAAGCCGAATAAAATTCCTTGAACTTGTGTGTTCCCTAAGGTAAATTCTGGCGCTAAAATATAAATTCCGAGTAAAACGAGCAATCCTAAAAATATATGAATTGGACTGAATTTTACCTTTAAAAACAATGGTTCTAGTAAAGCTGTTATGACCGGAAAGGTATATAAAGACAACATTCCTAAAGCAACATTTGATAGTTTTAAAGCATAAAAATAGGTAATCCAATGGGCTGCCATAAATAAACCGCTTATAACAAACGGAATAATATGTTTGGTTGATTTTAGCTTTAAATCAATTTTTTTAAATCGACAAAAAGCATATAAAAAAATCATGGCTAAAACCGAACGAAACCACACAATTACTTCAGATGGCATGGCAATATATTTACCTAAAACACCTGAGGTACTAATAAAAAAAGTAGCTAATAATAAACCTGATAAATTTTTAAAATGTGAGTTTTGCATTGATTATTTATTGATTAGCTGTAAATTAATAACAACTTACTTTTACGTTAACCTGAACTTATTTCAGGTTCGCATGTTGTTATTTTATCTTTTAATGTGATTCTGAAACAAGTTAAGAATAACGCTTAAATATCGAGAGTAATTATTATTTGTTCGAGTACAGTCGAGAGGTTAAAAATTCAATTGATATATCCATATTTCTCGACTCTGCTCGAAATGACATTCGTTTTATACTTTTTGTAATATTTTTAAAGCCGTATTTACCGTATCAATTCTAATAAAAGTGATTAATAATCGCAATCCGTTTTTGGTGGTTTTTTCTTTCATTACACAGCTTTTCGGATTTTTTTTAACATAATCCACCATTTTTGAAAATGCTGGCGTATTATAAAATCCGCTTTGTTGATTAGAAACAAAATAACCAATCATACGTTTTTGTTTTAAAATAACTTTCTCTAAACCAAGTTCTTTTGCCAACCATTTTATACGAACACTGTCTAATAAATCTTGAACCTGCGTTGGGTATTCTCCAAAACGATCGGTAATTTGACTTTCAAATTCTACCAATTCTTCCTCCTTAGTTAAGGCTCCTAATTTGTTGTATAAACTCAATCGCTCTGTTACAGAATTTACATAATCATCAGGAAAAAGAATTTCAAAATCAGTATCAATTTGTACTTCTTTTACATATTCTTTCGGCACATTTTCGTTTACCGGATACAGTTCTTTAAACTCGTTTTCTTTCAGTTCTTCAATAGCTTCTTGTAATATTTTCTGATAAGCATCAAATCCAATATCATTAATAAATCCGCTTTGTTCACCACCTAATAAATCACCAGCACCACGAATTTCTAAATCCTTCATAGCAATATTTAATCCGCTTCCTAAATCAGAAAATAACACTAAAGCTTCAATACGTTTACGCGCATCATCAGTCATCATATGAAAAGGCGGCGTAATAAAATTACAGAATGCTTTTTTGTTTGATCGCCCAACCCGACCACGCATCTGGTGGAGGTCTGACAATCCGAAGTTATTGGCATTATTGATAAAAATAGTATTGGCATTTGGTACATCTAATCCGCTTTCGATAATCGTGGTAGACACTAAAACATCAAACTCGTTGTTCATAAAACCAAGCATCAATTCCTCTAACTTTTTACCTTCCATTTGTCCGTGCCCAATTCCGATTTTAGCATTCGGTACCAAGCGTTGTAACAAACCAGCTACTTCTTTAATATTTTCGATTCTGTTATGAATAAAAAATACTTGTCCACCACGAGAAATTTCATACGAAATAGCATCCCGAATTGTTTCTTCGCTAAAGCGGATGACATTAGTTTCTATCGGATGACGGTTTGGTGGCGGCGTTTTTATAACTGATAAATCTCGTGCTGCCATTAAACTAAACTGTAATGTACGCGGAATAGGAGTAGCGGTTAGCGTTAGGGTATCTACATTTTCTTTAATCGTTTTTAACTTGTCTTTTACGGCAACTCCAAATTTTTGCTCTTCATCAATAATTAACAATCCTAAATCTTTAAAATTAATTTTTTTATTGGTTAATTGATGGGTTCCTATTACAATATCTACGCTACCATTGGTAACACCTTCTAAAACACCGTTACGTTGTTTTGTGGTTCTAAAACGGTTTAGGTAATCGATAGTAACCGGAAAGTCTTTTAAACGCTCGGTAAAGGTTTTAAAATGCTGAAATGCTAAAATAGTGGTTGGTACTAAAACTGCTACTTGTTTGCCATTATCAACTGCTTTAAAAGCTGCACGAATAGCAACTTCTGTTTTACCAAAACCAACATCACCACACACCAAGCGATCCATAGGTTGTGCTTTTTCCATATCGGCTTTTACATCTTGTGTTGATGTAAATTGATCTGGCGTATCTTCATAAATAAAACTTGCTTCTAACTCGTGCTGCATGTGCGTATCCGGTCCGAAAGCATATCCTTTTTGTAATTTTCGTTTTGCGTATAACTGAATTAAATTAAAGGCAATATGCTTAACTCTTGCTTTGGTTTTTTGTTTTACTTTTTTCCAAGCATCAGAACCTAACTTGTATATTTTAGGCGGTTTACCATCTTTACCATTGAATTTTGATATTTTATGTAATGAGTGAATACTTACATATAAAATATCGCGATCGCCATAAATAAGTTTAATGGCTTCTTGCTTTTTTCCTTGTGCATCAATTTTTTGCAATCCAGCAAACTTTCCAATTCCGTGATCGATATGCGTTACGTAATCTCCAATTTCTAACTTGGTAAGTTCTTGTAAAGTAATGGATTGCTTTTTCTCATATCCGTTTTTTAATCGGAATTTATAATAACGCTCAAATATTTGGTGATCGGTATAACAAACAATTTTGTTTTCTAAATCTACAAACCCTTGATATAACGGAAATACAATAGTTTCATAAGAAACCTTAGCTTCGTTATCATCAAAAATATCGTGAAATCGTTGTGCTTGCTTATCGTTAGAACAGAATATGTAATTGGTAAATCCTTTTGCTGAAAATTCGTTAAAATTCTGAATTAACAAATCGAATTTTTTGTTGAAAGAGGGCTGCGGATGGGTGTTAAAAATTACGTTACTCTGAACTTGTTTCTGTGTTGCATTATGTGATTCTGAAACAAGTTCGGAATGACTTTTTTTTCCAAAATTAACTGTCGTAAAATCTGCTAATTGTTTTTTTATTAAAGTACCATCACAAAATAATTCTGAAGGTTTTGAATGTTTAAGGTCAGTAGATAATTCATTAAACGATAGTTCTGCTTTTCTAAAAAACTTGTCTAAATTCTCAGTAAGTATCTCGTTATTTTTTACAAAAATGGCCGTTTTTGCTGAAATGTATTTTAAAAAACTCTCTCTGCTTTCTTGTAACGTTTTGTTTTCTACATTCGGCATTATAGAAACTTTCTTCAGTTTTTCTTTAGAAAGTTGGGTTTCTACATCAAAAGTTCTAATACTATCTACTTCATCACCAAAAAACTCCATTCGATACGGTTCATCGTTAGAAAATGAAAACACATCGATTATTCCTCCACGCACTGAAAACTCTCCTGGTTCGGTAACAAAGTCAACTCGATTAAAATTGTATTCGAACAATACTTCGTTTACAAAATCGGGCGATACATTTTCGCCAACCGTAATTTTAAGTGTATTTTTTTCTAGTTCTTTTTTAGTAACTACTTTTTCGAATAGGGCAGTAGGATAAGTTACTATTATCGCTGGTTTTTTGCGCGAATTAATTCGGTTTAAAACCTCTGATCGTAACAATACATTGGCATTATCAGTTTCTTCTATCTGATAAGGTCTGCGATAAGAGCCCGGATAAAACAACACATTTTTATCGCCCAATAATTGTTCTAAATCGTTTAAATAATACGCTGCTTCTTCCTTATCGTTAAAGATTAACAAATAGGGTTTATCAGCTTTTTTAAAACTTTCAGAAATAACAAAAGACAACGAAGAACCAACCAAATTCGTTATTTGAAAATGATGTTGTTCTTGTTGAAGTGCTTTTACAATTTGATTTACATTACCAGATTGTTGGTAATTATTTACAATAGTTTGCTTACTCAACGTTTTATTTTTTTACAAAAATAGGATATTATTTTTTTGTCTTTTTAATTTATAAAATTGATTTTAAATCTATCTGTATAAAAATTAATTATGCTATTTAAACAATCCTTTTTTACTTAATTTTTTAAAAGAAAAAATCGATTTAAACCTCATTTAAAAGGTTTTTAAATTATTAAGATGATATGTGTTTAATCAAAAAAATAAAAACGTTAAAACGCTGTTTTTAAATCATATTTTAATTAAAAAAATCTATTTTAAATATTTTTTAATAAATTTATTCAATACCTATAAAAACAAATGTTATTTAAAATTTTTATACTAAATTGCATTCAATCAAGTTTTTATTATAAAATCCCCCCAATTAATGAAAAATAAAATATTACTTTTTACCGTACTTTGTTTGTCTGTAAATTTATTTTCACAAAATTTAAATGATTCATGGCAGGTAGGAATTGGTATGGGAATTACAAAATTTAGCACAAGTGATGCTGCTTTTATTGGTGATGCGTATCAATTTCAAGTTCCTGTACTTAGTTTAACAATGCCAGTTGGTGAGCGTTTGTCTATTGATGGAGCAATGTCTGTTAATACGATTGATGATATTGGGTTAATCAATAATTCTGCTAGTTATTTTTCTATAGACGGATCTGTACGTTACAACTTTAATGCGGTTATGGAAAAATTTAGTCCGTATGCTTTTATAGGAGCAAGTGTTGTAGATTCTAAAAAAAAAATGACACCTACTTTTAATATTGGAGCAGGAGGTATTTATTGGATAACTGATAAAATTGGTATAAATCCGCAGATATATTATAAGCACTCTTTAAGTAGTTTTGATAGTATGCGATCGCATATTCAAGGAACTTTAGGTTTGGTATTTAAGTTAAATTGGAACAATATTTCTAAAGGAACACAAGGAGTTTCAATTTCTGGTGTAGGCTGTATGTAATTTACACCGTTATTTTAGATAAAAAAAGTCCGCTTAAAAGCGGACTTTTTTATTTTATGATAATTTTGCTATCGCATTATTAATTCTTTGCAAAGTATTTTCTTTACCAATCATTGTCATAATATCAAACAAATCTGGACCAGCTAATTTACCAACCAAGCTTAAACGAAGTGGTTGCATAACTTTACCAAAACCTATTTCTTTAGCCGTTATCCAACCTTTAATATCAGTTTGAGCATTTTCAACTGTAAAATCTTCAATTGTAGAAATGATGGTTATTAATTCTTTCATTAAATCTCCAGTGGTTTCTTTCCATTGTTTTTTAGTAGCTTTTGTATCATATTCTGAAGGATCTACAAAGAAAAAACTTGATAATTCCCAAAAATCAGCCACAAAAGTTGCACGTTCTTTTATTAACGAAACTACTTTTTCTGTAAAAGCTACGTTTGTATCAATTCCTTTTTCTGTAAGAATAGGAAGGTATAAATTGGTTAATTCTTCATCAGATTTTTGTTGTAAATACTGCTGATTAAACCAATTTGTTTTATCCGGACTAAATTTTGCACCCGATTTACTAACTCTATTTAAATCGAAAGCTGCTACTAATTCTTCTAACGAAAAAATTTCTTGTTCCGTACCAGGGTTCCATCCTAATAAAGCCAACATGTTTATAAAAGCATCGTTAAAATAACCGTCTTCTTTATATCCACGTGAAACATCAGTTGTTTGCTCATTTGTGTATGCTAACGGAAATACAGGAAATCCTAATTTATCGCCATCACGTTTACTTAATTTTCCTTTACCAACTGGTTTTAATATTAATGGTAAATGTGCAAATTTTGGCGCTTGCCAATTAAATGCTTTGTATAATAATTCGTGAAGTGGAAGAGAAGGTAACCATTCTTCACCACGAATTACGTGAGAAATTTCCATTAAATGATCATCAACAATGTTTGCTAAATGATACGTTGGCATTCCGTCTGACTTAAATAAAACCTTATCATCTAAAGTATTTGTGTCAATTTTTATGGTTCCACGAATTTCATCCTTTAAAATTAAAGTTTCGTCTTGTGGCGTTTTAAAACGGATTACATATTTTTCTCCCGAATTAATTTTAGCAGATACTTCATCTGAAGATAATGACAACGAATTATTTAATTTTTGCCTGTTATGCCAATTATAAATAAATGTTTTCCCTTTTTCTTCGTGATTTTTTCTATGCGCATCTAACGCTTCAGCTGTATCAAAAGCATAGTATGCCCATCCTGTTTTAATCAACTCATCGGCGTAATTTTTATACAATTCTTTACGCTCTGACTGACGATAAGGGCCAAATTTTTCATTATTTCCTGGTCCTTCATCAAAAGGAATATTACACCATTTTAAAGCATCAATTATATATTGTTCGGCATTTGCTACATAACGAGTTTGGTCTGTATCTTCAATACGTAATACAAAAGTTCCGTTGTGTTTTTTAGCAAATAAATAGTTGAATAAAGCGGTTCTTACACCACCAATATGTAAAGGTCCTGTTGGGCTAGGAGCAAAGCGTACTCTTACGTTATCAGTCATTTTTATTGATTTGAAAGCGCAAAGATAGTTTTTAAAAGGTAGAAAATGAATTAGAAAAAAGAAAAAGAGGTCTAAAAAATAGCCCTCTTTTTAATAAGCAAAATTTTAAATAGTTTTTAAAATTTATAATATAAACCAAAAGTAATTGCAGGTACTTTAGCTACATTGTTTCCTGCAAAAGCGCCACCTAAAGCTATATTTGCACCGAAATTTTTATTGATTTCTCCTATTAATTTTAATCCAAAACCAGCATAACCTTGATTGTTTACATACAAACCTGTGCTTAAATTTTCGGCAGGCAATGTAATATCTCCGTTACCTAAAGAAGCAACTCCGTCTAAAAATCCAGCAACCCAAAGCCAATCTAAAGTTTTGTATCCTATTTCTCCACCTAATTTAAAATTGCTACTGTAATCGTTTGTACGAATATCAAAACCTGTAAATGCTTGTACATACCAATTATTAAAACCTCTACCAGCTAAAAAAAGTGGGGTAAACGTCCATGCATCATAACCTGTTCTTAAACCATACGTTTTATTATAATTAGCAGTATTTGCTTCTACACCTAATTGCCCAGATAACACCCATTTTTTGTTATAAAAATTATGCTTTAATCCTATTTGAATATTTCCTAATGAATTGTTACTTGGTGATGTTGTTTCGTTTGATGATGTTAATTTAAATGGTACGTTTACAAGCAATGTTGTATTATTTGTAATGCCATATTCACCATAAAATTGTAACGTGTTATCTGATACTTTTTTTCCTAGATTTACTTCTGGATCACCAAAAAGTTTATCGTAGTTAGAAACCATACTGTATGATAATTGTACATAGCCTTCTTTTTTGTTTTTTACCCAAGGACTTTGAGAAAATAAAGTAGAAGAAATAAATAATAGTAGTAAAATAGTTAGTTTTTGCATCTTAAAAATAGTTTTTAATATTATTTTTTAAGTCTTTAGTTGTAAAAACTAAAAAATTCTTACATAAATATTTAACTAAGTTTTATTTTTAAAAGTAGTATTTTTATAGATTGATATGGAGAATTTTAGCAAAATAGAACAAAAACTACAGCACTTTAGTAAAAAATATTATACTAATGAGTTGATAAAAGGAGGAATTTTATTTATTTCCTTAGGATGTATTTACCTTTTTTTTACCTTATTTATTGAATTTTTTTTGTGGCTTAAACCAACTGCGAGAACATTATTATTCTGGTTATTTATTATTGTTGAATTAATTTTATTACTTCGATTTATCTGTTTTCCTATTTTTAAAATTATCGGATTACAACAAGGAATTTCTTTTGAAGAGGCTTCAAAAATTATTGGAAATCATTTTCCGGAAGTGCAAGACAAACTTTTAAATGTATTGCAATTAAAGCAAAACAAAAATCAATCGGATTTATTACTAGCTAGTATCGAGCAAAAATCTGAAGAAATACAACCTATTTCTTTTAATAAAGCAATTGATTTTACTAAAAATAAAAAGTATTTAAAATATGCATTAATTCCTGTTTTTATTTGGGTACTTTTCTTTTTAACAGGAACCACAAATAAACTCTCACAAAGTTTTAATCGTGTAGTAAATCACACTGTAGCATACCAACCGCCAGCTCCTTTTTATTTTCATTTAACAACGTCAGAATTAAAAGTTATTAAAGGAAAAGATATTACGGTATATGTTAAAACCAGCGGAGAAATTATTCCGGAAGAGGTAAAGATTCATTTTAGTAATCAACAGTATTTTTTTAAAAACGAAAACAACGGCTTGTTTTCTTATACGTTTAATGAAGTGCAAGAACCTATAAATTTTTATGCTAGTGCAAATGGTATTGAATCTAATGTGTTTAAAATTGCCGTTGTTAAAACACCATCTATTCAAAATATATCGGTGAGTTTAAAATATCCAAGCTACACTAAAAAGAAAAATGAAATCATTAAAAATGCAGGAAACCTTAATGTTCCACAAGGAACAATTGTAAATTGGAGTATTAAAACTACTGAAACTGATACCGTTAACTTTATTTTACACAACAAACGTTATAAATTTAAACAAAATAAAAACAATGAATTTCAGTTTAAAAAACAACTTATAAACACTATAAATTACCAAATTACAACGACCAATAAAAATTTAAAAGATTATGATAAGTTACAGTTTTTGGTTGATGTTGTTAAAGATGAAAACCCTACGATTCATGTAAAATCTAATATTGATAGTATTACTCGTGGTAACGCACAATTTGTTGGTCAAATTTCTGATGATTATGGTTTTAATAAATTGGAAGTAGTTTATTATGATAAAAACAATATTCAGGCAACTGAAAAAAAACTAATAAACATTACTAAAAACAATATTCAAACTTTCTTTTATGAGTTTCCTAAAGGATTAAACTTAAAAGAAGGAATTGATTATGAAATGTATTTTCAAGTATTTGATAACGATCAAATAAATGGTTATAAAAAAGCAGTAAGTAAAAAGTTTTCGTACAGGCAAAAATCGACCAATGAGATTGAGAAGGAACTTTTACAAGAACAACGTAACTATATTCAAAATTTAGAAAACTCACTAAGCAAACAGGAGCAGAGCAAAAAAGAGTTGGAAAAAATACAATTTGAGCTTCAGAATAAAAAGAAAGTGAATTGGAATGATCAGAAAAAAATTAAAAATTTAATTAAGCGTCAAGACCAATACAAACAAATGATGCAACGTCAAACTGATAAATTAAAAGAGAATTTTTCAGAAAAGAAAGAGCAAAATAAAAGTTTACAAGAGAAGAAAGAAGACTTAAAAAAACGAATTGAAGAGCTTAAAAAATTAGAAAAGCAGCAAAAGTTATTGGATGAACTTAAAAAACTAACTGAAAAATTAAATAGGGAAGATTTAATTAAAAAAACAAAAGAGTTAGCTGCACAAAACAAGCAACAAGAAAAAAGTTTAGAGCGAATTTTAGAAATGACAAAGCGTTTTTATGTTGAACAAAAAATGCAAAAAATAGCAAATAATTTAGATGACTTAGCAAAGAAACAAGAAGAATTATCTAAAAATGAAACAACAAAAGAAACGCAGAATAAAGTTAACGAAGAGTTTAAGGAAATTAAAAAAGAATTAGACGAATTAAATAAGGATAATAAAAAATTAAAGTCCCCGATGGAAATTCCATCTATGGATAAACTAGCGGATGAAACTCAGAAAGAACTTAATAAAGCAAGTGAAAATTTAGAGAACAAAAAGCAATCAGACTCAAAAGAAAATCAAAAGAAAGCAGCTGAAAAGATGCAAGAAATGAGTAAGAAAATGCAAGATTCTATGCAAGAAATGAGCATGGAAATGGAAGAAGAGCAAATGGAAGGTTTGCGCCAGGTTTTAGAAAACTTAATTACTTTTTCTTTTGATCAAGAAGCATTGATGAATGTGTTTAATGAAAGTAATTCATCGCATCCAAATTTTGGTAAAAACTTACAAAAACAACATCAGCTTAAAACTTATTTCGAACACATTGATGATAGTTTATTTGTTTTATCTATAAAAAATCCGAAGATATCTTCTAAAATTCAAGATCAACTTTCATTAGCACATTATAATTTAAACGAGTCTTTAGAAAACTTTGCTGATAATAAATTTACAAACGGAATTTCTAATCAACGTTATATAATGACCGCTGCAAATACTTTAGCAGACATGTTAAGTAGCACGCTAGATGCAATGCAAAACCCTAAACCTGGAAAAGGAAAAGGAAAGGGAAAAGGGAAGTCTTTTAGCTTGCCAGATATCATTAAAAAACAAGGAGAATTGATGAAAAAAATGCAGCAAGGTATGCAGCAAAAAAATCAAGGAAAGCCTAAAGAGGGAAAAGATGGAGAAAAAAACGGGCAAGAAAAAGGAAATAAAGAGGGTGAAAAAGGAGCACAAGGAGAAGGTTTAAACGGTGATTTATATCAAATATATAAAGAACAATCTCAATTAAGACAACAATTAGAAGATGCTCTAAAACATGGTGGAAATAAAAATGGTAAAGCAAAAAAAGCTTTAAAAGAAATGGAGCAATTAGAAAACGAAATTTTAGAAAAAGGGTTTACACAACAAAGCATTAATAGAATGCAGCAATTAAGCTATGAATTACTAAAATTAGATAAAGCTACTTTTGAACAAAATCGTGATAAAAAAAGAAAATCAGATACTAATTTACAAGAATATGAAAATAAGACTTTAAAAAAATTAAGGTTTAAAAAGTTGTTTTATAACCAAACAGAGATATTAAACAGACAATCATTACCTTTGCGCCCTGATTATAAAAAGAAGGTGCAAGAATATTTTAACCTTACTAAAGACAACAAATAATACATTGGTTTTTTAATTAATAAACTAATTTATTACGAAACAAATTAAACAAATGATTGCATTTAATTACGAAATCGATTTTAAACTAAACGACGAAAATAAAACGTGTAAATGGATACAAAACTGTATTGAAAAGGAAGGTTTTGAATTAGGTGAAATCAACTATATTTTTTGTGACGATAGTTATCTTCATAAAATGAATGTAGAATTTTTACAACACGATACCTTAACAGATATCATTAGTTTTGATTATACTTTAGGTAAATTAATTGGTGGAGATATTTTTATATCAATAGATAGAGTAAAAGAAAATGCTAAAGAATTTAATGTATTATTTGAAAACGAGTTGCATCGAGTTATAATTCATGGTGTATTACACTACATGAAGTATAAAGATAAAACCGATGCAGAGAAACAAATAATGCGGGCTAAAGAAAATGATTCTTTACAAATTTTAAATAAAAACTAAAATCGTTCCACGTGGAACAGACTTAAAAAATGAGTTTATTTAATACAACATACGATGTAATTGTAGTAGGTGGTGGGCATGCTGGTAGTGAAGCTGCTGCTGCAAGTGCCAACATGGGAGCACACACATTACTTATAACTATGAACTTGCAAAACATAGCTCAAATGAGCTGTAATCCTGCCATGGGAGGAATTGCGAAAGGACAAATAGTACGTGAAATAGATGCTTTAGGTGGTTATAGTGCAATTGTAACTGACAAGACAGCTATACAGTTTAAAATGCTTAATAAATCGAAAGGACCTGCCATGTGGAGTCCTAGAGCACAATCTGACAGAATGCAGTTTGCAGAGTGCTGGAGAACTATGTTAGAGCGAACTGATAACTTAGATTTTTATCAAGATTCAGTGAACGGTTTATTATTTGATGGTGATAAAATTGTTGGTGTAAAAACAGCTTTAGGATTAAAAATAAAAGCAAAAACAGTTATAGTAACTGCTGGAACTTTTTTAAATGGACTAATTCATATTGGTGAAAAAACATTTGGAGGTGGTAGAGCAGGAGAAGGAGCATCAACAGGAATTACAGAAGATTTAATTGAAAAAGGTTTTGAATCGGGAAGAATGAAAACAGGAACTCCACCAAGAGTTGATGCTAGATCTTTAGATTTTTCTAAAATGACTGAACAACCTGGTGATGAAAATCCTGAGAAATTTTCTTATTTACCAATTACTAAAACATTAACAAAACAACGTTCTTGTTATTTAACTTACACAAATCCGGAAGTACATGATTTGCTTCGTGAAGGTTTTGATAGATCTCCAATGTTTAATGGACGAATTAAATCGACAGGACCAAGATACTGCCCATCAGTTGAAGATAAGATAGATCGATTTGCAGAAAAAGAACGTCATCAAATTTTTGTTGAACCAGAGGGATGGAATACTGCTGAGATATACGTAAATGGATTTTCAACATCGTTACCAGAAGATATTCAAGACAAAGCAATACGGTCTATAGCTGGATTTGAAAATGTAAAATTTTTACGATTTGGTTATGCAATAGAATACGATTATTTTCCGCCAACACAGTTAAAACATAATTTGGAGACAAAATTAATTGAAAACTTATTTTTTGCTGGTCAAATAAATGGAACAACTGGTTACGAAGAAGCAGCTGCGCAAGGATTAATGGCAGGTGTAAATGCTGCATTAAAAGTTAAAAATAAAGAAGCTTTTATTTTAAAAAGGAGTGAAGCTTATATTGGTGTTTTAATTGATGATTTAATTACCAAAGGGACTGAAGAACCTTATAGAATGTTTACTTCTCGTGCTGAATACAGAACTTTATTAAGGCAAGATAATGCAGATTTACGTTTAACTGAAAAATCGTATCATTTAGGGTTAGCTTCTAAAGAGAGAATGGATAGAGTAGAAAATAAGAAGACTAAAACAGAAGCATTAATTAAATTTATAGAAAACTTAAGCGTAAAACAAGAAGAGGTAAATCCGATATTAGAAAATAAAGGGTTAAGTTTAGTAAATCAATCTGTAAAATTATTTAAAATTGCTGCTAGACCTCAATTAACTTTTAATGATTTTACATCTATTAAAAAATTAGAAAGTTATATTCAAGAAAATGCTATTGATCAGGAAATAATAGAACAGGTAGAAATACATTTAAAGTATTCTGGTTATATTGAAAAAGAAAAAAACAATGCTGATAAATTAAATAGATTAGAAAACGTTCCTATCCCTTCAAAATTTGATTATAGTAAAGTAAAATCTTTATCTTTTGAAGCGAGAGAAAAATTAGCAAAAATACAACCAACATCCATATCGCAAGCAAGTAGAATAAGTGGAGTATCACCAAGTGATATTTCGGTACTTTTAGTATATATGGGAAGATAAATATTAAAAAAAGAAAAACGTTCCATGTGGAACGTTTTTCTTTTTTTAATAAATTTACATTAATATTTTAATTATGTTCCACATGGAACAATTTAAAAAGAAAGAGAAATTGAACACAACTAAAGAGTTATATAAAAACTTAACTCCATTATTAAACTGTATAGATTTTACAGTTTCTAATGAAAGTTATGAAGTTATGAATAATAATGCATACGATATGTTGGTTACATCGCCAGTGCCAGAAGATTTAGAAAATTATTATTTAAGTGAAAAATATATTTCTCATACAGATAGTAAAAAAACAATTTTTGATCGTGTTTATCAAATAGTAAAAAATCATACTTTAAAACAAAAATTAAAATTAATCAACAGTTTTAAAACTGAAGAAAAAACAATATTAGATGTTGGTGCTGGTACAGGTGATTTTTTAAAAATATGTAAAAATAATAATTGGAATGTTTTTGGTATAGAGCCATCAGAAAAAGCAAGAAATTTTGCTATGGATAAAAACATTTCTTTAAAAGAAAATATAAATTCATACGAAGGAAAACAATTTGATGTAATTACACTTTGGCATGTTTTAGAACATGTTCCTAATTTAATTGAATACACACATCAGTTAAAAAAGTTATTAAAACCAAATGGTGTTTTATTAATTGCCGTACCAAATTATAAAAGTTACGATGCTAAATATTATAAAGAATTTTGGGCTGCTTACGATGTGCCGAGACATTTATGGCATTTTTCGAAAACAGCCATAAAAAAAATATTTACTGAAGTTAACATGAAGGTAGAAAAAATACTGCCGATGAAGTTTGATGCTTTTTATGTTTCGCTATTATCAGAAAAATATAAAAGCAATAAAAACAAACCAGTTAAAGCTTTTATTACAGGTTTTACCTCAAATATAAAAGCAAAGAAAAATGGAGAGTATTCTTCCTTAATATATTTGATAAAAAACAGTTAAAACTAATTTTAAGATATATTTTAAGTTGTTTAATATCATAAGATACATAATTTACTTATCAAAAAATAAAAACCTCTTAAATCTAATATTTAAGAGGTTTTATAATAAATTAATTTTATTATTAAGTAAATTATAATAATTTTTACTTATTTAATAAATACATTCCTGCAATAGTAATTAAAAAGTAAATTGCTAATGTCATTGCACCCGCATAATCTTTTGCAAGTCGTTGACCAATTAAAAGAAAGATTAATGATAATGCAGAAATTTGAACACCTAATAAAGCAAGCTCACCATTTCCTGTAGTAATTAAATTAAAAACACCGATAAACATAAATGCACCGGCAATTAATTCCATCACTAAAATAATAACTAATAAAAGTGGCACCATATTTTTTAAAGGTGAATTTTTAAAATGTTCTTTAATAAAAGAAGCATTTCCATTCCAGTCAGTAACTTTATCAATTCCGGATTGTAAAAAAGTAACAATTAAAAAAAGTAATATTAAAATTTCTGTTGCGTGTTTTTGAATAAGTTCCATATATAGATTTTTAGCAAATATAATTTTTAAATAAGTATTGTAACAAAACTAAAAAAAATCGTCCTATATATATCTATTATAAATAGTATCTTTAACCTAAAAAATTACTAATCTTAAAAATTAAATTATGCCAATTTATTTGTATCCGCTTATTTTTTTCGGAATTATTATTTTATTATCATCATTTTTTACTGTAAAACAACAATCTGCTGCCATTATAGAGCGATTTGGAAAATTTCATAGCATTCGTCAATCAGGATTACATTTAAAAGTTCCTTTAGTAGATAGAATTGCAGGTAAATTGAGTTTAAAAATTCAGCAATTAGATGTAATAATTGAAACTAAAACTTTAGATGATGTTTT
The DNA here is from genome assembly GCF_964512435.1 of Tenacibaculum insulae. Taxonomy (GTDB): domain Bacteria; phylum Bacteroidota; class Bacteroidia; order Flavobacteriales; family Flavobacteriaceae; genus Polaribacter; species Polaribacter insulae_A. Next base: position 1,198,254 of record NZ_OZ208512.1, on the reverse strand, counting down.
TGTAAAATTAAAAGTATCAGTGCAGTATAAAGTAATTAAAGATAAAGTGTATGATTCGTTTTATAAATTAGATTATCCGCACGATCAAATAACTTCGTATGTTTTTGATGTAGTACGTGCAGAAGTACCTAAAATGAAGTTAGATGACGTATTTGTTAAAAAAGATGACATTGCAATTGCTGTAAAATCAGAATTAAACGAGGCAATGATGACTTATGGTTATGATATTATTAAAACCTTAGTAACAGATATTGATCCGGATGCACAAGTTAAAGAAGCTATGAACAGAATTAATGCTTCTGAGCGTGAAAAAGTAGCTGCTCAATACGAAGGAGATGCACAACGTATTTTAATTGTAGAGCGTGCTAAGGCTGAAGCTGAAAGCAAACGTTTACAAGGGCAAGGTATTGCCGATCAACGACGTGAAATTGCCCGAGGTTTAGAAGAATCTGTAGAAGTTTTAAATAAAGTAGGTATAAACAGCCAAGAAGCATCTGCATTAATTGTGGTAACACAACATTATGATACATTACAATCTATTGGACAAGAAACAAATAGTAACTTAATTTTGTTACCAAATTCTCCGCAAGCGGGAAGTCAAATGTTAAACGACATGGTAGCAAGTTTTACTGCGAGTAATCAAATAGGGGAGGCTATGAAAAACTCGAAAAATAAAAAAGAAGAATAAACTATGATTATAACTACAACACCTACTATTGAAAATAGACCAGTAAAAGAATATTTAGGGATTGTAACCGGTGAAACTATAATTGGTGCAAATTTTATAAAAGATTTTTTTGCAGGAATTAGAGATATTGTTGGCGGAAGATCTGGATCTTATGAGAAAGTTTTAAGAGAAGCCAAAGAAACATCTTTAAAAGAAATGCAACAACGTGCACAAACTTTAGGAGCAGACGCTATAGTTGCTATAGATTTAGATTACGAAACTGTAGGACCTAATGGTGGAATGTTAATGGTTACAGCATCTGGAACTGCAGTAAGATTATAAAACATAACCAACTAAAATAAAAAAACGAAGCTAAAAATGGTTTCGTTTTTTTTTATTAGTAATTATTACTACTTTGATATAAAAAAGAAGTGTATAATACTCTTATCAAAGTTATTAATAAGCCATTTAAAATGCATTTATACCTATCAAATAAGATAGTTATTAGTGTAAGCTACGGACTGTTTATATTTACTTTTTTAGCCTTATTTGAGCCTTTTAAATTAGATCTTTTAAAAGAATATTTTTTAGGATATATATTTACAATTGCCATTTTTTATACAATAGTCCCGTTGTTTTTCTTTTTTATAATAAACAAGCTAAAACTTAAAAATTGGACATTAGGTAATGTTACCATACTATATTTCGTATTTACATTAATATTAAGTTTAGTTACTTGGTTAGCAAGTGGTATTTATAAAGATGCTGTGCATTATTTAAAAAAGCTACCTTTTCTAAAATTTTATGAATACACAATGTTTGTATCATTTGTATCAACGCCATTGTTTATGATTTATAATGAACAGATAAATCAGTTTAAAACAAAAAAAAGGAAGAAACCTATAACATTGTTTTCAGAAAATAAAAAAGAGCTTTTAAATATAAATATTAATGAATTAATATACATATCCGTATCGGGTAATTACACGAGTTTTTATGTAATGACGAATGATAAAATAAAGGAATTAATATTAAGAAATACATTAACTGATGTTTATCAACAAATAAAAAAACAGCCTAATATTTTTAAATGTCATAAATCATTTATTATAAATACTAATTATATTGACGGCTTTTCGGGAAATTCGAGAGGTTATTTAGTAAAAATGAAAAGCGTAGATGTTAAAATTCCGGTTTCGAGGAAGTTTACCAAAGAAGATTTAAATAATTTACTACATTAAAACCTTCCTTTTCATCCCAAACTACTGTATTTACTCCCTTTTATAAAAATTAATACTTAACAAAATATATTACACTGTATATTTGAAAATATAAATATTAAAGTATTCTGGGGGGAAACTTTGGTGTTATTAACACAAAAACCGAAACAAATTAGTTTCGGTTTTTTTTATATCTAAAAGAAAATAATTATTTTTTTTCTTCTGTATTTTCTTCTTCTTCAATTTTAGTGGCATCTTTAAATTCTTTAATACCAGTACCTAAACCTTTCATTAATTCTGGAATTTTCTTTCCTCCAAACATTAATAATACCAATGCAACTACTATGGCAATTTGCCATGGACCAATCATTCCTAAAAATATACTAAGTGAAATCATTTTAATTAAATTTTACTGTACAAATATACTAAATTAACTTCTGTGTTCAATTACTCCGCCAATTACTTTTTTATCTTTAAACACTTCAGGTTTTCCTTTATAAAAAATAGAACCTCCAAAAGATACTTTAGCATCTAAAGTTTCGCCAGATTGTACTTCAACTTTAGATCCCGAGCCCGCTCGTACATAATTAAAATCGCTAACCAATAATTTATAACCGTGATAAATGCCACCTAAATTAGCATCAACAGTTTGGTTTTTAGTAAATCCTGAAAGTCTAATAACGGCTCCAGAAGTACTTTTAACCTTTAAATGTTTAACATTAACCACCATATTAATAAAAGCGCCTTCTTGAGCTTTAATTTCAACTTCAGCTTGTTCAATTCCTTTACCTGTAATTACCGCACCTTCATTGGCATCAATAACTTTTAAAGTAGTATTATAAAATAATGTTATTTTTACTTTACCATCTGCAGTGGTTTCTGGTAATTTTAAAGATATTTTTAATGTATTATTTTTATTTTTAATGGTTACTTTTTCTGCCTTTTCGCCAGTAATAATAATTTGATTATTGTTAGATTTTACTAATTTAATATCAATACCATTAAATACTTTAATAGTAGAAAACTCACCAAGTGTTTTAGTAATTTTTGTTTGTGCTGATACTAAAACAGTTATCAAAAACAAACTTAAAAAAGCGATTTTTTTCATCATAAACTTTGTTAGTTATTGGCTATAATCAATAATAATACCAATACTATATAAAGACAAATATTAAATTTTATTGTGACAATTAATGAGAAATTAAGTGAAAATCTAAATGTTTACGTTCTAAATCGGTGTTTTTAACTTTTACAACCACTTTATCACCTAGCTGAATTACGTTTTTAGAAGATTGCCCAACAATGGCATATTGCTTTTCATCAAAAATATAATAATCATCTTTTATATCTCTAATTCTAACCATTCCTTCACATTTATTGGCGCTAATTTCAACATAAATTCCCCATTCGGTAACACCAGAAATCACACCTTCGAATTCTTCATCTTGATGATCTTTCATATACTTAATCTGCATATATTTTATGCTTGAACGTTCGGCTTTTGCAGCCAATTCTTCCATTTGAGACGAATGTTTACATTTTACTTCGTAAGCATCAGCTTTTGGTGATGTTCCACCATCTAAATAATGTTGTAATAAACGATGAGTCATTACATCTGGATAACGACGAATTGGAGATGTAAAGTGACTGTAATAATCAAAAGCTAAACCATAATGCCCAATATTTTGAGTAGTATAAGCAGCTTTACTCATAGAACGGATTGCTAAAGTTTCAACCATATTAGCTTCTCCTTTACCATGAACGTCACTTAATAATTTATTTAAAGATTGTGATGTACTTTCTTTAGTATCAGTATTAATTTTATATCCAAATTTATTGATAATGTTTTGTAATGATGCTAATTTATCAATATTAGGCTCATCGTGCGTTCGGTAAATAAAAGTATTTTTTGTTTCTTTTCCTTTAGAAAAACCAATGAATTCTGCTACTTTTCTATTAGCTAAGAGCATAAACTCTTCAATTAATTTATTTGCATCTTTAGATTCTTTAAAGAAAACTCCCACAGGATTTGCCTCTTCATCTAAATTAAATTTTACTTCAACTCTATCAAAAGATATTGCACCTGCTTTCATACGTTTTTTACGTAATTTTTTAGCTAATTCATCTAGTTTTAAAGTTGCTTCTACAATTTCTGGAGTAACTTCATACGCTGCATCAATTATTGAAGTTTCTAAAGGCATTGTATACGGTTGAATATCATCAGAAAGTGAACAATTTTCTATAATAGATTGTGCTTCTTCATACGCAAAACGTTGATCAGAATACGTTACCGTTCTACCAAACCATTTATCAACTATTTGTGCTTTTTCATTGATTTCAAAAACTGCAGAAAATGTTAACTTTTCTTCATTCGGACGTAATGAACAAACGCCGTTACTTAACATTTCTGGTAACATTGGTACCACCCTATCTACTAAATATACTGAGGTTGCTCTATCATAAGCTTCATCATCTAAAATAGTTTTTGGCTGTACATAATGCGAAACATCAGCAATATGAATTCCGATTTCGTAATTACCATTTTCTAATTTTGTAAATGATAAAGCATCATCAAAATCTTTTGCATCTTTCGGATCAATAGTAAAGGTTAAAACTTTACGCATATCACGTCGTTTAGCTATTTCTGCTTCAGTTATTTCAGTTGATAAATTTTCAGCATCTTCTTCTACTTCTTTCGGAAACTCGTATGGTAAACCGTATTCTAATAAAATAGAATGAATTTCTGTTTCGTGTTCACCAGGTTTACCTAAAACTTGTGTGATTTTACCAAACGGATTTTTAGAATTATCGGGCCAATCAGTCATTTTAGCAACCACTTTATCACCATGTTCTGCTCCATTTAATTTATTCTGAGAAATAAATAAATCGGCATACATTTTTTGGTTATCAGGAATTACAAATCCGAAGGTTTTATTCATTTGTAAAACACCAACAAACTCAGTTTTGTGTCTTTCTATAATTTCAACAACTTCTCCTTCAAATTTATTAGAACGTCGTTTTTTATACACATAAACTTTTACTGTATCTTGATGTAAACCTTTTCCTAAATTTATTGACGGAATAAAAATATCATTTTCAAAATCATCACAAATAAAATATCCATTTCCGTTGGATGTTAAATCTAACGTACCAATATGATATTTACGATTTTCATTTACTTGATATTTACCTCTATCAATTTCTTTAATTTTTTTGGTAGCAGTTAATTCAGCTAATTTTTTTAAAACTTGAGTTTTTCCGTCAGTATCAGAAATACCCATTTTACTAGCAATTTGCTTATAATTATAGGTCTTTGAATTGTCTTCACTTAATATTTTAAATATGTTACGAGTTAAATCTTTAATTATTTTTCCTTTTTTTTTGTAGATTTTTTTCTTTCTAGTCATTAATCTTTCTTCTTATTTAATTGTTACCAAAGTACAATAAATTCACTGTATTGTTTATTAATTAAGTGTTATCAATCTATTTTGTATTTTGGCAGTATTATACTTAATAATTTATGATACATTCTTGGTTTTTAATTGCAAATCCCGTTTCTGGAAATAAAAAACTTTCTAAAAATTGGAAAGAAATTGAGCAATTGTTAAACAAAAAAAATATCGAATTTTCTTATGCTTTTACAGCGTATTCTAAACACGAAATTGAATTGGTACACATGGCTATTCAACAAGGTTTTAGAAATATAATTTCCGTTGGAGGAGATGGTACACTACATCATGTAGTAAACGGAATTATGACGCAAAGATATGTAAAAACTTCTGATATTACTGTTGGTGTAATTCCTTTAGGTACAGGAAACGATTGGATTAAGACTTATAATATGCCAAATAGTATAGAAAATGCTATTGATTTAATTCAACAAAAAAAGACCATTTTACAGGATATTGGTCATTTAAAACTTACAAATACTACTACTTTTTTTAATAATGTAGCCGGCATTGGATATGATGGCTATGTTGTTAATAAGTTAAATAAATTAAAATGTTTTGGCCCTATAGCTTACCTTTTAAGTGGAGTTGCTGGTTTGTTTTTATATAAAAAAACCGATTTTAATATTACTATTGATGATAAATTAATTAAAACAAAATGTTTAATGACATTATTTGGTATTTGTAAATATTCGGCAGGCGGGATGTTATTAACTGATTATAAAGATACTACAGACGGTTTATTTGATATTACAATAGCTAAAAACTTATCACTGTTTGATTTAATTAAAAATTTAAAGAAATTATATAACGGTTTAATCATTGATCATAAAAAAGTAGAAACACATATAACTAACACTTTGTTAATAACTCCAAATTCGGCTGACAATCTTCCTTTTATACAAGCAGATGGCGAATTAATAGGCCAAGGACAAGTAACTGCAACCGTTATTCATAAAGCTTTACAATTTGTAATTTGTTAAAAGTTAAAAAAAACTTAAGAAAAATGTAACATTTCTTAAAATTTTACGTCTTTATAGTAAGAAGTAGTTAAAAATGAAAAACTTACGTAAAATAATCGCTTTTTTTATCTTTATATTTATTGCAGGAATTATCGTTGCTGCAATAAGTATAAACGCTACTTTAAATAAAAAAACACCTACCGAAATAGTAAAAGCTAAAGACACACTTAATCTTATTAAAAAAGATAAAAGAACTGCTTAAAAAGCTTTATTCCTAGTTATTCTTACTTATCAACATCACTAGTTTTATACACTATAATTTAAGAAATTTATTCTTTTAAAATATTAAGTTTATAAAACAAGTAATTTATTTATCAGCTTACATCACAATTTTTAAAATTTAAAAGAGAAATAGTAAAACTCTAAAATGTCAAAATTTTAAATTTAACTGTTATTAACATATATTATATTATATATAAAAGATTTTTAAAATTTAAAAAAAGAAATGATTGTTATTATAGTGTGTTAATATGTGCAATAAATAAAAGCTTAAAGTTTTGGTAGTATCACTTATTAAATAAAATAAACATGTTATTAGGTTGATAAAACATTTAAAATCAACTATAAAATAGAGTTGTTAACAATAGTTATAAACAGTAATTCACTTATAAATATGAATACTAAATTTAAATTACGATGTAAATAACGGGTTAATTTTATGTTGATAAATGTTTATCAAAAACTCAAAAAAAAAGTTGCATATGTAATAGTAGTTCTTGTATTGTAAAAAAAATGTAAATAATCAAATAAACTTTTTAAAATCTACTACTACTTCTTAACAATTGATTAATATCATTTAACTACTTAATTTTTAATAGCTTATTAAGAATACTAAAAAAAGCATTGTTAATTACTGTTGATAACCGTTAATAACTGTATTTTTGTAGTACACAACTAAATTAAAATCAACAAATTATGACAATTGCCATCGGAAATGACCATGCAGGTACCGAATATAAATTTGAAATTATTACTCTTTTAGAAGAATTAGGCCATAAAGTAATTAATTTTGGAACTAACGATAATAATAGTATGGATTATCCAGATGCTATTCATCCAACTGCAGAAGCTGTAGAAACAGAACAAGCCGAAATGGGAATAATTTTATGCGGTAGTGGTAATGGTGCACAAATGACAGCAAATAAACACCAAGGTGTGCGTGCAGCTTTATGTTGGAATAATGAGTTGGTAGCTTTAACTCGTCAACATAACAATGCTAACATTTTAACAATTCCGGCGCGTTTTGTATCATTACAACAGGCATTAGGTTTTGTAAGTATTTTTTTATCTACTGATTTTGAAGGCGGAAGACATGCTGATAGAGTAAATAAAATAGCGTGTAATTGCTAATGGATTTTAAAGTAAAAAAGTTTAATAATTTAACGACTTCAGAATTGTATGAATTACTTCAATTACGTTCTGAAGTTTTTATTGTAGAGCAAAATTGTGTGTATCAAGATGTAGATGGTAAAGATCAAAAAGCATTGCATGTTTTAGGCTTAAAAGATGATACAATAATAGCATACACTCGTTTGTTTGACAGTAATCAGTATTTTGATACACCTAGTATTGGTAGGGTAGTAGTAAAAGATAGTGAACGAAAATATGGTTACGGACACGATTTAATAAAAGCTTCAATACAAGCAATTATTAATAATTATAACGAAACAAAAATTACCATATCTGCACAAACTTATTTAAAAAAGTTTTATGAATCTCATGGATTTATACAAGTAGGCGAAGGTTATTTAGAAGATGATATTCCGCATATAAAAATGATAAGAAACTAATCTTTTTTATTATTCATTTTATATATCAAGTAACCAAAACCAATTATAAAATGAAGCACTATAATAGAAGCTATTATATATATAAATGTATTAGAATTTTCTTGCATATTGTAAAGCTAACCTATTTTTTAAATTAAAAAAGCAACAAAAGTTACATTAGTTGATCAACTTCAATAACCTCACCAGATTGCATATTATTAAGTAAAATATTTCCTACACGAACACGTACCAAACGTAAAGTAGCAAAACCAACAGCAGAGGTCATTTTTCGAACTTGTCTAAATTTTCCTTCGGTTAAAGTAACAGAAATCCAACTCGTGGGTCCATGACGATCGTCGCGTATTTTTTTTGAACGTTCAGAAAAATTGGGAGTTTCAATTAAAGTAACTTTACAAGGTTTTGTTATGTATTTTTTACCATCAAAACCAATTTCTACTCCAGCTTTTAATTTTTCAATTTCTTTAGCAGTTATTTGTCCGTTAACTTGTACATAATATTCTTTTTCAACCTTACCTCTTGTAGTAATAAAATCGCTTACTTTACCATCAGTGGTAAGTAATAATAAACCTTCTGATTTTGCATCTAAACGCCCAATTGCCATTGTTTTATCTGGAAAATTAAAATTTAATTCACCCAATAATTTTTTCTTTCGATTAGTTTGATTATTAATAAACTGAGAAAGAAAACCATAAGGTTTATGAATAATAAAATGGCGATGATTTAACATAAAATTATTTTAAAATATAAGACAAGTTAATAAAAATATTTCTACCCATTCTTGGTATATTTTGCCAATCTGAATAAGTAGAATAATAAGTATTAAAAATATTTTCTACTCCTGTTTTTATAATTAAAGCATCATTATTTATGTAAAATTTGTAACCAGCATCTATATTAAAAATAGTGTATTTATTAGTTTTATCTTCTCCATAATTTTTAGAAAAATTACGTTGTGTATCAGCACCAATAACTTCAAAGTTTGAAGTAAATAAATTATTAGTAAAATCAATACTTGCATTATAGGTTACAGGAGCAATTAAAGGTAATTTTTCTCCCTTAATTTCTTTACCGTAATTATATGTTATTCCACTATTAAAAGTAAATTGCTTATTAAACTTATAAGCTACATTTACTGAAGAATTAAATTGTAAAACTTTATCTAATGAACTGTATGTTTTTACTCCGTTTGCACCAATAACCATTGGTTGAAAATTAGGATTAATAACCCCAATTATGTAATCAGAAATGTAAAATAATGAGTTTTCAAATCCAATAGTTAAAGCGTTGTTTTTATACTTTATTTTCGAATTAAATTCTAACGATTTTTCATTTTTTAAATTAGGATTCCCGATATAATCAAAATTATCAAAACTGTTATATAAAAAATTACCATATCCTTCACTTACTGACGGAGCTCTTTCTCCATATCCTAAAGAATTAGTAATGGTAAATTGGGGAGTTTTATTAATAATTTGCGCTGTAAAACTGGGTAAAAATCTATTTTTTGTAGCAGATAAATTAGGATAAAATATTTGTAAACTTCCTAAACCAAAATCACTACCAATATTATTATATTGATATCCTAATCGGGTACTTAATTGTATAGATGTTTGATTATTTATGGTAATATTATCACTTATAAACAATCCGTTATATAAAGTTTTTACATCGGGCCAAGTAAGCATAAACATTAATTTTTCTCTACTATTAGCAGGATACATTGTCATTTCTGCCAACGATTTATTGTAATATCCGTTAAGATTTACAGAAAAATGATGCTTGTTTTTTTTCAATTTTGTTTTTACATAATATCCGTATGTATCACTCCAACCAGGCATATCCATGTGAATAGGCACATTAGGTCTTTTGGTATCATCCATAACATGAGTAATATTATTAGCATACAATTTAGCATCAATATAATTAAATAAAGCATCTTTATTTTGATATTCGTAATTTACAGAAGCAATGGTAGCTTTTGCTAACGAAACATCCATAGGTAAGGCAGGATAACCAACATCGGTAGCTTTATCAAAAATAAAAGTTGCGCCAATTTTTTCTTTTGATGAAATTTTATACCCTGCAATGGCAGAAAAATTATATTTATTGTACTGAGAAAATAATACTTCGTTGTTATTACCATCTACATAATTATCGGCATTTCTTTTAATAAAATCAGTATTTATATAAAATTTTTTACTGCTAAAATTAGCTTCAGCACCTATAATTTTGGTGTTAGAATTACTTTCGTATCCTACATCAATTCCCGTAATTATTTTATGATATTGATTAGTAAAATTATTTTTATCTAACTTTAAATCAATAGCACCTCCAATAGTTTGTCCGTTTTCGGTACCGTGTTGCCCAGAATAAACGGCTACTTTTTCGAGATTAGAAATATCTACATAAGATGTAATAGGATCCATTTTATCGGTACATGCCCCAAAAATTTGCATTCCGTCTATGGTTATATTTAGTCGATCAGAAACCATATTATTTAAACTAGGTTCCCAAGCATAATTACCCCTTTTAATCATGTTTATTTTAGGTGATTTTTCTAAAAAATCGTCTAAGTTAGCTAAGGGTTTCGTGTATTTTTTATTATTTATTTTATCGTTTCTTTTACTAATTACAATCACTTCATTTAAAAAAGTATGTTTTTCTAGAGTATCTTTTTTAATTATTTTTTGCTGTGATTGTATTGTAAGCGAAATTATTCCTATAAAAAAGGAAAGTATATAACGTTGTATCATTTAAAAAGTTTTAAAAAAAGAGCCACAATTTTGCAGCTCTTTTTTAATGAAATTAAAATTCTATTTCTAAATAAAGGCTACTGTTTTCGTTAGTATCAGTAACTTCTTCACCTTTTACAAGTTCGTTTAAGGTGTTATATGCCATTAAATTTAATTTCCAATAACCTGTCATGGTTAACGATAAATTTCCTTCGTATAATTTTGAAGTTGTATTAAAAGTTAAATCGGTATTATTTGGCGAAGAATGATTTCCCATACTTGGCATTCTTGGATCATTTTTTATGGTAAAATTTTCTACTATCGGAAAATCCATCATAGTTTCCATTTTAAATAATCCCACTTTAAAATCATTCATTCCAACTTCTGGATTTTCAGGATTAATTAAAGCAAGTACATATCTGTTTTGCGCTGCATCCATAAAAACAGTTACGTTTTTTTTATCAGTAGCCGGAACCGAAATTTGTTCTTCTACAGTATATTCTACATTATCAACCGTATATTTTATGGTTAACGACCATTTTTCGGTATCATTTTCTGCCATTTGAAATACAATATAACCATTGTAAAGAGTTTCGGTATTTTTAGCTTTTGTTATGGCAGATTTAGGGCAAGAATGCATCATGCTAGTCATGTGCATTACTGGACTCCAAGTAACTGTTGCATTTGTTAAGTAGTTATCTGTATTTTTTTCAACAATTCTTAAAAAAACATCATTATATCCTTGATGTAAATTAGTTTCTTTTGAAAAAATTTCAACATTATGAGTATCATTACTTAAAGTTTGAATGTAATTTAAAGCTGAAGTTTCATCCTTTTCTTCTATAGTATCATCACTACAAGATGTGATAAAAGTAATTAATAGTATTGGTAATATATATTTTAAAATTTTCATGATTATTTTTATTAAATTTTTACGTGTAGCAGCAATCAATTAAGTATATTTTATACCTAATTGTGCCATTTTAATAAGAAGATATTTACCTTCTTTAACCGATATAATTCATGAAAATTTTAGGAGGCGGAATTTCTTTTTCTAATACCAAAAGAGGTATTTTTTGTAGGCAATATTCATAGCCTTCATTATTTATATTAAAAACGTTTTTAAAATCGAATAAAGTACTTTTTACAAAGTACAAAATAAAGGTACCTCTAAATTCTTTTTCGCTTTTTGGTTGTGAAGCAGGATTTTCTTTTTCCGCAACTTTTACATCCAATTTTTTCATTAAGTAACACTTACCATTACATCCTTGCTGATTATCTTTTTGAACACATAATTCTTTAATAATATAATCTTGATAAGCAAAAAAATACATAGATACATATGCTTGATATAAACTAGAGTTTATAACAGTTAAAGCCAGCAAAAAGCTAAAAAATCGATATGTAAATTTCAGTTTCACACAACAAAAATAAAATTAACTATCACATTTTAAACTGATTTATGTCATATTTTTTCATCTTTATAATTAAACGATAAAAAGTATAAAAAAAACACTGCTTTTTTATAACTTAGCCACTCTTATTTTTAATATATATTAGCACGATTTATGGCAGCAGATAAAGAAAAAGAAGCAAAATTAAAAGCATTGCAGCTTACTTTAGATAAGTTAGATAAAACTTATGGAAAAGGCTCGGTAATGAAATTAGGAGATAGCAAAGTTGAAGATATTGAAGCTATTTCATCAGGGTCATTAGGTTTAGATTTAGCTTTAGGTGTTGGAGGATATCCTCGTGGAAGAGTTATTGAAATTTACGGACCAGAATCATCAGGTAAAACAACCTTAACTTTACACGCAATTGCTGAGGCTCAAAAAGCAGGAGGTATTGCCGCTTTTATTGATGCTGAACACGCATTTGATCGTTTTTATGCAGAAAGTTTAGGAATAGATACTGATAATTTAATTATCTCTCAGCCAGATCATGGTGAGCAAGCATTAGAAATTGCAGATAATTTAATCCGTTCAGGAGCTATTGATATTGTAGTAATTGATTCGGTTGCAGCCTTAACACCAAAATCGGAGATTGAAGGTGAAATGGGAGATTCTAAAATGGGATTACATGCACGTTTAATGTCTCAAGCATTACGTAAATTAACAGGTACTATTAGTAAAACAAAATGTACTGTTATTTTTATTAACCAATTACGTGAAAAAATTGGAGTAATGTTTGGTAATCCAGAAACAACAACTGGTGGTAACGCATTAAAATTTTATGCATCTGTTCGTTTAGATATTCGTCGTAGAACACAAATTAAAGATGGCGATAGAGTTATTGGTAACAGTACCAAAGTTAAAATTGTAAAAAATAAAGTAGCACCACCATTTCAAATTGCCGAATTTGATATTATGTATGGTAAAGGAATATCAAAAGTTGGTGAGGTTTTAGATATTGGTGTAGAATACGGAATTATAAAGAAAAGTGGCTCATGGTTTAGCTATGGAGACACAAAATTAGGTCAGGGTAGAGACGCCGTTAAAGGTTTAATTAAAGATAACCCTGAATTAATGGAAGAACTTGAAGGAAAAATAAAAGATGCTATCGAAAATCAAGAATAAGTTTTAAGTTAAAAGGTTTATTTATTATTAAAAGCTGTTGAGAAATCAACAGCTTTTTTTATAAAAATTACATTATTATACCCATTTTAGGGTAAATGAGTGGTTATTTTTTAATATTTTTGAAAAATTTTTAAAAATCCCCTAAAGGTTATAAACATGACTGCAAAAAAAAGAATTGAATCTGTAGATTTATTAAGAGGTTTTACCATAGTTGCCATGATTTTAGTAAATACTCCTAGTACCTGGAGTGCGGTTTATGCACCTTTATTACACGCAGAATGGCACGGATTAACACCTACTGATTTAATTTTTCCCTTCTTTTTATTTATTGTAGGAATCTCAATTTATTTTGCATATAAAAACAAAACAAAAGGAGCCACAACCTATAAAAAAATAGCGATAAGAAGTTTAAAACTAATAGGTTTAGGTTTATTTTTAAATATATTTTTACCATATTTTCCTTTTTTTCAAGATTTAGAAACTCTTAGAATTACAGGTGTTTTACAAAGAATAGGAATTGTATTTTTTATCTCGGCCTTTTTATATATTAATTATAATTGGAAAGTTTTATTAACAATTAGTATTACAATATTAATTAGCTATGCATTATTTTTAGGTTTTATTCCTTTTTCTGACGGTACATTACCAACTTTTGATAGAGCACCAAATAATTGGGCTAATTATATAGATTTAAATATTTTAGGTAAACATATGTGGCAGCCAGATTATGATCCTGAAGGATTGTTTAGCACAATACCATCAATAGTTACTTGTTTATCGGGTGTTTTAATAGGTAAGTTATTAGACGAGCTTAAAAATATTAAACAACTCTTTTTAGCAGCAACCATCTTATTAGTTTTAGGGTATATTTTACATGTTTGGTTTCCTATAAATAAAGCTATTTGGAGTAGTAGTTTTGTATTAGCAACCAGTGGTTGGGCAACTTTAATATTAGCAATAATTTATTATTTAAAAGATATTAAACAATTAGAATTCGGAACCGTTTTTAAGTATGTTGGTATGAATGCAATTACCATTTATTTTTTATCTAGTTTTATATCTAAAGTTATGTATTTAACAAAAATTGGCGATACTAATTTACACAACTACTTATACAAAAGCATTTTTGTACAATCCTTTTTTTCTGATAAATTATCTTCTTTACTATACGGCTTAACCGTTGTTTTATTTTATGTAGCCTTAGGATATGCAATGTTTAGAAAGAAAATTTTTATTAAAGTATAATCCATTATTTTTAAAATAGTACTATTGATAACTATATCAAAAAATATACAATTAAAAGAGATTTTGAATACCGATTCTGAATCTCTTTTTACATTAATGCAACAAGTGTATCCTGCAGCATATAGTCATTTTTGGAAAGATAATGGCAATTGGTATGTAAACTCACAATATTCAAAAGAGCATATATTCAAAGAATTATCCGAAGAAAACGCACGTTATTATTTTGTTTTATTTAAAAACGAGCTTATAGGTAATTTTAGAGTTATTTGGGATAAAAAACTAGTTGGTTTTAGTAATAAAAAGTGTGTAAAATTACATCGTGTTTACTTGCATTCAAAAACGCAAGGCAACGGAATAGGTAAAAAATTAGTAAAATGGCTAGAAAAAGAAGCCATAAAAAAACAATATGAACTCATTTGGTTAGATGCTATGAATGAGCAACCGCAAGCTTTTGAATTTTATAAAAAATTAGGCTTTCAATATCATTCACATTGTTTTTTAGACTTTGAATTATTATATGATAAAGTACGTAAAATGAGTCAACTTTATAAAAAGTTAATTTAAACTCCCGTACTTCCAAATCCTCCTTCACCACGTTCAGTTTCACTTAAAACGCTTACCTCTTGCCAGTTTACGCGCTCGTGTTTTGCAATTACTAATTGTGCAATACGTTCGCCATCATTAATCATAAAATCTTGGTTAGAAAGGTTTACTAAAATCACTCCAATTTCACCACGATAATCTGCATCTACAGTTCCAGGAGCATTTAATACAGTAATCCCATTTTTAGCAGCCAATCCGCTTCGCGGACGTACTTGAGCTTCAAAACCAACAGGCAAAGCGATAAATAAACCAGTTTTTATAATGGCACGCTCTAACGGCTTTAAAGTAATTGTTTCATTAATGTTTGCACGTAAATCCATTCCTGCAGAACCTTCGGTTTCGTAATTTGGTGTTTCGTGTTTCGATTTATTGATAATTTGTACTTCCATGCTTATAAATTTTTCAAAAATCAAATATAATACCCTTAAGATTTAAAAGAAGCATATAGATTTCTTAATTTTGTATAACAAACAAATTTAGATATGAGTAAGCAAACTAAAATAGCAGTTTTAGGTGGAGGAAGTTGGGCTACTGCCATTGTTAAAATGTTATCTGAAAATTTAGATACTATTGGTTGGTATATGCGAAGCGTGTATGCAATTGAGCATATAAAACGTAATAAACATAATCCTAGTTACTTAAGTTCGGCAGAACTACAACCCGAACAGCTAGATTTGTCTGATGATATGAATTATATCGTTGAAAATTATGATATTTTAATTTTTGCAATTCCGTCTGCCTTTGTAAATACCGAATTAGAAAAATTAACAGCATCTTTAAAAGATAAAGTTATTTTTTCGGCAATTAAAGGAATTGTTCCCGAAACAGGATTAATTGTTGGCGAGCATTTTCATGATATTCATAATGTTCCTTTTAGCAATATAGGTGTAATTACTGGGCCTTGTCATGCTGAAGAAGTTGCGATGGAACGTTTATCGTATTTAACTTTAGCTTGTCAAGATCAAGAAAAAGCAAAAAACTTGAGTACTTATATTGCAGGACGCTATATAAAAACAAAAATTTCTGATGATATTATTGGTACTGAATACGCAGCTATGTTAAAAAACATATACGCAATTGCAGCTGGTATTGCTCATGGTTTGGGATATGGAGATAATTTTCAGTCGGTGTTAATGAGTAACGGAATTCGAGAAATGAAGCGTTTTATTAAAAAAGTACATAAAATGAAACGTAATATTAATAACTCGGCTTATTTAGGTGATTTATTAGTTACAGGATATTCCGTTTTTAGTAGAAACAGAATGTTTGGTAACATGATTGGTAAAGGATACACCGTAAAATCTGCCATGTTAGAAATGAGTATGGTTGCCGAAGGATATTATGCAACAAAAAGCGCTTATAAAATCAATGAAAAAAATGGAGCTAAAACTCCTATTATTGATGCAGTTTACAATGTTTTGTACGGTAAAAAAGAAGCGAAAGATGAGTTTTTAAAGTTAACAAATAGATTAGATTAGTTGTTTGCATTTGTACAAATAATCCTTCTTAATAAAAAGAAGTGGTACCCATCAATCGCTTCTGTAATTTAGTTGTGTAGGTTTTGTATTTTTATATACTAAAAGCAAATTTAATTTAAAAATCTGATTATCATACCTTTTTGTTCTAATTTATAACAATATTAAAAAAATAGAATAATTTTACTATTGGTTATATTTTAATTATTTTTGTTTAAAATTAAACAACATGAAGACAATTCAAGAAGCTGTAGAAATTACGATAAGAAAAACCCCTTTTATTGAAGAGGCTTTAAATGAAAAACTAATAAACGTATCATCTTTAGCAAGAGTTGTACTGCCAGAAGTATCAAAATTGCTTAAAAAAGATGTAAAAGTTGGTGCGGTTATGATGGCTATTAATAGATTATCACCAGCTAATGAACTTCGTGTTCGAAAAAATATTAAAAAATTAGCGCTCGATTTAGGAGATGTTATTGTTAGATCTGATTTGTGCGATTTTACCTTTAAAAATACGTCATCTTTATTAAAAGAAATTGCTAAAATTTTAAGCAAATCTGCCGATAGTAATGATTATTTCTTAACAGTTTCTCAAGGAATTTTCGAAACAAATATTGTTACTAGTAAAAATTTACAACATTATGTTGAAGAAATTTTTAAAAGCGAAACGTTAATTAATAATGTAAACGATTTAGCTTCAATAACCATTAAACTTCCGAAAGATAATTTAGAACAATCAGGAATATATTACTTTATTTTAAAGCAATTTGCGTGGGCAAATATAGCCGTACAAGAAGTAATATCTACTACTCATGAAATGACAATTGTTGTAAAAGAAGAAGATGTTAATGAAACTTTTGCCATTTTAATGGATTTAAAATTGAATTAATACCATGGATAAAAAAGATCCGTACGCTTCCTTAAGAATTAAAGAATTTAATATTTTTTTACTTGTTAGGTTTGCATTGGTATTTGCTTGGTCTATGCAATTTATTATTATTGAGTGGCAAGTGTATAGCATTACTAAAAATCCACTTTCGCTTGGTATTATTGGATTAATGGAAGTAATTCCGGCAGTTTCAATGGCATTATTTGCGGGTCATATTGTTGATCAAAAAGAAAAAAGAAATTTATTAGCCCTTTGTATAGGTACTTTTTCATTAATAAGTTTAGGCTTATTTTTTTTAACATTGCCTAGTTTTATTAAAGGCTGGGAAACCAATATTGTTTTATATTCAATTTATGGATTGGTATTTTTTGGCGGACTTTTACGTTCATTTTTTGGGCCAACCATATTTTCATTAATAGCCTTAATAGTTCCTAAAAAATTATACCCAAATGCTGCAACTTGGAGTAGCTCTACTTGGCAAATGGCTTCTGTTTTAGGGCCAGCTTTTGCTGGGTTTACCATTTCTTGGATTGGTGTTCATTGGTCGCTTTGTATTGTTTTTAGTTTGGTGGTATTTTCATTTTTAATGGTATTTTTTGTGAAGAAAAAACCAATTTTAAATCCGAAGATAGGAGAGCCTGTAATGAAAAGTTTAAAAGAAGGAATTAGTTTTGTTTTTAAAACCAAAGCTATTTTAGGAGCCATTACTTTAGATATGATTTCGGTACTTTTTGGTGGGGCAGTAGCTTTATTACCAGTGTATGCACAAGATATTTTAAAAGTTGGTCCAGAAGGTTTTGGTGCTTTGCGCGCTGCACCAGCAATAGGAGCATTTTTAACGATGTTAATAACAGCTTACATACCAATTAGTAAAAATGCTGGAATGAAGCTGTTAACGGCAATTTTTGGCTTTGGTGTTTGTATTATTGTATTTGGATTGTCTTCTGTATTTTGGATTTCTATTGTGGCTTTATTTTTTAGCGGTGTTACCGATGGCGTTTCAATGGTAATTCGTCAAACAATATTGCAATTAAAAACGCCCGACCATATGCGTGGTAGAGTAGCTTCGGTAAACTCAATGTTTGTAGGTTCGTCTAACGAATTGGGTGCTTTTGAAAGCGGAGTAACAGCAAAACTTATGGGTACAGTTACTGCCGTAGTTTTTGGTGGTACGATGACCTTAATTACCGTGGTAACTACTGGAATTATAAATCCTACTTTACGAAAGTTAGATTTAACAAAGGATTTAGAAGCGCACGAGAAAACAGCATAAAAAAAAGCAGCGCTAATAGTTTAACTATTAGCGCTGCTTTTTTTAAATCATGTTTAATTACGACATATCCATATAACTAATCTTTGTAATAAGGTTTGATGTTTGGTCAAATTCAATATTTATAAAAACATCACAATCTTCACAAGTTGAGTATAAAATACTTTTCGATCCATTTCTACCCACACTAAAAAGAACAGTGCCTAGTTTATCAATATTATCTCCAATAGAAATAGCGGTATCTTTAATAGCGATAGTAGTTTCATTGCTATTAATTTCAAAAGATTCTATATAGGGTTTACTTTTACCCATTGTAGAAAAATCTATTTTTAAACCTTTAAAAACAAAGTAATAATAAGTTTCGTTTTCATCAACTTTATAAGAAGTTACTGCACCTAATAAGGCTTCAACTTTAGATTGATTTCCTTTGGTTTTTTTTAAATCTAGGAATTTTGCATTATTTATTTTAAGATTATCAAAATCAGCATCAGAAATAACATTTACAGATTGACTCTTTACGATAAAACTAGTTAATAAAAATAATACGATTAGTGTTTTTTGTTTCATTTTACTGAAAATTAGGGGAATATAAACAGTTATAAAAAATAATATAAGGGGCGCAAAGATAAAACACTTTTAAAAACCAGCAATTTTTTTAAGTTAAAAACTACTTAAAATTTACAGTTAGCTTAATTTTGTTGTCTAATTTTTGTTGATGTTTTAATGCAGTTTCTACATTCCAACTAAAGTAATTGGTAAATTCATTTAAAATTGCCGCTTTATAAGTATCTACACTTGGTTTATCAAAAAACAAACGTCCGGTTCTACGCATAAAAAAATCGGTAGGAGTACAGGTCATTTCATGTTGAATGGTAAACCAAACTTCAGCTTTTAATAAACGTAATTCTGTATCTTTTTCTTTAATTTCATTAAATTTATCTAAAATTATATCGGTTTGTTTACCATAATTATGCACTAAATAAGCAGCATCTGTTTTTGTAAATCCATCTATTTTTAAGATTTTATATACCTGATTTATATATATGTTTACCGATTTATAATTTTGAAATGGACCACCAGCTAGTATAATTTCTTCAGTTTGTATGGTATCAAATTCTATTTCAAACCTACGTTTCATTTTTTTAGTAACTAAATCAACAATACGCTCTGCCATTTTACGATACCCTGTTAATTTACCTCCAGCAATAGAAATTAATTTAGTATCGGAAACAAAAATTTCATCTTTACGAGATAATTCTGAAGCAGATTTTCCTTCTTCGTGAATTAAAGGACGCAATCCTGCCCATGAAGATTGAATATCTGTAATAGATAAATTAATATCAGGAAACATATTATTAACTGCTTCAATTAAATAAGCAGCATCTACAATGCTAGTTTCTACGGTGTTTTTATCTTGCTGAAAATTTGTATCGGTAGTACCAAAATAAGTTACTTTTCCGCGAGGAATTGCAAACATCATTCGACCATCAGGAACATCAAAATATACGGATTGTTTTACTGGTAGTTTTTCATGTGCAACAACCAAATGAACGCCTTTGGTTAAGTGTAATCTTTTACCAATTTTCGAATTGTTAACTTGTCGTAATTCATCTACCCAAGGTCCTGCAGCATTAACTACATATTTAGCCTTAATATTATAAGTTTCATTAGTAAATTGGTTGGTAACCTTAGCGCCAACCACACGTTTATTTTCATAAATAAATTCGTTGGCTTTGGTATAATTAAGTATTTGTGCGTTGTATTGGCTAGCAGTTTTTAAAACTTCAATAGTTAAACGAGCATCGTCTGTACGATATTCAGCATAATAACCAGCACCATTTAAAATGTTTGAAGGTAATAAAGGTTCTTTTACTAAAGCTTCTTTTTTGTCTAACATTTTACGTTTATCATCGCCTTCAACAGCTGCTAAAACATCATAAACTTTTAGACCTACTGATGTTAACCACGATCCGTATGTTCCGCCATCAATTAAAGGTAAAATCATTTTTTCTGGAATTACCAAATGCGGTGCAATTTTATGAACAATAGCGCGCTCAGTACCTACTTCTTTTACCAACCAAAAATCAAATTGTTTTAAATAACGTAAACCACCATGAATTAGTTTGGTTGATTTACTTGAAGTACCCGAGGCAAAATCATTTTTTTCAATCAACGCAACTTTCATTCCACGCGAAGCTGCATCTAAAGCAATTCCTGCACCTGTAATTCCACCTCCAATAATTAAAATATCATATTCGGTTTCTTGTAATTCTTGTTGAATGTTTTTTCTGTTGAAAAAAGAAAAATTGTGCATAGAAATTGTTTTTTAACAAAAATAAGCATTAAAAAAGCTTCTTAAAAAGAAGCTTATGTTATTTTTTGATGATTTTTTTCCAGTTTATATCTGCCTGTTTTTTTAATTTTTCAGGATTTTCTTGTTTCCAAAGTTTTAAGGTATTGGTTCCCCAAGCATTATAAAACAAGTACAATTTATCATTACTAATTTCAAAAGTTTTAGGATTAATACCTACTTTTTCTGATGATTTTCCAATAGCATACGCACAATAACCGCCATATTGAGGCATGTATTTATTTGGGTTTTCGTTAAAAGTAGCTAAGTTTTTTGCTGATGAAAAATGAAAAACAACCCCATTATAAGTAGTGGTAATTTTTTTAGTTCCTTTTACAGCTTTGTTAGAAAAATAAGCAACAACATCATATCCGTTAGCTATTATTCCTTTTTTAGTATTGTATTGTTGTCCAAAAGTTACTGTAGAAATGAATAGAAATACGATTAATAAATTTTTCATTATTTATTTCTATGCTTTAATACTTCCCAATTTATGTCACCTTGATTTTGTAATTTTTTAGTATCACCTTCTTTCCAAACATCTAAAGCACTCGAAAACCAAGAGGTATAAAACAAATACAGTTTCCCATTTCTAATTTCATAAGCTTCAGCATCTATATACATTTTGTTTTTTTTGGCAGCAATAGCATACGCACAATAACCGCCATATTGAGGCATATATTTAGTTGGATTTTCGTTAAAAGTAGTTAAGTTTTTTGCTGATGAAAATTTTAATTTTACACCATCATATGTAGTTAAAAATTTCTTTTTACCTGCTATAGGCTTTTTATCTACAAAATAAGCAACTACGTCGTAACCTTCGGCAATGAAGCCTTTTTTAGTATTATAATCTATTTTTTGCGCGAAAAAATTAGCGGTCGTACTTAAAAATAAAAGGAGTAAAAAGTTTTTCATAATAGTTTAGTTTATACAAAAGTCGATAAACATTTTAAAAGCTTACAAATTTTTTAGAGTACCATTAAATTACAGCCTCGAATATCAGAATTATCAAAACGACCAATAATTTCTATTTCATTATTTTGATGCACTTTTCCTAAATCTTGCGTAGCAATAAATGAACAAGAATTGTAATTTGCTAGATCGATAATATTTATTCCGCCCGATTTTCCTTTGGGCAAAATAGTTAAAGCATCTTCGGTATCGCGTGTTAAAATTTGCATCCACGGAGGGCAATTAAAAAGCCCATTTCCTGTTGAATATGCTTGACTTAAAAGTTCAGTCATACCATATTCTGAGTGAATTTTATCAATACCAAAACCTTTACTTAAAATGGCATGTAGTTCACTTCTTATCAATTCTTTTCTGCGTCCTTTCATTCCACCAGTTTCCATAATTACGGTGTTTTTTAATTGAAATTGATGTATTTCAATTAAATCTAACAAGGCAAAAGAAACTCCAATTAGTAAAACTTTTTTTCCTTGTGCATCTAATTGCACAAGTTTTTTAGCCAATTCGTTTAAATTGTTTAGGTAAAATCCGCTATCAGAATGGTTCGATTTTTTAATTAAATCATCCACCATATAAACTAATGAAGATCCTTTTCGTTCTAAATAATTTGGTAATAATGCTAAAACAACATAGTCTTCAATGTTTCCATAAAAATGATTAAATCCTTTTAAGTAACTGTTTTCGTACCACGACAAATCCGTTACAAAATGTTTACTTGTAAGGCTTCCGGTAGTACCAGAACTTGTAAATGTTTCTTTAATTTGATCCGAAGAAGAAAGTATTTTTTTTGTTTTAAAAAACTGAATGGGTAAAAACGGAATTTCTTCAATAGTTTTTACATCTGAAGGATGAACGTACAGTAAATCACAAAAAGAACGATATACTTTATTGTTTTTAAATTGATGTTTAAAAACATTTAAGGCAGCATTGTTAAAGTCTTTTGAGGATTGTATGTTAAAAATAGTGTTTTGCATTATACCAACAAAAGTACTTTAATCTTTGATAATTTTTAAAATTAAATCAACTTTATAAATCAATACATATTGTTTGTTTTTAAACAAATAGTATTGTTTTTGTTTAAAATAGTAATTTGTAAAATTATTCGTAGTTTTGAACTTTAAAAGTTAAACAACTAAAAGGACAATATAAAATGGCAGATTTTGGTATAAAAGAGGCATTAGCAACTTTAGGATTAAAAGACATAAATGATGGAACTTCAACAGGTTCTAATAACTTTGGTAATGGAGAAACTATTTCTTCTTACTCACCAACGGATGGTGCTTTAATTGGTAAAGTAACCACCACTACTAAGGATGATTATGAGAAGGTAATGAAAACGGCAACTGAAGCTTTTTTATCTTTTAGAAATATGCCTGCTCCACAAAGAGGAGAAATTGTACGTCAGTTTGGTAATAAATTAAGAGATTTAAAAGAGCCGTTAGGTAAATTAGTTTCTTACGAAATGGGTAAATCTTTACAAGAAGGTTACGGAGAAGTTCAAGAAATGATTGACATTTGTGATTTTGCTGTAGGATTATCACGTCAGTTAAACGGACAAACAATTCCGTCTGAACGTCCAGGACACGTAATGCGAGAGCAATGGCACCCAATTGGTGTTGTTGGTATTATATCTGCATTTAATTTTCCTGTTGCGGTTTGGGCTTGGAATACAGCTTTAGCTTGGATTTGTGGTGATGTTTGTGTTTGGAAAGCTAGTGAAAAAGCTCCTTTATGTTCTGTTGCTTGTCAAAATATTATTGCTGATATTTTAAAAGAAAACAACTTACCAGAAGGAATTTCTTCTATTATTAATGGAGATTATAAAGTTGGTGAAATGATGACAACAGATTCTCGTATTCCTTTAGTTTCTGCTACAGGATCTACAAGAATGGGACGTATTGTTGGAGCAACAGTTGCACAGCGTTTCGGAAAATCTTTATTAGAGTTAGGTGGTAACAATGCAATTATTATTACACCAACTGCCGATTTAAAAGTAGTAGTTCCTGGTGCTGTATTTGGTGCAGTTGGAACTTGTGGACAACGTTGTACTTCTACTCGTAGATTAATTATTCACGAATCGGTTTACGATAAAGTACGTGATGCAATTGTTGGTGCTTACGGGCAATTAACGATTGGAAATCCTTTAGATGAAAAAAATCATATTGGGCCGTTAATTGATCACGATTCTGTAAATACATATTTAGCTGCCATTGAAAAAGCAAAAGCTGAAGGCGGAAATGTTTTAGTTGAAGGTGGTGTTTTAACTGGCGAAGGATACGAAAGCGGATGTTACGTAAAACCAGCTATTATTGAAGCAGAAAATCATTTTGAAATTGTACAGCACGAA
Source organism: Tenacibaculum insulae (assembly GCF_964512435.1). Taxonomy (GTDB): domain Bacteria; phylum Bacteroidota; class Bacteroidia; order Flavobacteriales; family Flavobacteriaceae; genus Polaribacter; species Polaribacter insulae_A. The sequence goes on along the minus strand of NZ_OZ208512.1, from coordinate 1,173,650 downwards.
ACTTTTGCACCAATTTTATACTTAATGAAATATTCTGGAGAAGTAGAAAATGCAATTGATAAACAAAACGGAGTTGCACAAGGATTATCATCAGCAATTATGACAAACGAAATGAAAGAAGCTGAAAAGTTTTTATCATATGCTGGTTCTGATTGTGGTATTGCAAATGTAAATATCGGTACCTCTGGTGCTGAAATTGGTGGTGCTTTTGGTGGTGAAAAAGAAACTGGTGGTGGACGTGAGTCTGGGTCTGATGCTTGGAAAGTATATATGCGCCGTCAAACTAATACGGTAAATTATTCTGACGAACTTCCTTTGGCACAGGGAATTAAGTTCGATTTATAGAAAAAATATAAGTTAAAATAAAAAGGGATATCAATACTATTGATATCCCTTTTTTTATATAAAATTAGGAGGACTTATTTTTTTAAAGCATCAGCAATAATTTTATAAGAAGCATCAGCTTTAGACATTTTTGCATATTGTAATGCTGTATATCCTTTTTCTGATTTTGTTTTTAGTTTAGCTCCTTTGCTAATTAAAAGTTTAGCAATATTTGCTCTATTATATCTTGCAGCAAACATTAGCGGAGTTAACCCTGTAGACTTTCTATTAATATTTGTTCCGTTTTCAATTAATCCTTTTACAGCATCGTAGTTTCCTTCTTTAATTAATTTACAAAAAGCACTTACTTTAACAGTATATTTTATAGTGGTTAAAGGTGTTTTTTCGTTTAATTCAGATGCAGTTATAGTTCCAAAAGATAAAGCGATTGCTAAGGCAGTAAATACAAATTTTTTCATAATGTTAAGTTTTTCAAAGATTAAGTTATACCTAAGAGACGCTTGTTTAAAAAAAATGTTTCAGTAAAATTATAGACTTAACATATATTTAGCATTATTTCTTAATTTTATCTTAAATCACTGATTTTTAACAGGTTGTTTTGTTTTTAATTACTTATAGTTTAAAATTAAACATTTATACAAAAAATGTTATTTTTTTTATTTTTTTAAACTTATAATATTTTTAAGCTGTTATTTTAAGTTTTTTTTATTTTTTTAGCAGTATAAATATATTTTTATTGAATATTATGAAAAAAATAATATCATTTTTATTAGTTGTTAATTTGTGTTTATTGATGTTTAGTTGTAAACAAGGGCAAAAAGAAAAAGTAACACATCAAAGGCAAAAAAAAGATTTTACAAAACATGTAAATCCTTTAATTGGAACTAGTAAAATGGGACATGTTTTTCCTGGAGCAACTGCTCCTTTTGGAATGGTACAGTTAAGTCCGCAAACTAATTTTGAAGTTATGTTTAATAAAAACGGTAGCTACAATAGTAAAACATATGAATACTGTGCGGGTTATCAACATAAAGATTCAACAATTATAGGTTTTGCCCATACTAATTTTAGCGGAACAGGACATGCCGATTTAGGTGATTTTTTGGTAATGCCAACTACAGGAAAATTAACATTAGATCCGTTAAAAACAAAAGAAGGTACAAAAGGATTTTATTCAAGGTTTTCACATGATACTGAAAAAGCATCTCCAGGTTATTATAAAGTTAATTTAGATAGTTACAATATAAAAGCTGAATTAACAGCTAGCGAGCGTGTTGGTTTTCATCAATATACATTTCCTAAATCTAACGATTCTCATATTATTTTAGATTTAGTGTACAATATCTATCATCATGATAATAAAAATGTATGGACATTTATTCGTGTAGAAAATGATAGTTTAATAACAGGTTACAGACAAACAAAAGGGTGGGCAAGAACAAAAAAAGTGTTTTTTGCGATGGAATTTTCTAAACCATTTAAAAGTTATGGTCATAAAAAATACAATAAAGAAACGTATGATGGATTTTACAGACGTTTTAAACAAAACGAAAACTTTCCTGAAATGGCAGGAAAAGATATAAGAGCTTATTTTAATTTTGATACAGAAGAAGGTGAAAAAATAAATGTAAAATTTGCCTTATCACCAGTAAGTACAAATGGAGCTTTAAACAATTTAAAACAAGAAATTCCGCATTGGAATTTTAATAAAACAGTACAAGAAACAAAAGATAAATGGAATAATGAATTGGGTAAAATTGATGTAGAAACAATTTCTGAAAAAGATAAAACTACTTTTTATACCGCTTTATATCACACTAATTTATCACCTATTTTATACGAAGATGTTGATGGAAAATACAGAGGGTTAGACCAAAACATACATACTTCTGATGGTTTTACTAATTATACGATATTTTCTCTTTGGGATACATACCGCGCATTACATCCATTATACAATATAACACAACCAAAGCGAAACAACGACATGATAAAATCGATGTTAGCACATCACGATCAAAGTGTGCATAATATGTTACCAATTTGGAGTCATTATGCCAACGAAAACTGGTGTATGATTGGGTATCATGCAACTTCAGTTATTGCAGATGCATTAGCAAAAAATGTAGGAGATTTTGATGTGAATCACGCACTTAAAGCATCAACAAACACAGCCACTGTTCGTTATTTTGATGGTATTGGAGATTATATTGATTATAAATATGTTCCAGAAGACAAAAGCCACTCATCAGTATCAAAAACACTAGAATATGCTTACAACGATTGGTGTATTGCTCAAATTGCCAAAAAAGTAGGAAATGCTGAGGTAGAAAAAGAGTATTTAACAAGATCAACCTATTATAAAAATGTGTACGATCCAACAATCGGATTTATGCGACCTAAGTTATCAGATGGTACTTTTAGAAAAAACTTTGATCCAATGGATACGCACGGACAAGGTTTTATTGAAGGAAATGCATGGAATTACGGATTGTATGTTCCGCAAAACATTGATAAAATGATTGAAATGATGGGAGGTAAAGAAAAATTTAGTAAGCAACTAGACGAATTATTTACTACTGAAATAGCTGATAAATATATTTCAAATCATGAAGATATTACTCGCGACGGAATTATAGGAAACTATGTGCATGGTAACGAGCCAGGACATCACATTCCGTATTTATATAATTGGACCGGACATCCTAAAAAAACACAGCAAAGAGTTCGTATGATTATGGATACCATGTACGGAGATACTGTTGATGGTTTGTGTGGTAATGACGATGCAGGTCAAATGAGTGCTTGGTATATATTTAGTAGTTTAGGTTTTTATCCTGTAACGCCAGGGTCGTCAAATTATGCAATTGGAAGTCCGAATATTAAAGAAGCTACTATTTATTTAGAAAATGGAAAGACCTTAAAAATTACGGCTCAAAATCAAAGTAAAGAAAACGTATTTGTAAAAAGTATAACAATAAACGGTAAGAAAATAACAGATAATGTACTTTCTCATACTGATATTATAAACGGAGGAGAACTAATTTTTGAAATGAGTAAAGAGTAATAAAACGAAATTATTTTGCACAAATGGTTATAAAAAAACAACACTCAAAAGGTGTTGTTTTTTACATAAAAAATTAAATTAATTGCTATTATAGTAGCGATATTTACTGTATGTCATTAAAAAAAGCTATTATAGTAGCAGTTTTTAAAATATAGTTGTTATATTAGTATTCTAAACTAAGAGTACGATATGTGGGGATATGGAGATGAAAAATCGCCTAAAGAAATAATGATTCTTTTATCAAAAAGAGCCAGAGTTTTAAGGAAACAAGAAAAAATGTCTCAGAAGGAATTATCAGAAAGATCAGGAGTATCTTACGCTAGTGTTCGAAAATTTGAATCAACAGGTGTCATTTCTCTAGAATCACTTTTAAAAATTTGCGAAACACTTAAACGTTTAACAGATTTTGAATCAATATTACTGCCAAGTGATATGAAACGGAAAAAAGAGTTATTTAATTATTAACTATGGCAACAACTAAACTTAATGTATACATACAGTTTTCTAAAGAAGAAGAACTTATTGGTGAGCTTGTTTTAGATGGTAGAGATATATTATTTAAATATAGTGATGCTTATTTAGAAGTAGGAAAAAATCTGTCTCCTAATCAATTAATGTTTAATGATACTCCTCAAACAACCCAAAAAAAACCATTTAATGGTCTTTTTGGTGTGTTTGCTGATTCTTTACCAGATGCTTGGGGATATTTGTTAATAAAGAAACGCCTTAGTACAGATCGAATTGCTATTGAATCTCTTAATGCGTTAGATCATTTAACATTTGCAGGGAATAATAGTATGGGTGCACTACAGTACAGACCAAGTGTAGTGTTAGAGCAAGAGGCTATAAAAATTAATCTAGATACACTAAACAATAATATTTCTGAGGTACTTAGTGGAGAGAGTAGTACTGTAATTGATGATATGTTTGGAAGAGGAGGTAGCCCAGGTGGAGCACGACCAAAAATTTATGCAGGATATAATCCGAAGACAGATTCACTCATTAGTGGTGTGGCTAATCTTCCGGAAGAATATGAGCATTGGATTATTAAATTTGCTGCGGATGTAGATTCGAAAGATATCGCCAATATAGAGTTTGCTTATTATAAAATGGCCTTAGATTCAGGAATTGAAATGTCTGAATGCAGAGTGTTTACTAGTAATTCTGGAAATAGTTATTTTGGAACCAAACGATTTGACCGTATAGGAAATGATAAACTTCATATGTTATCAGCTGCAGGACTTCTAAATGATGATTACGAGCATAGTACCATAGATTATGGGAATTTAATTTACCAAGCAAAGAAGTTAACAAATAACGCACAAGCTGCTGAACAAATGTTCCGTAGGGCTGTTTTTAATATTTTAGTACATAATCGAGACGATCATTCTAAAAATTTTGCTTTTTTAATGAATGCTGAAGGAGAATGGTCACTAGCGCCAGCTTACGATTTAACTTTTTCATCTTCTTCACAAGGGTATCACAGTACATCTTGTGCTAAAAATTATGTAGATCCAGGAAAGAAAGAATTATTAGAGTTGGCAAGTGCATTATCAATAAAAAAAGCAAAGATAATTATAGATGAAATAAAAGAAGTTACTAATCAATGGAAACGATATGCTGTATTGTATGGAGTTTCAGGAGCTTCAACAAAAACCATTGAAGCTAGTTTAAAAACCATTCGTACGAGGTTTTAATTATATTTCACTTTACGCAAAACGCGCATTGCTTCTTTGTATTTAATATAGGTAGATTTATCATCTAAATTTTTAATGTAGTTTTTTGCTTTTTTTAGTTGTTCAGGTGCCTCTAAAAATCCGTTTAAATAACAAATTAAGTAGGAAGTAGGTAGTTTATAAACATCTTCATGTTCGGTTACCGAAAGTGGTATTTTACTTGTTATTTTGGTAACAATAGCATTGTTATTATCGTAAATATGATTTAAAGCGACAGCATTATACATGGGTGCTTCAAATAAAAATTCGGTAACAATATCATGTTTTCCGTTGTCTTTAAAATTAATAATTGTTTTTTCTAACGGATAATGTTTTTGAGTTTTATCAATTCCTAAAACGATGTATTCAGTAATTATAAACGACTGTTCGTTGTAGTTAATTTGCACATCATCTAAGGCAGAAAAAAACAAACGTACTTGTTCGTTTATCAATTCAATATCTACTCGAGTATAAAATATTTCATCGTTAATTAATTTCTTTTTTCCTGCCCAACAAAGCACAAATTGTTCGTTAAATACTTTGTATTGCGGATGATATTCTGGTTTATGATTGTTGATAAAATCAAAAACACCATCGAGTGTTAGTTTTATATTGTTTTGGGCATTTTTTTCAATAGCTTTAACAATATCAGTATTTACATTATTTAAAATAAAATTATTTTCTGAAGGCATAGAATTACTTCCTCTTCGAAAAAAAACAGTTCCGTTTTTATATTTCCATATATTTTTTAAAAGTGAAGTAACTTTATTTTTAGGATAAATTGTAACCAATCCGATAACTTTATGTCTTGGTAGGCGTGGAAAAGGAACGTTTTCATATTCAATTTTTGGCGGATTTTTTAAATACGCATTTACGAGGTTTTGAATTTTACTATCATCATAAAAATCAACTCCTAAAATTTTATTTTCTGCGTCCTCAACCCCAATAATAATGTACGAATTATTCGTAGGATTTGAGTTAGATAAGGCACAAACGTGTTTTATAAACTTAGCTTTTCCTTCTTTAGAGTTTAAGGATAGTTTTTGTTTTTTATCATAAAAACTATTTTCATCGTTATGAGAAAGTAAGTTTTTAATTAAAAGCCGTTTGTTAACCAAAATTTAAAAGTTTTTGTTGATAATATTTGCGGTAGCTTGTGCGGTAGGATACACCACTAAATCTTCAATATTTACGTGGTAAGGTCTGCTAACCACAAAGTAAATAATATCAGCAATATCTTCGGGTTGTAAGGCTTTGTAACCTTGATACACGGTTTTTGCTCTCTCGGTATCTCCTTTAAAACGAACATCTGAAAACTCGGTTTCTACCAATCCTGGATGAATTGCAGAAACTCTAATATTATGTTTGTTTAAATCAATACGCATTCCTTTATTTAAAGCGTTTACAGCAAATTTAGAGGCACAATATACATTTCCGTTTGGATACACGTCTTTACCAGCAATAGATCCGATGTTTAATATAAATCCGTTGTTTCTATCAACCATTTGTGGTATGATGGCTTTTGAAACATATAATAATCCTTTTACATTTCCATCAATCATAGCATCCCAATCATCAATACTTCCGTCTTGAATACTACTTAATCCGTGGGCATTACCAGCATTGTTAATCAAAATATCAATCTGCTTAAATTCATCAGGTAAATTACCAATGGCTTGTTGTACTTCGTTTTTATAACGAACATCAAATTGTAAGGTATGTACTTTTGTTAAGGCGGATAGTTGTTGTTGAAGTTCTTGTAATTTTTCTGCACGTCTTCCGCAGATAATAAGGTTGATATTATTTTTAGCAAATAATATAGCAGTTGCTTTACCAATACCCGAAGTTGCGCCAGTAATTAAAGCGGTTTGTTGCATGTTTTATGTTTTTTATAAAGGTAAAATATTTTATGTAAAGTGAATATTATAAAAAATAAAAACCGCTCTATTGCTAGAGCGGTTCTTTTTAGTTGGCTACTACCCCAACCAAAAATCAACTAACCAAACTTATTTTAAATATTTTCTGTCAACGGTTTTACGTTGTACTTTAGTACGTTTTCTTCCACTATTCCTTACAGTAGGTTTTGCGGTAGTTTTGTTTTCGTTTTTTAAATATTGTATAAATCCTCTACCAGAAAAAGTATACGTTGTATTAGAACTTAGGTGATACAGTTGTACCTTTTCATCATTTATAACGCTTAATTCAAACCTTTCAGTATCGCCACCATCATAATTAAGTGTTAAATATTTTAAATCATCATATCCTCTAATATTGGCAACTTCATATCCGCCTACATAATCCCAATTTATATAATCAATATTTGTACCAAAAGCATCGTGCGATGAATAAAATGTTACATCATTTTCGGGTGTAAATTGTAAAAAATGTTCATCATCAAAAACATTTGGTGTACCACCAGTGGCATCTGTTCTTTCCCAAGCAACATATTCTTGTAAAAAGTACTCAATGTTTTCGTAAAAAAGTTTATCGTAATCAAAATTACTTCTTTGATATCCAATTAAATAATAGCTTACGTTTTGCGATAAATCATCAATTCTAATTTCATCTTCAGCTATTTGCACCACCTCAAAATCATAAAAACCATCAATATCATGATCGGTTTCTAAAACCGTTTTAAAAGTGTCGTAATAACCCACGGCTACCCCTAAACCATTTCCTGTTTTACCAATATCAACAATATTGTTGTTTGCGTACATGGTTCCGTTTAAAAAAGATACAGTAAATGCTTTTGATAAAAAAGGAACATCAGCAGTACCGGTAGTTCTGTGGTAATCTATATACCATAAATCGTAACTAGATATATATTGATTTAATGAAAAATCATCTTTATCATCACAAGATATTAATGTTATACTTGCTATAATGCATACTAATAGTAGTTTTATAGATTTCATAAGCGTTTACTTTTTATTTATACTAAGTTATTGTCAAATTGTGTGCCAAAAACAAAAAACACCTCATTAGAGGCGGCTTTTATTAGTTACGAGGTTTTACAGAGGGCATAAAAACTCGTTTTTCTTTTTTAATATTTTCAATTTTGTAATATTGTGTTTTACCGTTTACTTTATAAGTAATTAGTGCTTCATTTTCTTTTAATTCAAAAGGAATTTTTACATTACTTTTGGTGGTATTGCCAAACTCTTTTTTTGGATCTGCGTTTAAGCTTAAATCTTTTCTATCTCTTCCGGTTGAGGTTTTATAACGTGCAGCTATATAATTTTTACCTTGTTTTTGTTCAATAACAGGAGTAATAACTCTATTTTTAAAATAAACTTGTTCAAAATCTACAGTTTTTGTCGCTGTAAATTCAATCATTAAATTTAAGGTACTGTTACCTGGTAAACCACCAGTAATATGTTTGTACGATGCTTTTTTTATAGTAAAAGGAGGATTTGTATTTAATTTTGTGCTTGCACACTGTGTTATACCTAACGCTAAAATTAAGATTCCGAATAATTTCATAATATTACTTTTTATTGTTTAAATTTAGGTATTCAAGTAGTGTGCCAAGGTACAAATATATTTATATTTTAAGATGTTGAATTACAGTTATTGGGAGTTAAAAGAATGGTTTACTAATATAGATTTTACCATTGTAGGTAGCGGAATTGTGGGTTTAAATTGTGCTTTGGCATTAAAAAACAAACATCCGAAAGCTAAAATATTAATTTTAGAAAAAGGAATGTTACCACAAGGCGCAAGTACCAAAAATGCTGGTTTTGCATGTTTTGGTAGTTTATCGGAATTGATAGATGATTTAAAATCACATACCGAACAAGAAGTTTATAATTTGGTAGAAAAACGTTGGAACGGATTACAATTACTTCGTAAGAATTTAGGTGATAAAAACATCGATTTTCAACAAAATAAAGGATACGAATTATTTAATGATGCTGATTTTTACCAAGAATGTTTGGCTGAAAAAAAGAAGATTAATCAATTATTAAAACCTCTTTTTTCTTCGGATGTTTTTTCGGTTGATGCTAACGTTTTTAACTTTAAAAATATTCATAAAAATTATATTACAAATCAGTTTGAAGGACAGATAGATACTGGTAAAATGATGTTACAGTTGTTACAAAAAGTACAATCATTAGGAATCCAAATTGTTAATAATATTCAGGTTGATAAATTTGAAGAAATTCACGATAAAATTCATGTAAAAACCAACCGGTTAGATTTTTACACTAACAAAATACTTATTGCTACCAATGGTTTTGCAAAACAATTATTAAATGAAGATGTTAAACCTGCAAGAGCACAGGTATTGATTACTAAGCCAATTAAAAATTTACATATAAAAGGTACATTTCATTTAGATAAAGGCTATTATTATTTTAGAAATATTGATGACAGAATTTTGTTTGGCGGCGGAAGAAATCTCGATTTTAAAACCGAAGAAACTACTGAATTTGGTGAAACAGAAATTATTCAGCATCAATTAAAAGAAATTTTAAAAACTACAATTTTACCAAACACAACTTTTGAAATTGATTATTGTTGGAGCGGTATTATGGGAGTTGGAAATCAGAAAAAAGCAATTGTAAAACAACTATCAAATAACGTGTTTTGCGGAGTTCGTTTAGGCGGAATGGGAGTTGCCATTGGCTCTTTGGTAGGTAAAGAATTAGCAGATTTGTTATGAATATAAAAGAAGAACTATATCAGCTTTGTAAAACGGATGTAAATAAACGTTTACAAACGATTGAAGAAATAATTTCTTCAAACCAAAAAGCATTGCAGTCAGAAACCAAAAGTTCGGCTGGTGACAAGCATGAAACAGGTAGAGCAATGTTACAATTAGAAATGGAAAAAGCTGGCCAGCAACTTCACGGAATTGTAAAAATGAAAGAAACCTTGTCTAAAATTAATTTAACGAGCGTTTCTAATATGGCACATTTGGGTAGCGTAATTAAAACTACGCAAGCATGTTTTTTTTTAAGTGTTAGTTCAGGTAAATTAATGGTTAATAATCAAACATATTATGCAGTGTCTGTTTCTTCGCCAATAGGGAGCATGTTATTAGGTAAAAATGTAGGAGACACTTTTACGTTTAACAATAGTAAACAAATAATAAAAAGTATTTTTTAATGTTTTAAGTAGGGTAAAATACAAGCTACTTGTTTTTAATGCAAGGAAAGGTTGCTATACCCTTCATAGAAAAGGAAATTACAGAATGCACTTTTGCCTGTATTGGTAAAAGTGTATTTTTTTAATAGTTAAGTAATAATTAAGAGATAGTTATTATTGGTTTAAACAGTTTTGCTAAATTTTAGTGAAACTGTTTTTTTTAGTTCTATGGTTGATGGATGATTTAAAAAGAGCGATTGATTATTATAATTTACTTCAATAAGCCAATAATGTCCTTTAAAATAAGCTTTTAAAACGGTAGCTTTTATAGCTGATTTTTCAACAATTTTAATTTGATGTGGATATAATAAAACACGTTTACTGGCTATTACGAGGTCGTTTACATCATCAAATAAAGACGCGATATAGGTTAACTTCGGATTTTGATACAGGTTTTTTGGAGTGTCATTAGCAATTATTTGATGATCTTTAATAACAATCATTTTATCAGCAAAAGAAAGCGCATCATTACCATCGTGAGTGGCTACAATACAAGCTATATTTTTTTCTTTTAAATAGTTAAATAAATTTCTGCGCAATGCATTTTTTTTAAAATTATCTATCTGGCTAAAAGGTTCATCTAGTAATAATAATTCGGGTTCTTTAGCTAAAGCTCTTGCAATGGCAACACGTTGTTGTTGACCGCCACTTAAATTTTTTACTTTGATGTTGGCAAAGTCAGTCATTTGAATCACATTAAGAAGTTCTTGAGTTCTTTTTTCTGCTTCTTCTGGATAAAAACGAGATAAGAATTTTTTAATATTTTCACTTACAGATGTAAATGGCATTAAGTCGAAATCTTGAGCTACGTATTTAAAAAACTCTACCCCAGGAACTAAATGATGTTTGGGGCCTAAAATTTTAAAATCCTCCCAAAATAAACTACCATTATCAACATCTAATAAGCCATAAATTATTTTTAATAAGGTTGATTTACCGCAGCCACTTTCGCCCATAATACATAAGTGTTCTCCTTTTTTTAAGGAAAAATTAATGTTTTGCAAGGTTTTACTTTTGTTTGTATAGCTGTATGAAATGTTGTTTACATGTAACATACTTGCAAAAATAGAGTTTCTATTGTTTTTTGCGTTAGCGATTGAACGGTTTGTTTGAGCTCTTTTTTGAGGCACGAAAAAAAAGCGAGTAGTGAAAGCGCGACCGTTTACGGTAACGCCCAGCTTCTAAATACAATTTTTTGGTTCCTTAAAAATCACTCGAGGTGATAGGAATAAAAAAAACCGATACATTGCTGCATCGGTTTTCTATGATATGGTTTGTACAAATTCTCCGCAAAGAGAATTATTACAAAAAACACTGTGTGTTTACCAAATTCTAACTCTGTCTTCTGGTTTTAAGTACATTTTATCACCTTCTTTTACGCTAAACGCTTCATAGAAAGCATCTACGTTTTTAAGTGGCATATATGCACGGTACATTCCAGGAGCGTGTGTGTTTGTCATGATTAAGTTTTTTAATGCTTCATCACGCATTTTAGTTCTCCAAATTGTTCCCCAAGAAAGGAAAAAACGTTGGTTTGCTGTATAACCATCAATATCTGCAGGCTTTCCGTTCTTTTCTAAGAAAATTTGTAAACCTTCGTAAGCAGCTTGTACACCACCTAAATCACCAATGTTTTCACCTAAAGTAAATTCACCATTTAAGTGCATGCTATCAATAGCAATAATATCGCTGTATTGTTTTACTAATTGTTTACCAATTACAGCAAATTTTTCTGAATCTTGTTCAGTCCACCAGTTTTTAAGGTTTCCGTCACCGTCGAAACGCGCACCAGAATCATCAAAACTATGAGAAATTTCGTGACCAATCACAGCTCCGATACCACCATAATTTACAGCTTCGTCAGCTTTATAATCGTAAAAAGGAGGTTGTAAAATTGCCGCTGGAAAAACGATTTCGTTGTTTACTGGATTAAAGTAAGCATTTACAGTTTGAGGAGACATTCCCCATTCTGTTCTGTCTACTGCTTTTCCTAATTTTTCCATGTTTTTGTTATAGTTCCACTTCGTAACGTTTTTAGCGTTTTCAAAATAAGAACCACCATTATTTAACCCTTTTACTTGTAATTCAGAGTAATCTTTCCAAACATCAGGATAAGCAATTTTAACCGTTAATTTGTGTAATTTTTCTAATGCTTTTTCTTTCGTTTCAGCACTCATCCAAGGCAATTGTGCAATACGCTTTTCGAAACCTAACATTACATTGTCAATCATTTCTTTTGCCTTTGCTTTTGCTTCTGGTGGAAACATTTTTTCAACATACAGCTTACCTAAAGCTTCACCAACAGCACCATTTAAGTTACCTAAAGCACGTTCGTTTCTTGGACGTTGTTGTTTTGCTCCACGCATTTCTTTGCTGTAAAAATCCCAGTTAGCTTTTTCTAAATCGGTTGTTAAAACGCCTAAAGATCCGTTAATGGTATTCCAACGTAATAATAATTTAATATCTTCAACAGAGCGAGCTTCTAAAATTCCGTTTAACGCTTTAAAGTAACCAAGATCGGTAACAATTACTTTATCAATATCGTTAACTCCAATTCCTTTTAAATGTGCATTCCAATCAATTACAGGAACTAATTCAGATAATTCTACAACCGTCATTGGGTTGTACATTTTACGAGTATCTCTACGCTCTTCTTTAGTCATCATTGGTTCTGCTAAACTTTTTTCGAAAGCAACAATGGTAGCAGCGTTCTTTTTAGCAGTTGCTTCATCATCACCAAAAGCCATTAAAGATTTGGCAACAAACTCTTGGTATTTTACCAATTTGTCAGCTACTTTTGCATCTACATAGTAATCACGAGATAATCCTAAACTACCACCGCCCATATAACCAGCATATTGACTACTATTTTTTAAATCGTTATATACACCAAAACCATAAAATCCACCGCCACCATAAGGAGCCATGTTTGTAATATAAGTTTCAACATCTTTTTTAGATTTTATTTCGTCAATTTTTGCTAAAAATGGTTTTATTGGCTCAATACCTTGTTTATTTCTAGCTACAGTATCCATTATGGTTTCATAATAGTTTACTGCTTTTTCTTGATCAGAATCTATTTCGTTTCCTTCAGCATCTTTTACTTTCGGGAAATTTCTTTCTTGAATAGCGGTGTTTAAAATTTCTAATACATCTGCATCCGTTTTTTTACGTAATTCACCAAAACCACCCCAAGAAGTTCTATCGGCAGGAATTTCTGTTTTGTCTAACCAGGCACCATTTACGTGTCTAAAAAAATCATCTGCAGGTTTTACAGATGTATCCATGTTTTCTAAAACAATTCCCGCTGGTTTTTCAGCAGGCTTGTCAGTTTTACAAGCAATCATTCCGGCTGTAATAGCTGAAACAAAAAGGGCTTTTTTAATGATTTTCATTGTGTTTAATTTAGATTGATTTTTGTATGAGTACATTTTTTGTAAAAACGTTACAGTTTTTAACTTTTGATTTTACTTTCTGATGGATTTGGTAATTGCTCAAAGCCCATGTTATAAAGTGTAAATCCGAAGATATCTGAATATTGTTCAATAGTTTTTGCCACAGGTGTTCCTGCTCCGTGCCCTGCATTGGTTTCAATTCTAATTAAAGTAGGATTGTTACCTGTTTGCTTGTCTTGTAATTCGGCAGCAAATTTAAAACTATGTGCTGGCACCACACGATCATCATGATCTCCAGTAGTTACCATAGTTGCTGGATATGAAACACCTTTTTTTACATTGTGTACTGGCGAATATCCTTTTAAATAATCAAACATTTCTTTGCTTTGTTCTGCCGTTCCGTAATCGTAGGCCCATCCTGCACCAGCAGTAAAGGTATGGTAACGTAACATATCTAAAACACCTACGGCAGGTAAAGCTACTTTCATTAAATCGGGTCTTTGTGTCATAGTTGCCCCTACTAATAAACCTCCGTTAGAACCTCCACGAACGGCAAGAAAATCTGATGAGGTATATTTTTCTTTGATTAAATATTCTGCGGCAGCAATAAAATCGTCAAAAACATTTTGTTTTTTTAATTGTGTGCCGGCATCGTGCCATTTTTTACCGTATTCTCCACCGCCACGTAAGTTAGGAACGGCATAAACACCACCTTGTTCCATCCAAACAGCATTTGCAATACTAAAACTTGGTGTTAAACTCACATTAAAACCACCGTAACCATATAAAATAGTTGGATTTTTTCCGTTTAATTTTACTCCTTTTTTATAGGTGATAATCATCGGAACTTTTGTACCGTCTTTTGATGCATAAAAAACTTGTTTACTCTCATATCCATCCGAATTAAAATCGATTGAAGGTTTCCAATAAGAAGCATAGGTTCCGTCTTTCGGATTAAATTTATAAGAAGAATTTGGAGTGCTGTAATTTGTAAATGAAAAATACAATTCGCTAGCATTTGTTTTTCCACCAAAACCACCAGCAGAACCTACTCCTGGAAGTTTAATTTCTCTAATTAATTTTCCATCAAAATCGTATTGCATTACTTTCGAAACTGCATCTACCATATATTTTGCAAAAAAGTATCCGGCTCCGGTAGATGGAGATAATACGTTTTCTGTTTCGGCAATAAAATCTTTCCAGTTTTCTGGGGTTGGATTCGAAGCATCAACAGTTACTACTTTTTGATTTGGCGCATTTAAGTTCGTTGCTAAATACAATTTACTACCTCTACTGTCTATCACATAAGTATCACTTTTAACATTATCTAAAACAGTAACTAATTTACTATTTGGAGTTGCTAAATCTTTAAGAAATAATTTGTTTCCTGAAGTAGAAACTGAAGCTGATATAATTAAATACTTATTATCTTCAGTTAAATAACCGCCAACATAACGATGTTTTTCTGCTGGAGTTTCACCAAAAATAACAGGATCATTTTTTTGTGAAGTTCCTAACTTATGATAATATAATTTGTGTTGATCTGTTTTTGCAGACAACTCACTTCCTTTAGGTTTATCGTAGCTAGAGTAGTAAAAACCTTCGTTTTTGTACCAAGAAATTCCAGAGAATTTTACATCAACTAACGTATCTTCTTTAATGTTTTTAGATTCGGCATCAATTACTATAATTTTACGCCAATCGCTACCTCCTTCAGAAATTGCATAAGCGGCAGTTTTACCATCTTCAGAAAAACTTAAGGTACTTAAAGAGGTGGTTCCGTCTTCAGAAAAATTATTAGGATCTAAAAACACTTCTGGTTCGCCACCTTCTTTTTGTCTGTAAACAACATATTGATTTTGTAAACCATCATTTTTATAAAAATAAGTATAATCACCTTCTTTAAAAGGAGTTCCTAATTTTTCATAATTCCATAGTTCAGATAATCGATTTTTAAGTTGCTCACGATAAGGTATTTTACTTAAATAATCAAAAGTAACTTCATTTTCGGCCTTTACCCAAGCTTCGGTTTCGGGGCTACGATCGTCTTCTAACCAACGATAATTATCGGTTACTTTTGTGCCAAAAAATTCATCTACAACAGGAGTTTTAGTTGTTTGGGGGTAATTCACAGAAATATCTTTTTTAGATTGATTTTCTTCTTTACAAGCAATAAATAATGTACTTGCACAAAGAATAGGAAGCAGTAATTTTTTCATGATTAAAATTGGTTAATTCTTTCAAAGTTAGCAGAAAAACAATATAAATGTAGATTTTAAGATGTTTTTAACAAAAAAGGCACTGTAAACTTTAAGCAATTAAAACGACTATATTTACACCAAATAATGAGATAAATAAAATGACAGAAAATTTAACGAAAGAAACTTTTTTAAAAAAAGTATTTAATTTTGAGGAAAATAAAGACTGGAAATTTGAAGGAGATAAGCCAGCGTTGATTGATTTTTATGCAGATTGGTGTGGCTCATGTAAAGCTTTAGCTCCAGTTTTAGAACAATTAAGTGAAGAGTACGCGGGTAAGATTGATATTTATAAAATTGATACCGAAGCAGAACAAGAATTATCGGCAGCTTTCGGAATTCGTAGTATTCCATCAATGTTATTTTGTCCTGCTGATGAAGCACCACAAATGGCTAACGGAGCATTACCAAAAAAGCAAATAGAGCAAATTATAAAAGATGTTTTAAAAGTAGAAAAATAGCCTTTAAAATTCGTTGAAAAAGTGATGTGAAAACATCACTTTTTTTATGCAAAAAAGTTAAAATAAGAAACTCAGTGATTATCACTACGCAAGCTTATTTTATTTTTATAAATCCTTATTTTAAAGGGTTTTATACTTTTGTTGAAATGACGTTGTTTTGCTTGTTTTTTTCAATTTGTTGAAAACTTCAAGGGATTTGTGAATAAGTAAAGCTTTCAGTTTTTAGCAATTTTTTGAATCTTTGTTTCTCTCCAATAAGGGTAAAAAAAAGAATAAAATTTAGCAAAAAATAAACATGGCAGTTATTGAACCAATTTTACAAGAAAATAAAGACAGATTTGTAATTTTTCCAATCCAACATAATGATTTATGGGAATGGTATAAAAAGCAACAAGCTTGTTTTTGGACTGCCGAAGAAATTGATTTGCATTCTGATTTAAATGATTGGAATAATAAATTAACGGACGATGAACGTTATTTTATCAAACATATTTTAGCTTTTTTTGCAGCTTCTGATGGAATTGTAAATGAAAATTTAGCAGAAAATTTTGTAAACGAAGTTCAATATTCTGAAGCTAAATTTTTCTACGGATTTCAAATCATGATGGAGAATATCCATTCAGAAACCTATTCTTTATTAATAGATACTTACGTAAAAAACGAAGAAGAAAAAGATAACTTATTTAAAGCTATTGAAGTTTTTCCTGCCATTAAGAAAAAAGCAGATTGGGCTTTAAAATGGATAGAATCTGACTCTTTTGCAGAACGATTAATTGCTTTTGCAGCTGTTGAAGGTATTTTCTTTTCAGGTTCGTTTTGTTCTATCTTTTGGTTAAAGAAAAGAGGTTTATTACCAGGATTAACTTTTTCTAATGAGTTAATATCTCGCGATGAAGGGATGCACTGTGATTTTGCAGTTCACTTACACAACCATCACATGGTAAACAAAGTACCTAAAGGTCGTATTCGTGAAATTATTTTAGATGCTTTAAATATTGAAAGAGAGTTTATTACAGAATCTTTGCCTGTAAGTTTAATTGGTATGAATGCTAAATTAATGACACAGTATTTAGAGTATGTAACCGATAGATTATTATTAGAATTTGGATGCGATAAAGAGTACGATGCTACTAATCCGTTCGATTTTATGGAAATGATTTCATTAGAAGGAAAAACAAATTTCTTTGAAAAAAGAGTTTCAGAATATCAAAAAGCAGGAGTATCATCAGGTGGTACGGGAGACATTAGTTTCGATGCTGACTTTTAAAAAACAAGAAAAACACCACTGCTAATCCCCTACATGCGGTAAATTTTGCTAAAGCATTTGTTGCTTTAGCGCCATAATGTTTCTTTAACAGAAACAAAAACAATTAAATAAATACCATAAAGAAACTATAAAACGTAGTGTTTTCGGTGACTTTATAAATCAAATTAAAACCAATTAATAATTATGTATGTAGCGAAAAGAGACGGTAGAAAAGAACCTGTGATGTTCGATAAAATCACAGCAAGGGTTAGAAAAATGTGTTACGGATTAAACAATATTGTTGATCCCGTTAAAGTAGCTATGCGTGTTATTGAAGGTTTATATGACGGTGTAACCACATCAGAATTAGATAATTTAGCAGCTGAGGTTGCAGCAACCATGACCACTGCTCACCCAGATTATGCTAAATTAGCTGCAAGAATTGCCGTATCTAACTTACATAAAAATACTAAAAAATCGTTTTCTGAAACAATGGTTGATTTATATGAATATGTAAATCCACGTACAGAAAAAAAATCACCTTTATTAGCAGATGATGTTTATGATATTATCATGAAAAATGCTGATAAATTAGACTCTACCATTATTTATAGTCGTGATTTTAATTACGATTATTTTGGATTTAAAACTTTAGAACGTTCATATTTATTAAAACTTAACGGTAATATCGTAGAGCGCCCACAACATATGTTAATGCGTGTATCTATTGGTATACATAAAGAAGATATTGACGAAGCAATTGCTACATACGAGTTAATGAGTAAAAAATATTTTACCCATGCTACGCCAACATTATTTAACGCAGGTACACCAAAACCACAAATGTCGTCTTGTTTCTTATTACAAATGCAAGATGATAGTATCGAGGGAATTTACGATACACTAAAACAAACCGCTAAAATTTCACAATCAGCCGGAGGTATTGGTTTGTCTTTACATAATATTCGTGCAACAGGAAGTTATATTGCGGGTACCAATGGTACCTCAAACGGAATTGTACCAATGTTAAAAGTATTTAATGATACGGCACGTTATGTAGATCAAGGAGGAGGAAAACGTAAAGGTTCTTTTGCGATGTATTTAGAGCCTTGGCATGCTGATATTTATGACTTTTTAGATTTAAAGAAAAATCACGGTAAAGAAGAAATGCGTGCGCGTGATTTGTTTTACGCAATGTGGATTTCTGATTTATTTATGGAGCGTGTTCAGCAAGATGCAGATTGGACGTTAATGTGCCCTCATGAATGCCCTAATTTATTTGACACTCATGGAAAAGAATTTGAGCGTTTATACACCAGTTACGAAGCTGCCGGAAAAGGTAGAAAAACCATAAAAGCACGTGATTTATGGGAGAAAATATTAGAATCGCAAATAGAAACAGGTACACCGTACATGTTATATAAAGATGCTGCTAACCGTAAATCGAATCAAAAGAATTTAGGAACTATTCGTTCTTCAAATTTATGTACCGAAATTATGGAATATACTGCCGAAGATGAGGTAGCGGTATGTAATTTAGCATCAATAGCAATACCAATGTTTGTTACTGAAGATGAAAACGGAAACAAGTTTTTTGATCACAATAAATTATTTGACGTAACTAAAAAAGTAATCAGAAACTTAGATACTGTTATTGATCGTAACTACTATCCTGTTATTGAGGCTGAAAACTCTAACGTTCGTCACCGTCCGGTAGGATTAGGAATTCAAGGTTTAGCAGATGCTTTTATTATGTTACGTATGCCGTTTACATCTGATGAAGCTAAAAAATTAAATCAAGAAATATTTGAAACCTTATATTTTGCATCGGTAACATCATCAATGGAAATAGCGAAGGCAAAAGAACCATATTCTACCTTTAAAGGTTCGCCAATGTCTCAAGGAGAATTTCAACACAATATGTGGGGAATTAAAGAAGAGGATTTAAGTGGTCGTTGGGATTGGAATACTTTGCGTAAAAATGTAATGGAGCACGGAGTTCGTAACTCATTATTGGTAGCGCCAATGCCAACAGCATCAACTTCTCAAATTTTAGGAAACAACGAAGCTTTTGAGCCTTATACTTCAAATATTTATACACGTAGAGTATTATCTGGTGAATTTATTGTAGTAAACAAGCACTTATTAGAAGATTTAGTAGAACTGAATTTATGGGATAATAATATGAAAGAAGATATTATGCGTGCCAATGGATCTATTCAACATATTGAAAGTATTCCGCAAGATTTAAAGGATTTATACAAAACAGTTTGGGAAATGAGTATGAAAGATATTATTGATATGGCACGCCATAGAGGATATTTTATCGATCAATCGCAATCGTTAAACTTGTTTATGAAAGATCCTGATTTTGCAAAATTAACATCAATGCATTTTTATGCTTGGAAAAGTGGTTTAAAAACAGGAATGTATTATTTACGCACAAAATCGGCTGTAAATGCAAAACAATTTACGTTAAACATCGAAAAGAAAGACAACGTAGTTGAAGAGGAACAGCCAATGAGTGCAGCAGAATTTAAAGCAATGGTTGATGCTTCTAAAAACGGAGCACCAGATGATGATTGCTTAATGTGTGGTTCTTAAGAATCATTTGTCGCCTAGAGCATTGTTGTGAAGGGTCTTAAAGACAAGAATTAATTAAATTAAAGGTGATAAAAGAGAGGTAGCAATACTTCTCTTTTTTTGTAAATTCGAACTTTCGTTAAACTTAACTAGTTTTAGTTTAACATCTTAAAAAAGAATAAAATGAACTGGGAACAACTCCTTTCTTTAAAACGTTTTGGTGATACGCAAAAACGTGAACGCATATTACAAGACGAAACCCGTTTAGGCTTTGAAGTAGATTTTGATAGAATCATATTTTCATCAGCCTTTCGTAGTTTACAAGATAAAACACAGGTGATTCCGTTATCAAAAACCGATTTTGTACATACCCGATTAACGCACAGTTTAGAAGTGTCGGTTGTAGGTAGAACTTTAGGTAGACGTGTTGGTAAAGTGTTGTTAGAACGTCATCCGAAGTTAAAAGAATTAGGATATACTTTTAATGATTTTGGAGCCATTGTTGCCGCAGCATCCGTAACACACGATATTGGGAATCCGCCTTTTGGGCATTCAGGAGAAAAAGCAATCGGAGAGTATTTTAAAACCGGAAACGGATTAAAATATAAAGAGCAACTTAGTGAAAAAGAATATCAAGATTTAATAGATTTTGAAGGAAACGCCAACGGATTTAAGATCTTAACCGAAAGTAATCAAGGTACCGAAGGTGGTTTGCGTTTAAGTTACGCAACTTTGGGTGCTTTTATGAAATATCCGAAAGAGTCGCTTCCGAAGAAACCAACAAAGCATATTGTTGATAAAAAATACGGCTTTTTTCAGTCAGAAAAAACATCTTTTTTAGATGTTGCTAGTGATTTAGGTTTACAGAAAAAAGAGAGCAACGGAATTTCATATTACCGCCATCCGTTAGCATATTTAGTAGAAGCTGCTGACGATATTTGTTATACAATTATTGATTTTGAAGACGGAATAAATCTTGGATTAATTGACGAAGATTATGCTTTAGAGTATATGATTAAATTGGTGAAAAATACGATTGATAGTAAAAAATATCACTCATTACAATTTAAAAAAGACCGAATTAGTTATTTGCGAGCATTAGCAATAGGCGTGTTAATTAACGAAGCCGTTGATATATTTTTAGAAAACGAAACTGCCATTTTAAATGGCGATTTTGATAAAGGTTTGTTAGATAAATGCAAGTATGAAGCTCAAATAAATGATATTATTAAAATTAGTGTTGATAAGATATACAAAAGTAAAGATGTTGTAGAAAAAGAAGTAGCAGGTTATAAAATTATAGCAGACTTGTTAGATGTATTTGTTACCGCATTAAATAATAAATTTAACGAGAAGCAATCTAATTATGATACACTAATTTTAAATTTATTGCCAAAAGAATATCAACAAGAAAAAGAAAATCTGTATGATCGAATTATGCAAATAAGTAGTTATATAGCTGGTTTATCAGACGGGTTTGCAATACGCTTACATAAAAAAATATTAGGAAATATTGTTTAATTAATGTTAAAAAATTAAATTTTTAACGACAAATTAACGTAATTAGCAACCTAATTTATAAAAAAATGTTAGGGTAAATGAAAATTTACTTGTTTTATTAGTCACTAATAACCTTATTATGAATAAAAAAATACTATTTTTTGGCTTATTAATATTAGCTATAGGTGGTGTTATCTTTAAATCGGTAGATACTAAAAATACAAAGGTCGAAGAGTTAAGACAACAACACGCACAATTTTTGAAAAATCACCCTTTTCAAAAAATAGGAAAACTTCCTAAAAAAGAAAGAAAAGCACAAGGTTTACCACCTAACGCTTATTTTGAACAAAAATATTTAAGTGAGATTAATCCTGCTACAGGAAGAACTCATAAAGAAAATATTTATAAAATTCAAGAAGGATTAAGCAAACGTAAATTATTACCAAAAGTTCCTGGTGAAACAGATAATGCTTGGGAAGAAAGAGGACCAGATAATGTTGGAGGAAGAACAAGAGCTTTGTTATTTGATCCAAATGATACTACAGATGAAACTGTTTTTGCAGGTGGAGTTAGTGGAGGATTATGGAAAAACACAAATATTTCAAATGCTGATTCGAAATGGGTAAGAATTGGTATTCCTGAAAATTTAGCAGTTTCTTGTATTGCAGTAGATCCTAATGACTCTAAAACATTTTATGTTGGTACGGGAGAATCATACGTGCAAGGTGATGTTCAAGGAGACGGTTTATGGAAATCTACAGATGGAGGTAATACATGGGCAAGAGTTTTTGGAGGAGTTACTGGAGACACTTTTTTAGATGCAAATTCAAAAGTTACTATTAATAGTCCAGCTAGTATTGCAGGAGAACATATATCAACATTAGCAACTGCTTTTGGAGGAGATTTAACTACTTCAATTACAGGTAATGTTGTTCTTGTTGAAGATTCAACAGCGCCAACAGAAGATGGATGTGAAGCTTTAGTTAATTCAAGTGCAATAAATGGTAATATTGCTATTATTAAAAGAGGTAGCTGTAATTTTGATTTAAAAGTAAAACATGCTGAAGATGCAGGAGCAGTAGCTGTTATTATGGTAAATAATGTTGACGGTACACCAATTCCAATGGGAGGAGATGATACAACAATAACAATTCCTGCTGTAATGACAACACGTACTGCGGGTAATTCAATAATAAATGCATTATCATCAGAAACAGTTAATGTTACTTTAGAAAAAGGAAGATTAGGAGCAACAAATTCATTGATTGTGCCTGGTATTCAGCATATAAATGATATAGTTGTACGAAACAACTCAGGTGTTTCAGAAGTTTATGTAGCTGCTGGTGAAGCAGGTTATACAGGAGGTGTATCATTAGGAGGTGATAGTTTTGGTTTATATAAATCAACAGATGGGACTAGTTTTTCAAAAATAAGTTTGCCTAGAACAAGTGGTTTTAATCAATATGAACCTAATAATTTAGAAATAGCAGCAGATAATTCAATATACTTAAGTACAACAACGAGTTTAATTCATGGAGACGGTGGTGGAGCTATTTTAAAATCAACAGATGGTGTTAGTTTTAGTTTAGTACATTCGATAGAAAATGGATCAAGAACAGAAATAGCATTATCACCATCTAATTCAAATACAGTATATGTTTTGGCTCAAATGAATGTTAGTGGAGCTCCTGTAGCAATGTTTAAAACAACAGATGGTTTTGCAACCGTAAATGATTTACCGTTGCCAAATGATGCTGATACAGGTATTGATGCAAGTGATTTTACAAGAGGACAAGCTTTTTATGATTTATTAATAAAACTTGATCCTAATGATGAGAATATCGTTTATGTAGGAGGAATTGATTTATTTAAATCGACAGATGGAGGAAATTCTTGGATACAAAAGTCTCATTGGTATGGTGGTTTTGGTTTTCAAAACGTGCATTCAGATCAACATGGTTTAGCTTTTGCATCTTCATCAAGAATGGTTTTTGGTAATGATGGAGGAGTATATTTTTCAAATAATGCAGGACGTGTTATTTCTTCAAGAAATAATAATTATAACACATTACAATTTTATACAGTAGGTGTTGCCCCAACTACTGCATTTGGAGGAAAAGAATACTTTTTAGCAGGTGCACAAGACAATGGTACACAGTTAGTAGAAGAAGCTACTTCAGGAATAAATAGCTCTGTTAGAGCCGCAGGTGGTGATGGAGCTGCTAGTTTTTTTGATACAGATGGTACTGACCAGTATTTTATATCAAATTACGTATATAATCAAAGTATTGTTTTATATGATTATAAAACAAATCAATCTTATACAATAAATGATGAAGAATCTTCGAATGGAGATTTTATTAATAAAGAAGAGTTAGATTCTAATCTAAATATTTTATATTCTAATTATTCAGGTTCATCAGGTGTAACTATTAGAAGATATTCAGATATAATGTCTGGAGCACCTAAAAAAGATCTTTTATCAGATAACGCGTTAATGGATTCAGCTCCTTCTGCATTAAAAGTTTCTCCATACACAACAACATCAAGTTTACTTTTTGTTGGTTTAAAAAATGGAAAAGTATTAAAAATAGAAGAAGCGAATACAGATAATAGTACTTGGTCTGATATTACAGGAGGTAATTTTGTTGGTACAGTTTCTGATATTGAATTTGGTAAAAATGAAAATGAGATTTTTGTAACAATGCATAATTATGGAGTTACAAATATTTGGTACTCTGCCGATGGAGGTGCCAATTGGGTAAGTAAAGAAGGAGATTTACCTGATTTACCAGTAAAAGCAATTTTACAAAACCCAGCAAGTTCTAATGAAGTGATTATTGGAACAGATTTAGGAGTTTGGAAAACAAAAAACTTTAATGCAGCTTCGCCAAGTTGGACTCAATCATACAATGGTATGAGTAACCTACCTGTTTTAGATTTAGATTTACGAGACGATAATACAGTTTTTGCAGCTACTTATGGTAGAGGAATCTTTTCTGGTAAATTTATTTCTGATCCTAATGCAGATGATGACGGTGATGGTGTTTTAAATGGAGTAGATAATTGTCCAAACACAGCAAATGCAGATCAGGCAGATGTTGATGGGAATGGTATAGGTGATGCATGTCAAGATACCGATGGTGATGGTGTTTTAGATATTGATGATAATTGTCCAACTACTTCAAACTCTGATCAAGCAGATGCAGATGGAAACGGAATTGGAGATGCATGTCAAGATACTGATGGCGATGGTGTTATGGACGGTGATGATAACTGTATTAATACAGCAAATGCTGATCAAGCAGATGGTAATAATGATGGAGTTGGAGATGTTTGTGATACAAGCTATAAAAACCCAGAAAACATATCTATTGAAACAATTTCTGAAACTTGTACAGATCAAAAAGATGGAAAAATTACAGTAAACGTTCAACAAACTTTTGTAAACTATACAGTAACTGTTAAAGGTGATAATACCGATTTAACTGAAAACTTAGCAACAGCATCAATTACTTTTGAAGATGTTGCCCCAGGATCTTACGAAGTATGTGTAAAAGTTAATGATAGAGATGATTACACGCAATGTTTCGAAATTAACATAGCAGAATCTAATCCGGTTGCATTAAGAGTAGCGAAGAACAATCAATCAAAAGATTATACTGTAAACATAACATCTGGTACAGCACCTTACAATGTTTATTTAAATGGAAGTTTAATTAATACGTTTAATACTTCTAAATTTAATATTAACGCTCAAAAAAGCGGAATTATTGAAGTTACAACAGCAAAAGCCTGTGAAGGTAAGTTTACGACAGTAATTGATAATACATTCCTTAAACAAAATCCAGTTGCCGAAAACATAGAGTTGTTATTACCGATGGATGCACCATCTAATATAGATGTTATGGTATTTGATGTAACAGGAAAAGTTGTATTGAAAAACACGATTGAAAAACAAGGAAATGAATTACTAATTCCTTTCAGTAATTTTAAATCAGGAATCTATATCTTAAAATTAGGAACTGATAATACAAATACTTTTAAAATCTTAAAATAATGAAAAAAGTAATAAAAGCAATAGCATTATTTTCAACTACTTTTCTTTACATAAGTTGTGGAGGCGGAAGCAGTAGCGGAGGTGGAGGAGACAAAGTTGTTAACGAAGCACCAAGTAAAGTTAATTTAGTATATCCAACACAAGATTTATTGTGTATAGATAATAGTATTCAATTTGATTGGAGTGACGCAACTGATCCTAACGGAGATGTTGTAACCTATAAAGTTGTAATTGCTAAAAATAGAGCTTTAACTGATATTGTAAAAACGCAAACAGCTAGTACATCAAAAGCAACTATTACTTTAGAAAAAGGAGTGGCTCATTATTGGAAAGTTACTGCAGTTGATAACAAAGGAGAAGAAGGAGAACCATCAGCAGTATTTGCATTTTATACAAAAGGAGAAGGAGAAACAAATACAGCTCCTTTTACGGCTGAATTAGTGAGTCCTGCGGATGAAGATTCGGTATCAGGAACAACAGTTGATTTAAAATGGAACGGTGCTGATTCTAACACATCAGATACTTTAAAATACGATGTGTATTTTAGTGAAGATGCTGATCCAGTAATGAAAGAAAGTGATTTAACAGATACTACTTATCCTGTTACTGTTGAAACTGGTAAAACGTATTACTGGAAAGTAAATACGACAGATAACTCAGGCGCTAAATCTATAGGACAAATTTGGAGTTTTACAGTAAACTAGTAATTCATCAATTTAAATAAAAAAACGACGCTTAATAGCGTCGTTTTTTATGTATAAGATTTAATTATTTTTCTTCTTTTCTTTTTTGGGCAATTTCTTCTAGCTCATCATACCAATTTTGACCAAATTTTCTTACCAAAGCTTGTTTTACAAACTTGTAAACAGGTACTTGTAGCTCTTTTCCTAAAGAACAAGCATCATCACAAATTTCCCATTTATCGTAATTAACTGCCGAAAACTCACTGTAATCCTTAACCCTTACAGGGTATAAATGGCAAGAAACAGGTTTTTTCCAATCTACAATTCCTTGATTATAAGCCTCTTCAATGGCGCATAAAGCAGTGTTTTTATCATCAAAAATAACATAAGCACAATCTGCATCATTAATTAAAGGAGTTTCTAACTCACCAAAATCACTTGTTATCCAAGTTCCTTGTTTTTCAATCGCATCAATTCCTTCTTTTCTAAGAAAGGGTTTAATTTTAGGATATATATCTTCTAAAATTTTGGTTTCTTCTTTATTTAAAGGTGCTCCGGCATCACCATCAATACAACAAGCTCCTTTACAGGCAGATAAATTACAAACAAAATCTTTATCGATAAGATCTTCTGAAACGATGGTTTTTCCTAATTGAAACATAAAATATATTTAAAAGTGTAAAAGTTTACAATAACTTCACATAAAATTTAGATGCAAAAATACTAGATTGTAACATTACTTATATAATTTTGCAGCTGAAAAACAAAATATTATGAATTTTAACTTCAAAGAAATTTTTACAGCCTTTATGGTGTTGTTTGCGGTGATTGATATTATTGGAAATATTCCTATTATTATTGACTTACGTAAAAAAGTTGGGCATATTCAATCAGAAAAAGCTTCGTTAATAGCTGGAGTAATAATGATTATTTTTCTTTTTTTAGGAAAGCAATTACTAAGTTTAATAGGTATTGATGTACATTCTTTTGCCGTTGCAGGAGCATTTATACTATTTTTTATTGCTTTAGAAATGATTTTAGGAATTACACTTTATAAAGAAGATGAAGACGAGGCTTTAACAGCTACCGTTTTTCCATTAGCTTTTCCTTTAATTGCAGGACCGGGTAGTTTAACAACATTATTATCTTTACGTGCTGAGTTTTTTATAGAAAACATTATTGTAGCCGTTTTATTAAACGTTTTACTTATATATATAGTTTTAAAAACTTCTTCGAAAATTGAAAGGATTATTGGTACAAATGGTATTAAGATAATTAGAAAAATATTCGGAGTTATTTTATTAGCAATTGCAGTAAAACTTTTTGCAGCTAATTTTAAAGAATTATTAGGATAACATGATTTTTGATTGCTTAATTGTTGGTGGAGGCGTTTCAGGTATGCAATGTGCATTGGTTTTAGGATCAGCATATAAAAAAGAGTATGCCAAAAACAAAAAAATAGGTATTTTAATGCATCAAAGAAACTCTCATTTACAAGACGCATTATTTAATAATGTATTAGGGTTACCAGCTAAAACCTTAGGAAGTGATGTTTTGGTTCAGGGAAAAGAGCAATTAAAAACAGCGTATCCACACGTATCACAAATTGATAACGAAAAAGTAATTGCGGTTTTAGATGCTGAAGAAGGTTATAAAATTATAACGAATAAAAGTGAATATTATAGTAAATCGGTTGTAATAGCATTAAATTATTCAAAACCTTTTGAAATAGCTGGTTTAGAACAATACATTGAGCCTCATATGAGAGCAAATGCTATGAAAAACAGAGTGCAATTGCGTAATTTTAACCACTTAATAAAAAAAGGTTTGTATGTTTGTGGCACTTTAGCAGGTTGGCGTAGTCAATTTGCAATAGCAGCAGGTAGTGGAGCAAGTGTAGCTACCGATATATTAACAGAATGGAATGATAATATTCCAACAAAAGTACACGATAAAAATAAATAATAATTAAAGTAATATAAATGATGAAAAGAGTATTAATTTTAGGTTTTATAGCAGTTTTTCTTGCCAATTGTGGTCAGAACGGTATTACTGATGAAGATAATATAGTGCCACAAGAACCTGTAGATAAAGTTTTAGCCGTAGACGATTCTTATGAAGTAGTAGAAAATACACCTCTTGTTATTTCAGATTTTTTATCTAACGATACATTTACTGCTAACAGCGTAACGGTTGGTTTACCAAGTGATATGATAGATAACGGAACAATTGCCTTAAATGATAATAAGTTTACTTATACACCAGCAGCAAGTTTTGTAGGTACAACTTCATTTAACTATACAATATGTAGTACAATTGCAACAGAAACTTGTTCAACCGCAACAGTTACAATAAAAGTTAAAGCGTCAGGTAACACCACAAATGGTGATTTAAACATACCTGCTGAATTAGCAGCATATTATAATGATGTAGATTTTACTTTAACAGGTTTAGAATTAAAAGGCGCATTAGCAACTAAAATAATTAGTAGTCATGCTACTTCTTTAACATACACACCAGGTGTTTGGGAAGCTGTAAAAAAATCAGATTTAGATCCTTCGGATAATAACAAAGTCTTATTAATTTATGGATATGATGATTCAGATGGAGATCATGTAACTGATAGATCTCGTAGTAAAACCGCAAATGGAGGTAATGAAGGAACAGAATGGAACAGAGAACATGTATATCCTAAATCATTAGGAAATCCAAATTTAGGAACTTCAGGTCCTGGATCTGACGCACATCATTTAAGACCATGTGATATTCGTGCAAACTCTAACAGAAGTAATAAAAAATTTATTGACGGTTCGGGTAACGCAGCAGCTATTTCTAGTGGATGGTATCCTGGTGATGAATGGAAAGGAGATGTTGCACGTATGATGATGTATATGTATTTAAGATACGGAAACCAATGTTTACCTAAAAATGTTACTATTGGTTCAGAAAATACAGTTGATAGCAATATGATAGATTTATTATTACAATGGAATGTTCAGGATCCAGTATCAGATTTTGAAAAAAACCGTAATGATGTAATTGCTGATGAGCAAGGAAACAGAAACCCTATTATTGATAATCCATATTTAGCAACCATAATATGGGGAGGTAGTGCTGCTGATAATACTTGGGAATAGTTTTTAAATTCTATATAAATAAAAAAACCTCGAGCTAAACCTCGAGGTTTTTGTTTAAAAACATTTTTTTAATTGATTAACGTGTGCTTTTTTACCAATTACACATATTTTAATGCAATCCATACAAGTTTAGTAGGGTAAATAGTTTTGCTCCTGTATATTTGTAGTATAATACACAAGGGGAATCATTATTGATAAATTGGGGGATTAATCATAATGATATAAAAAAAAAGCGTTACTTAACTTAAAGTAGCACTTTTTTTTTACTTAAAAATCAAAAATAGTTTACTATATTGTTCTGATAATTAATGTTTTAAGTTTAGCAGAGTACTTTTATAATTGTTAAACATAAACCTTATAACTTAAATAATGCATATGAAGGCAAGAGTTAACCTACTTATTTTATCTTTAATATTTCTTTTATCTTTAGTATTTTATCAGTGTACAACCGATGATGTATTTCCGTTTCTTACTCTAGAAAGTAATAGCGCTACTATTGCAGAAGATAACGGTTCTTTAACAATAACAGCAATGTTAAATGGGCCATCACCTAAAGATGTTGCAGTTAATTTAATGTTTAAAGGTACAGCCACAAAAGGCACCGATTATAGTGTTTCTTCAGAAACATTAATAATAAAAAAAGGGAGTTTATCTGCTGATATTATAATTACAGCTATTCAAGATACAGATGTAGAAGGATTAGAAACTATTGAGATTTCAATTGCAAGTATAAATAATGCAGATGCTGAATTAACAACTAATCTATTCATTGAAATGCTAGATGATGATGCAGATACAGATGGAGATGGTATTGGAGATGCGATAGATAATTGCCCAACAGTAGTGGGTCCGCCAGAAAATAATGGTTGTCCTTGGTTAGGGTTTATTATGAACGAAGTTCACTACGACCCTGCTTCTGGTGATGCGGGTGATGCTAATAATGACGGAACAAGAAATGCTCAAGAAGATCAATTTATAGAGTTTTTTAACTCAGGACCAGATTTAGATATTAGCGGTTATGAAATTTACGATGCTAAAGCTTTAACAGACGGTATACCAAGGCATGTGTTTCCTGCAGGAACCATAGTGCCAAGCAATACTGCTATTGTAGTTTTTGCAGGCGGTACACCAACAGGTAATTTTGGTGGAGTTATTGTGCAAACTGCAAGTGGAGGGCAATTAAATATGAATAATGGTAATGATTTTGTTACGGTAAAAGATGCACAAGGCACTACTATTTTAGAATTTGATATTTATGTACTTTCTTCAAATCCTGATGAATCTTACACTAGAAACCCAGATGTAACAGGAGATTTTGAACGTATCGGAATTATTACAGAAGCAAATGGCGCATTATGGACTCCGGGAACTAAAATAGATGGGACTAGCTTTTAAATGAACTATATAAGCCCAATTATATCATTAGTAATTATAATAATTGCTTCACGATTGATTTTAAAAAAATACAATCCGCATGCAGTATTATTATTACTTGGTATTTTTTTAATGTTTTTAGCATATATATTAAACGGTAAATCTGAGGTTGTACCAACCTCAACAGGTAGCCCTATATTTGATTTTTTCGAGTACATAAAAAACTCCTTTAGTAAAATAAATGCAGGCGTTGGTCTTATGATTATGGCTATAGGTGGTTTTGTTGCTTATATAGATAAAATAGGAGCATCAGATACCTTAGTATATGTAGCAATGAAACCATTAAAATTGCTTAAAAATAAATCGTTTTTAGCTGCTTCGTTAGTTATTCCTATTGGGCAAGCACTTTTTGTAGCGATACCATCTGCAGCAGGATTATCATTATTGTTAATGGCATCATTATTTCCTATTTTATTAAAATTAGGAGTAAGCAGAGTGGCAGCAGCTTCAGTAATAACTGCAAGTACTTGTATAGGTATGGGACCTGCATCTGCAATGACAGTAAGTTCAAGTACTATAGCAGAAATAGATACTATAGAGTATTTTATAAAAGATCAAATTCCGTTAATATTACCAATAACATTGGTTTTAATGATTTCTTATTACTTTGTAAACAAGTATTACGATGGTAAAAAATCGCCAGAAAAAAACAATAACTCAGAAAGCATTATAAACGAAAAGCCTAAAAAACCTTTAGTTTATGCTATTATACCTTTATTGCCAATTATATTACTTTTAATATTTTCAAAAATATTTTCACTATTCAATCCACCTATTGTTTTAACCACAACAACAGCGATGTTTGTTAGTTTGTTTATAGCGATTACGATGGATTTTGTTAGAACAAAAAAATTAAAAGAAGCTTTAAACTCTTTTACCGTTTTTTGGAACGGAATGGGAAATATTTTTAAATCTGTAGTTACCTTAATTATTGCTGCTGATGTTTTTGCAAACGGATTAATAAATATGAATTTTATTGAAGGTTTGCTAAACATTTCTCAAAGTTTAGGTTTTGGCGCTGTAGGTATAGCCATCACAATGTCTGTTATTATATTTTTAGCATCTATTTTAATGGGTAGCGGTAATGCATCATTTTTTGCTTTCGGACCATTGGTGCCCAAAATAGCTGAATCGTTAGGAGTAAAAAGTGTTAGTTTTTTATTACCAATGCAGTTTTCTGCATCAATAGGACGAACCATTTCGCCAGTTGCAGGAGTTATAATTGCTGCATCAGATATTGCAAAAATTAATGCAATAGACCTTGTAAAAAGAAATTTTATACCAATGGTCTCTGCATTTATAGTTATGTTAATTTATCACTTTATATAATTTAAAATGCTAACATTACTCAAAAATACAAAATTATACAGTCCTAAATTTTTAGGAGATAAAGACATTTTAATGGCTGGTGGTAAAATAGTTGCCATAGAAGACAAAATAGACATTTCTTCTTCGATAGCAACCATTATTGATGCTAAAGGAAAAATAGCAACACCAGGATTAATAGATCAGCACATTCATATTATAGGAGCTGGTGGTAAAAACGGATTTGCCTCTATGACTCCTGAAGTAAAATTAAGCGAGTTAATAGAAGTTGGCTCTACAACCGTAGTAGGTTTGTTAGGAACCGACGGTATGGCAAGAAGTGTAAAAACATTATACAGTAAAACAAAAGCGCTTACCCAAGAAGGTATTAGTGCTTATATGCACACAGGATATTTTGGCTTAGATCCAGTTTCTATAACAGGTTCTATTATGGGCGATTTAATTTTTATTGATAAAGTTTTAGGATGTAAAATAGCTTTAAGCGATATACGTTCCTCTTTTCCAAATGCAAAAGAATTAATAGAGAAATTAAGAGACGTTTATGTTGGAGGATTAATTAGCGGTAAAAAAGGAATTTTACACATACATTTAGGAGGATTAGATACTAAACTAGATGTATTATTCGATTTGGTAAATCAATTTAATTTCCCAATTCAACATATATCGCCCACACATATTGGTAGAACTAAAGATTTATTTGATCAAGGAATTGAATTCGCTAAATTAGGTGGAATTATTGATATAACAACAGGAGCATCTAAATATACCGATCCTTATAAATCGGTTTTATATGCCTTAGAAAACAATGTGCCAATAGAAAATATTACATTTAGTTCAGATGGTCATGCAGGACTTTCTAAAATGGATGAAAAAGGAAACGTTATTGGCTATAGAACAGCTTCTTTTCAAGAAAATTTAAATGAAATGAGAGCTTTACATCAAAAAGGAAATGTTTCTTTAGAAGACGCTTTAAAAGTAATAACATTAAACCCAGCAAACAATTTAGGGTTACAGCATAAAGGACGTATAAAACTTAATGCCGATGCAGATATTTGTTTGTTTGATGAAGCACTAAATCTATTAGATGTTTTTGCAAAAGGAAAACACATGATGACTAACAAAGAGATTCTTGTAAAAGGAAATTTTGAATCTTAATTAAACCGTTATAATAAATGAAAACACATCAAAAATTATTATTTTTTATAACAATGCTTTGTACTATACTGGTGCAAGGTCAAGAACCCACGCTTAATAAATATAAGTTTGGCGAAGGCTTTAAATTTACTGGTAAAAGCGGTTATAAGATGGAATTATCTGGTTTTATACAACCATATACTGAAGTAAAATCATATACAGACGAAAACGAATCGTCAGTAACTAGATTTCGAATGCGTAGAGCTCGTTTAAGAATTTCTGGGTCTTCTGCAGATAGCAGATGGTCGTATCGTTTTTCTTTCGATTTAAGTGGTTCAGGAGAAGTAGAAGGTGATAACGCTAGTGCTTTAATGGATGCTTTAGTTAGTTATAAAATTGTGCCTAGAATTACACTCTCTTTTGGGCAACGCTCAACTTATACTGATAATAGAGAATTATTTTTAGCTTCTAACACATTAATGTTGGTAGAGCGAAGTCGTGTAACCTCTTCTTTTGCAGCAATTAGAGAATTTGGTCTTTTTGCTCAAGGAAATTTCAGAATAAGTAATCAATCTTATTTGCGCCCGTATTTAATGTTAACAAATGGTGACGGTATTAATGCTTTTGGCAACGATCACGGTGGCTTAAAAGTAGGTGGTAGATTAGATTATTTACCTTTCGGATTGTTTTATACAATGGGGCAATTTAGGCAAGCCGATGTTGTTAGAGAACTCGTACCAAGATTAGTAGTTGGGGTTGCTTACAGTAAAAATAATGGAATGAGTAGTAGAAGGGGAAGAGAAAGTGGCTCTATTTTATATCTTGATGCGAATGATGACGAACTCTTACCAGATTACGAAAAATTTGGAGTAGATTTTTTATTTAAATATAGTGGTTTTACTGCCTTTGGCGAATATGTTACCACATCGGCTGTAGTACCAAAAGGAATCACACAAAGATTACGAAATGATGGTACAGCATCTACTAGTTTTGATGTTGATGGTACAGAAGATGTAGATGCTTATGTAAAAGGTAAAATGATGTTAGGAAGTGGTTTTAATTTTCAAATGGGTTATTTGTTTAAAAACGGTATCTCTATTGATGCTAGATACACTCAATTAGATGCTAGTGAAAATTCTTTTTTAAACAACGCAACTTTTTATAACAGACCCGAATATATTACTGGTGGTATTAGCAAATACTTAGACAAAAGTCATGCAGCTAAATTACAAATGTCTTTAACACATGTTAAAGGTGATGGTATTAATAACGGTGGTGGTAATCCTATTGAAGGAAATGAATGGATTGGTAGAATGATGTTAACTTACGCTTTTTAATTATGAAGATAAAAAACATAATAACTATAGTATTTATGCTTTTAATGGTTAATTGTTTTGCGCAATTTAATCCACAAAAAAAAGCAGTTACCAATAAGTTTTTTCCAGATAAATTTACTGTTAAAAATGTAACACCAGCACTTAAAAACACTAAGCGTTACACAAATCATAAAGATTTATGGAACTTTATTAATGAATTAGATGCTGTTAAGCCAAATTACGTAACGACTAAAATAATTGGCCGAAGTCAAAAAGATAAAGGCATACCAATGGTTTTTATAACCAATCCAGAGTCTAATCAAAACAAAGTAAAATTATTTATTCAAGGTGGTTTACACGGTGACGAAAAAGCTAGTACCGAAGGAGTATTATATTTTATGCACCAACTTATCAATACTAAAAAGTATGCATATTTATTAGATAGAATTGTATTCGGATTTATACCCATGGCTAATATTGATGGCTATGAAAGTGATATGCGCCATGCAGCAAACAAGCTAGATTTAAATAGAGATCAAACTAAATTACTAGCACCAGAATCAATAGCTCTTAAAAAAGCATTTACTGATTTTTCACCTGATGTATCTATCGATTTTCATGAATTTAGGCCTTATAGAAGAGATTTTTCTAGTCTAGCTACTTTTGGAATTACCAGTTACCACGATGTAATGTTCTTATATTCAGGTAATTTAAATGTTGCAGCAGGCATTAGAGATGTTATTAAAAATGTATTTGTAAAAAATGCTAAAAATGATATTTCTAATCAAGGGCTTAATCCTAGAGATTATATAACAACAAATACTATAAATGGAGAATTACAATTTAACAACGGTTCTACCAGTATGCGTTCAAGTGCTACCAATTATGCCTTAACAAACTCCATTTCAACATTAATAGAAATAAGAGGCGTTGGTATTGGACGTACTTCTTTTAAACGTAGAATTCATACTTTATTTACCTGTGCTTTATCGTATGCACAAACAGCGTATGATAATGTTGAGGTAGTAAAAAGCACCTTAGCAAAAGCTCCGCTTGAAAATACAGAGGTAACATTACAGGTTAAACCAACAACAGAAGATGGTACTTTAAAAGTGATAGATTTAGATAAAGTAGCAATATGGGAAATGCCTGCAATTATTAGAAATAACCTAAAACCAATCGCATTAAAAACCAGAAAAAAGCCAACAGCTTATTTAATAGATAAATCTGAAACAGCGGTTATTGAGAAGTTAAAAGTTTTAGGTGCTACGATACAAACATTAGACAGCGCTAAAGATATATCAGTACAATCATACAAAGTAACATCATATAAAAAAGATGTTATTCCGTATGAAAAAACGCAAATGCAAACGGTTAAAACAAGCTTGCAAGCAACAACAATTAGTTTTCCAAAAGGAACATATTTAGT
This sequence comes from Tenacibaculum insulae, assembly GCF_964512435.1. Lineage (GTDB taxonomy): Bacteria > Bacteroidota > Bacteroidia > Flavobacteriales > Flavobacteriaceae > Polaribacter > Polaribacter insulae_A. Next base: position 1,137,410 of record NZ_OZ208512.1, on the reverse strand, counting down.
TAAAACAAACCAAAAAAACACAAATATTATTTGTAGTGTTCTTGAACCAGAAACAGCAAGTGGATTTGTAAATTTTGGAATAATAAAAACACATTTAGGTGATGTGTTACCAATTTATAGAATAATAAAATAATGAGTTTACTTATGAAGAAGCTTACAATAGTACTAGTTCTTTTTCTTGTGTCATTTCAAAGCAACGCACAAGAAATGCGCACACAAAATCAATCAGGATTTGATTTTGGTAAAGGATTAAATTTTTCTTTTAATGATGGAGCTTATCGCTTTAAATTAAGTGGAATGATTCAACCTAGATATCAATATGTAAAAGAAAAAGGAGCAGAGTCCGATAATATTTTTAGTGCTAAACGTGCTTTTCTTAGCATAAGTGGTAAAGCTGTAAATGAAAAAATTGGCTTTTTTGTGCAAACGGATTACAGCCAAACAGATCCGTTATTAGATGCTTGGATTTCTTACGATTTATTTAAAAACACCACCATTTTTGTGGGTCAAAAGTTAAGTTTTGTAAACAATAGATCGATGAATAATTATGAAACTCACATGCAATTTACAGAAAGAGGATATTTAAGCAGTTCTTTTAGTAATACAGGTAGAGAGTTCGGTTTATTTGTAGAGTCTAAATTTGGATCTAAAATAGGTATTGTACCACAACTTGCAGTTACCTCAGGTGATGGGAAAAATTCTTTTGGTTCAGACTCTAGAGATACTGATTTAGGAGGCTTAAAATTTGGTGGTAGATTAGATGTTTATCCTTTAGGATATTTTAAAGAAGGTAACCAAAATGCTACAGCAGATCTTATGTATGAAGACGATTTAAAAGTGGTTTTAGGGGGTGCTTTAAGTAAAAACGTTGGTGTTAGCAATTCAGTAGGTGAAGGTCATGGAAATTTTGAGTTATTTGATGTTAATGGAGAAAGTAATTTACCAGACTACACACAAATGTACATTGACATACTAGCTAAATATAAAGGAATTTCTTTCTTAGCAGAATATGTTAATGCTTCAGCAGAAAACTTAAAAGGAATATATACTGATGCTACGGGTAGCACGATATTGGCGCCTACACAAATAAGTGAATATTTAGCCTTAGGAGACGGATATAACTTGCAATTAGGTTATTTAACCAGAAGTGGATTTAGTTTTGATGTACGTTACGAAAACATTACGTCAGAGTTTGATACTAACACGAACGCAGTATTACAAGATTCTAACGCAACAACATTTGGTGTTTCTAAATACATTAAAGGAAATAGTATAAAAATACAAGCAGCGTATTCATCAGTAGATTTTGATGTAGCGCCAACACAAAATTCTTTTGAATTAATGTTACAAATAGTATTTTAAAAAAGTAGAAATAGCTTGATACAAAAAAATCCCGAGTGAAAACTCGGGATTTTTTGTTTTATATAAAAAAGGATTTATCCTTTTAAACTCGCTTTCATAAATTCAGTATTCATACGAGCAATGTTTTCTAATGAAATTCCTTTCGGGCATTCAACTTCACAAGCTCCTGTATTTGTACAGTTACCAAAACCTTCAGCATCCATCTGCGCTACCATGTTTAACACACGATCTGTCGCTTCTACTTGCCCTTGTGGTAATAATGCAAATTGAGATACTTTAGCACCTACAAATAACATAGCAGATGAGTTTTTACATGTAGCAACACAAGCACCACAACCAATACAAGCTGCTGCATCCATAGCTGCATCTGCATCGTGTTTAGAAATAGGTGTTGCATTTGCATCTTGTGTATTTCCTGAAGTATTTACAGAAATATAACCACCAGCTTGTTGAATACGTTCAAAAGATGTTCTGTCAACTACTAAATCTTTAATTACCGGAAAAGCCGCAGCTCTCCAAGGTTCAATAGTAATAGTATCACCATCTTTAAACATACGCATGTGTAATTGACAAGTTGTTACACCACGATCAGGACCGTGAGCTTCACCGTTAATGTACATAGAACACATACCGCAAATACCTTCACGACAATCATGATCAAACGCTACAGGCTCATCACCAGAGTTTACTAATTGTTCATTTAAAACATCCATCATTTCTAAAAATGACATATGCTCTGAAATATCGGTAACTTTATAATCGACCATCTGACCTTTGTCATTTGCGCCTTTTTGTCTCCAAATTTTTAGTGTTAAATTCATAATGTCAATTTTATTTGTATGAACGTTGTTTTAATTCAATATCGTTAAATTCTAGTTGCTCTTTGTGTAAAACGGCATCAGCAGGCTCTCCTTTATATTCCCAAGCAGAAACATAAGCGAAATCTTTATCGTTACGTTTTGCTTCTCCTTTTTGAGGACCATCTGTTTCTGCAGATTCTTCTCTAAAGTGACCACCACAAGATTCGTTTCTATTTAAAGCATCTTTTGCGAATAATTCTCCTAATTCTAAGAAATCAGCAACTCTACCTGCTTTTTCTAATTCAGGGTTCATTTCATTGGCTTTTCCAGGAACTTTTACGTTTTTCCAGAAATCTTCACGTAAAGCTTTAATTTCAGCCATTGCTTCCGTTAACCCTTTTTCGTTACGAGCCATTCCTACTTTGTCCCACATGATTTTACCTAATTTTTTATGGTAATAATCTACTGAGTGTTCTCCTTCATTATCCATGAAAAAGTTGATACGTTCTGTAACTTCTTTTTCAGCTTCTTCAAACTCTTTTGTGTCTGTAGATATTTTCCCTGTACGAATATCATTAGATAAATAATGACCAATTGTATATGGCAATACGAAATATCCATCAGCTAAACCTTGCATTAATGCAGAAGCTCCTAAACGGTTTGCACCATGATCTGAGAAGTTTGCTTCACCAATACAATACAATCCGTCAACGGTTGTCATTAAGTTATAATCAACCCAAACACCACCCATTGTGTAGTGTGTTGCAGGATAAATCATCATTGGTGTTTCGTATGGATTTTGATCTACAATTTTCTCATACATTTGAAATAAGTTTCCGTATTTAGCTTCAACTATAGCTTTACCTAAATCGTAAACTTGTTTTGCTGTAGGGTTAGAAACATGCTGTAATTTTGCTTGTTCTTTTCCGTATCTATCAATTGCCGCAGCAAAATCTAAATAAACAGCTTCTCCTGTAGCATTTACTCCGTAACCAGCATCACAACGTTCTTTTGCTGCACGAGAGGCAACATCACGAGGTACTAAGTTACCAAATGCAGGATAACGTCTTTCTAAATAATAATCTCTTTCATCTTCAGACAAATCGGTAGGTTTTTTACGACCTTCTCTAATTGCCATTACATCGTCCATATTTTTAGGCACCCAAATACGACCATCGTTACGTAAAGATTCAGACATTAATGTTAATTTAGACTGATAATCTCCCGAACGTGGAATACATGTTGGGTGAATTTGTGTATAACAAGGATTCGCAAAAAACGCTCCTTTTTTATGAATTTTCCAAGCAGCTGTTGCGTTAGAACCCATGGCGTTTGTTGATAAGAAATATACATTTCCATATCCACCAGAAGCAATAACTACGGCGTGTGCAGAATGACGTTCTATTTCACCAGTAATTAAGTTACGCGCAATAATTCCACGTGCTTTACCACCTACTTTTACAACGTCTAACATTTCATGACGATTGAACATTTCAATCTTACCACGTGCAATTTGACGGTTCATTGCAGAATAGGCACCTAATAAAAGTTGCTGACCAGTTTGTCCTTTAGCATAAAAAGTTCTTGAAACTAATACACCACCAAACGAACGGTTATCTAACAATCCACCATAATCACGTGCAAAAGGAACTCCTTGTGCTACACATTGATCAATAATATTTGCAGAAACTTCGGCTAAACGGTGTACGTTTGCTTCACGCGAACGGTAATCTCCACCTTTTACTGTATCGTAAAATAATCTGTAAAAAGAATCACCATCACCTTGGTAGTTTTTTGCTGCATTAATACCTCCTTGTGCTGCAATTGAATGCGCTCTACGAGGAGAATCTTGGTAAGCAAATGCTTTTACATTATACCCCAACTCTGCTAATGTTGCAGCAGCAGAACCACCAGCTAATCCAGTACCAACAACAATAACATCAATGTTACGTTTGTTTGCTGGATTTACTAAATCGATATGATTTTTATAATCTGTCCATTTATCTTTTAATGGACCTTTTGGAATTTTTGAATCTAAAGCCATACTTGTTTCGTATTAGTGATTGAAATGGTGAAATAAAGCAATAATGATAAATCCTACAGGAATACCGATTGCATAAACTTTACTAAATGTTTTCAATCCTTTAGTATATTTATTATTTACTCCCATTGATTGGAAAGAAGAGTTAAACCCGTGTAATAAGTGTAGTGCTAAAAACACAAAAGCTACAATATAAGCTCCTACTCTTAACGGATTTACAAATTTGTGTTGTAATTCTTGAAAATATCTAAATTCACCATTGTGCATTCCCGTCCAGTCACCCTGAATATATTTTGTGTTAAGCTCAGGAATCCAAAAATCAATAAAGTGTAATACTACAAAAGCTAAAATTGCAGCACCAGACCAAATCATGTTTCTACTCATCCAAGTAGAGTTGGCTGCACTGTTATTTTTAGCATAGCTTATTTTACGTGCACTGTTGTTTTTTACTTCCAGAATAAATCCCATTACAAAATGAAAAACTACTCCTACAATTAATACAGGCTGCATTGCATACTGTATAAAAGGGTTGGTACCCATAAAATGAGACAGGTTGTTAAAAGTGTCACCATTATCAGGAAATAACGAAGTAAAGTTTATTAAGAAATGTTGTAATAAGAAAAACATTAAGAAAAATGCCGAAAGTGCCATCGCTATTTTTCTTCCAATAGAAGATTTTAGTAATCTGCTCATTATTTTGTTTGTTATATTAAATATATAAACACAAATTTAAGGGCTACGGGCTACTTGCACAAACTTTAGGAAATCTTTTATTAAATATTTAGAATGGGTTTAAATAGTTTTTTTGATAAATTAAAGCATATTTAATATTTGTGATAATTCATTTGGTTTTTCTAGCGGAATCATATGTCCGCAATTTTTAATTGTAATATGTTTTCCTTTAGGTATTTTTTTAGCAAATTCTTTTACATTTTTAATAGGGATTAATGCATCGTTTTCAGCAGAAATAAATATTATTGGAACGACACTTTTTAATAAAGCATCAGAAATAGCTAATCGTAAAGAAGTAGCTTTTAATTGCCTAATTAAAACGTTTTTACCTAAAACTTCATCCATTTTTTTAATTATTGAGGTAATTTTTTCATTTTGATGATTTTTAGGATGTAAAAATTGTTGGATTCTTGCTTTTGAAATTCCTTTGTATTTATGCTTTTCTAAAAAAGCAATTGTACTTTTTCTGAGTTCAATTTCTTTGGTATTTAATCCGTTTGTATTTGCGGCAACAATTATTAATTTTTTTACTTTATTTGGATGATGAATTGCAAAATTCATAGCTGAAAATCCGCCTAAAGAAAAGCCAACAATTATGGCAGGTTCCTCAATTTTATTAAAAATAATGGTATTAATTTCATCAAAAGAATTAGCGGGAGTAATATCAATAAAAACAGGAATAACATTGTTTAATTTAGGAAAAACAAATTGCCATAAATCAATTGTGCACATGGTTCCTGAAATAAAATATACTTTTTTCATTTATTTTTATTGATCGTGTTTATGGTAAAATTATTGTGATTTTAAAAGTTGTAATCTATCAAATATAACGTTGTTTTTGTTAGCTACTCGTTTTTTTTCGACCAAAAATAAAATGACTTTTACGATGGCTATTCAAGACATAAAAACGTATAAATATCAAGATGTTTTTTCATTGCAAACAGTACAGTTTGAAAAAGCATGTGTGGTTAATAAACCCGAACAAGTAAATACTTACCGAATTTTTTGGATAAAAGAAGGCAAAGGAACTTATCAAATTGATTTTAATAGGTATTCGTTTAATAACAATGTGTTGTTTTTTTTATCTCCAGGACAAATGTTTTCGATAGATTCAGAAAATATTAAAGAAGCTTATCAATTAAGTTTTGTGCAAGATTTTTATTGTATTCAAACTCATGACAAAGAAGTTGCTTGTAATGGTGTTTTGTTTAATAATATTTACGAAACCCCTTTTGTATCTCCATCAAAAAAAGAAACCGTAAAATTAGAACAAATACTTATAAATTTAATTGAAGAGTTCGAGCTACAAGAAACGGCACAATACGATATGTTACAATCGCTTTTAAAACAATTTATTGTGTATTCTGCACGAATAAAAAAAGAATATGACATTGTAATAGAAACAGAAGAAAGTAAACTATTTAAAGACTTTAGTTTATTGGTTGCATTAAATTTTAAAAAGATACACAGTGTTACCGAGTATGCACATCGCTTAGGAATTTCGCCAAAATCACTAACTAAAAGTTTTCAAAAAACAGGAGTTCAAACACCTAGCGATTATATAAAATTTCGAATTATTACAGAAGCTAAACGTCAATTATTATATTCTACGGAAACAATTAAACATATTGCTTTTGATTTAGGTTTTAATGATCCTGCTTATTTTTCTCGTTATTTTACAAAGGCAACCGGATACTCTCCAAAGGAATTTAAAAAAAGTCAGAAAGAATAATTACGTATAAAAAAACCCGTAACACACAAGTTAAGGGTTATTTTTTAAGGGAATGTTATTAATTAAGGGGGGTATAACATATGGGGAGTATGTTACGATATAATAACGTTACAAATATATAACCAATTTAAGGTTAGTGCATTAACATAGGTTAATAAAGTTTTTTTTAACTTAATTTTAAGAAGATTTATTTGTTGTTTTAATCTTTGGTAAAAGATAATTTAAATTGAAGCATAAAAAAAACCCGTAACACACAAGTTAGGGGTTATTTTTTAAGGGAATGTTATTAATTAAGGGGGGTATAACATATGGGGAGTATGTTATGATATAATAACAATACAAATATATAACCAATTTAAGGTTAGTGCATTAACATAGGTTAATAAAGTTTTTTTTAACTTAATTTTAAGAAGATTTATTTGTTGTTTTAATCTTTGGTAAAAGATAATTTAAATTGAAGCATAAAAAAAACCCGTAACACACAAGTTAGGGGTTATTTTTTAAGGGAATGTTATTAATTAAGGGGGGTATAACATATGGGGAGTATGTTATGATATAATAACAATACAAATATATAACCAATTTAAGGTTAATACATTAACATAGGTTAATAAAACACATTTTTACCCTGTCCAAGTTTTAGGAACCTTTGTCCATTTTTACACAAGAACTCTCAACGCATCTTTGTATTAGAAAGTTTAACCATTGTTTTAAACTAATTAAAAAGATAAAAAATGAAAACAATACAAACGTATCAATGCCCTAATTGTTGGGGATATCAAGAATATGACGAGCAATGCTCAGAAAAAAAGAATCTAATCATAAATTAAAAAAAGAGTAAAATGAAACGTATTATCGCAATTTTAGTACTAGCATTAAGTGTTAGTTTTCAAGCAAAGGCACAAGAAGTAAAAACGGTGTCTTTAGAGCAAACAAAAGGAGAGTTTACACAAAAAACAATGACATTAAAAGAAGGAACTTATGTTTTTGAAATTTCAAACAAAAATGTTGGTCATGATGTTGGTTTTGTATTAGCACCTAAAGGGATGGTAGAAGCTGAGCATCATATTAAAGATGCGTATGTAACATCTTTAGTAAAAAATAATACAAAATCTACTTCTAAAAAAGTAAGCTTAAAAAAAGGAGAGTATGTATATTTTTGTCCGCTAAATCCTACGCCTCAATATAGTTTAAAGGTAGAGTAGTTGTAAATTTAAAAAGTAAAAAATCCCGCAAATTTTGCGGGATTTTTTACTTTTTAAAGAAGGTTACATTATTTATTCATAATATCTTCAATTTCATCAGCATCAATAGGTATGTTACTCATTAAGTTAAAAGGATCTCCTTTTTCTTGAATAACAACATCGTCTTCTAATCGAATACCAAAACCTTCATCAGGAATGTAAATCCCAGGCTCAACAGTAAAAACCATATTCGCTTCCATAGGTTGGTGTAGCAATCCGTAATCGTGTGTGTCTAATCCCATATGGTGTGAAGTACCATGCATAAAGTATTTTTTATAGGCCGGCCAGTTTTTATCCTCATTTTGCACATCGGCTTTATCTAATAAACCTAAACCTAATAATTCTGAAGTCATTAATTTACCAACTTCAACATGATAATCAGCCCAAATAGTTCCTGGAATCAATAATTTTGTAGCATCGTTTTTTACACGGTTTACAGCATTGTATACAGCTTTTTGTCGGTCAGAAAAACGACCAGAAACAGGTACAGTTCTTGTCATATCTGACGAGTAGTTTGCATATTCTGCACCAACATCCATCAAAATTAAATCACCTGCTTTACATTGTTGATTATTTTCAATATAATGCAATACATTTGCATTATTACCAGAGGCAATAATTGGCGTGTACGCGAATTTTTTAGAGCGATTTTTAATAAATTCATGTATAAATTCTGCTTCAATTTCATATTCCCAAACACCTGGCTTTACAAAATCTAACACACGTCTAAATCCTTTTTCGGTAATATCACAAGCTTGTTGTAATAAATCTAATTCGATAGGGTCTTTTAACGAACGTAAACGTTGTAAAATAGGATTACTTTTTGCTACTGAATGTGCAGGATATTTATTTAATAACCATTTGGTAAAACGCGCTTCACGAGTTTCGGTTTCTACAGTAGCACGATAATGTTCGTTGGTATTTACGTAAACAGTTTCGGCAAGTGCCATCATTTCTGCCAATACTTTTTCTAAATCTTGTAACCAAAAAACAGTTTTTATTCCGCTTGTAGTTAATGCTTTTTCTTTGGTCAGTTTTTCACCTTCCCAAACAGCAATATGTTCGTTTGTTTCGCGTAAAAATAATACTTCACGTAAATTTTCTTTTGGACAATTAGGAAATAAAACCAAAATACTTTCTTCTTGATCTACACCACTTAAAAAAAAGATGTCACGATGTTGTTCAAAAGGCAAAGTACTATCTGCACTTACCGGATATACATCGTTAGAGTTAAAAACGGCTAAACTATTTGGCTTCATTTGCGCCATAAAGTTTTTACGATTTTTTATAAATAGATTACTGTTTATTGGATTGTATTTCATAATAAGTTTAATTAAAGTGATAAACGTGTTTCAAAAATAAGAAAAGATACTATGCAAATATTAGCCATTTGGCGCTATTTTATATTTTTACGAATTCTACTCATATGCCTGGTCGAAATTCCTAAAAAAGACGCTAAATAATGTAGCGGAACTTCTTGCAATAATTTAGGCTCGTTGGTAAGTAATTTAGTGTAGCGTTCTTCGGGAGTAAGTGTTAATAAATCAATGCGATAATCATCAATTAAAAAAATCTGATTTTCTATTAAACTGTAATAAAATTGATGAAAGGCGTTGTTGTTTTCTAATAGATATTTAAAATCATCCACCAAAATTACTTGTAAATTACAGTTACTTAAAGCTTTAATATTTTTGCGCGACGGAGTTTTTTGCAAGTAACTTTTTAAGGCTGAGGTACAAGAGTTTTTTAAGGCTAAATACGTTGTTTTTTCTTCTTCGGATGTTTCAATGGCATGTTGTAAAATACCACTTTCTATATAGCAAAAGTATTTGCAAATGTTTCCTTTTTTAACTAAAAAACTATTTTTTGTTAATGTTAACGGAGTAAAAAAACGTAAAATCTCAGTAATTTGATTTTCAAACTGCTGAGATTTTAATACATTTTCTATGTAGCTATAAAAAGTCATTTATAGTTTATCTACGTCTGTTTTTTCTTGGCGTTCCACCTTCGTTTTTTCTAGATTGATCACTAGGGCGTTCTCTTTTAGGTTTTCTGTTAACCGCGCCTCTATGTGTAGCACCTACTCCTTTTTTCTTTCCGTTTCCAGATTTTTTCTTTTGAGTAGCAGCTCTTTTTGGTCCCGCAGTATCGGTAGGTTCATACCCTTCAATAACTTCGGTTTTTAATTTTTGCTTTAGTATTTTCTCTATTTCTTTTTGGTATTCAGTTTCTTCACTACATACTAAAGAGATAGCTTCACCTTTGGCACCAGCTCTACCGGTTCTACCAATTCTGTGTACATAATCTTCAGGTACATTTGGTAGCTCGAAGTTTATAACGTGTGGTAATAACGGAATGTCAATTCCACGTGCAGCAATATCGGTTGCAACTAAAACACGAATAGAATTGCTTTTAAAGTTAGCCAACGCTTTTGTTCTTGCAGCTTGACTTTTATTACCATGAATTGCAGCGGCAGAAACGCCTGAGCCAATTAATTTTTTGGTTAATTTATTGGCACCGTGTTTGGTTCTTGTAAAAATTAAAACCTGACTCCAATTACCGTCTTTAATTAAATTAGTAACTACTTCTGTTTTTTTACCTTTATCAACCGCGTATGCTTTTTGAGAAACTTTATCGGCAGTTGAGTTTTGCGGAGCAGCTTCAACCGAAACAGGATTTCTTAAAATTCCTTCTGCTAATTTTTTAATTTCTTTCGAAAAAGTTGCCGAAAACAGTAAGTTTTGACGCTTTGTAGGCATAAAACTGATAATCTTGTTAATATCTCTAACAAAACCCATATCTAACATACGATCGGCTTCATCTAAAATAAGTACTTCTATTCTTTTAAATGATACTGCTTTTTGATCGTGTAAATCTAATAATCTACCAGGAGTTGCCACTAAAAAATCTACTCCATGGCGTAATGTTTTTATTTGACTAGCCGCTTTTACACCACCAAAAACTACGGTAGATTTTATATCTAAATACGTACTATATTCTCTTACATTATCGTAAACCTGCGCTGCTAATTCTCTTGTTGGTGTTAAAACTAACGCTCTTACTGGGCGATATTTTGGATGTTTGGTATCTGCTAAATGTTGTAAAACAGGTAAGGTAAAACCAGCTGTTTTACCGGTACCAGTTTGCGCAGAAGCCAATACATCTTTTCCTTCTAAAATAAGTGGTATTGCTTTTGCTTGTATTGGTGATGGAGTATCGTATCCTTTTTCGCTGATGGCTTTTAATAGCGCATCAGATAATCCTAAAGATTTAAATGTCATATATATTATTTTAGAAATACCCTAAAATAAGTATTTCTCTGAAGCTGCAAAGGTACTGCTATTTATTAGGATGTTGTATAAATAAAAAGACACCTATTATAAGTGTCTTTAATCATTTATTTAAAAAGTTTAATTTATTTTTTTAAGGCACTTTTAATAACTCCAATAAGTACCAAAAGCACAACTCCACCAACACCGCTACCTGCAATATTACCAATAATTCCGCCAACGTTAACACCTAACATTCCTAATAATTGCGCTCCAATACCGCCACCTAAAATTCCTACAACAGAGTTCCAAAGTGTACCTAAAGAGAATTTTTTTAGTAAAATACCCGCAAGGTTACCTCCAATAGCACCACTTAATAAGCTAATAATTAATTCCATATTTTTAATTTTTGATTAATTGATCGATTCTAAAGAAAGTGAAAAAAGAGCAATAAACCAAATATATTCAGTTAGTTATGAGTTTCCGAAGTGAAACAAAGCATCTCCCATATTAACAACAGGAAAGTTGTTTTTAGCAATTATGTAACCATCATTAGGCGCTTTTATAGCAAAATTTGTTTCTCCGTAAGTATCCATAATATGCCCTAAAATTTGTCCTTTTTTAACCTTTGCGCCATTAACAACTTTTACATTAAATAACCCTGCAGCTTTAGCACGAATCCATTTTCGTGTGGTAATTTCAACAGTTTTGTTGTTTTGAGGAATTTCAACCGTGTTAGCAATCATTTTAAAATGTTGTAAAACACGTAATGTTCCGTTAATTCCTTGCTGAATAGCATTTTCATTTAATCTCAACGATTCGCCACCTTCGTACACAATAACTGGAATATTGTTTTTAAAGCACTGATTTCTAAATGATTTCGGAATCAATTTAGAGGTAAACATCATTGGTGCGTTAAATAACTTTGCTAACTGAAAAGCTCGTTGATCGTTTGGCGTATATCTAATTTGCGGAAAATTACTTCGTTGCGCTCCTCCGGTATGAAAATCAATTGCAAAATCAACATTTTTAACCAATTCTTTCATTAAATAATGCGCTACTCTACTGGCTAATGACCCGTTTTTAGACCCCGGAAAACTTCGGTTTACATCTTTACCATGCATATCGCGAGACAAATTTAAAAAACCAAAAATGTTTAATAAAGGCACTACAATAACGCAACCTTGATGAATTTTATACGATTTGTCTATTAACATTCTACGTACAAGCTCAATGCTATTTACTTCGTCACCATGCATACCACCCTGTAATAAAACAGTAGGCCCAAGTTTATCGCCATTAAAAACATATACTGGAATTTCTATAAGCGTGCCTGTTGGCAACCTATCTACAGGAATTTTAATTAATTTAGATTCGCCTAAACCAATTTTTTCTCCGCTAATTTCTACAATTTCGTTTTTAAACGTTTGATTGAACATTTTCTTCTAAAAATTTAATAATCGATTTTGCAATATTATCTTTTGTGTATGCTTCAATACCTTGTAAACCGGGTGTTGAATTTACTTCAATTAATAAAACACCTCTTTTAGATTGCACCAAATCCACCCCAGCAATAGGTAAACTTAAATACTGAGCAGCTTTAATAGCTATTTCTTTTTCTTCGGACGATAAATTAACCTTAAAACCACTTCCACCTTGGTGAATATTCGATCTAAAATCATCCTCAGAGCCTTTTCTTTTCATTGATGAAACTACGTTGTTGCCAACCACCAAAACCCGAATATCTTCACTATTACTTTCTTGTATAAATTCTTGCAACAAAATGCTGGTATTGGTACTGTACATCGTATCGATAATAGATTTTGCAGACTTTTTACTTTCTGCTAAAATTACCCCCGATCCATGGGTGCCTTCTTGTAATTTTATAATAATAGGCGCACCGCCTAATAAATCTATTTGTTCGCCTATATTTTCTGGATTTACAGAAAATAAAGTATCCGGAATCGGAATATGTTTACGATTCATAATTTGTAAAGTGCGTACTTTATTTTGCGCTTGTAAAATACCTAAAGAAGTTGCTGTGGTAAAAACACCATTCATCTCAAATTCTTTAACAACAGCCGCTCCGTGTCGTGTTGCAGAAGCGCCAATTCTTGGAATAATTACATCGGGAATATCAATAATATTTTCACCTTCGTAAATTATTTCAGGCTTACCATTGGTTAGTTTTATAGAACATTTTAAGTGATTAATAATTTTAACTTTATGTCCACGTCGGTGGGCTTCTTTGTAAATTCTTTGCGTAGAATAGATAAGATCGCTAACAGAAAGGATAAAAATAGTCATAATAATAAAGTTCTTGATATCACAAAGCTAACCTTTTTTTTTACTGTTGATAAGGATTTTTTTAAGCTTAAAAAACCAATGTTTTGTTAATTTTTTTGTTTTTGAAATTCCTTGTAGTAATTTCATCAATTCTAAACAAACTAAAATGAAAACCATTCTTACATTCGTTGCTACTATTTTTACACTAGTAGTAATAGCACAACAACCAACGTCAGCAAAAAAAATATCAGCAGCATTACAGCAAAAAGAAGCCTTAACAAAAACGTCTATTGTTAAAAATATTGCTTTTAAAAATATTGGGCCTACCGTTATGAGTGGTCGTGTTGTTGATATTGATGTAAACCCTAAAAATACTACTGAATTTTATGTGGGTTACGCCTCTGGCGGATTGTGGTACACGAACAATAACGGAACAACATTTACACCAGTTTTAGATAGTTCTCCAACACAAAATATCGGTGATATTGCTGTTGATTGGAAAAACGGGACACTTTGGGTAGGAACCGGAGAAAATAATTCTTCTCGCTCTAGTTATGCCGGAATCGGAATTTTAAAATCGACAGATAAAGGTAAAACTTGGACAAACGTTGGTTTGACAGATTCTCATCATATTGGTAGAATATTAATTAACCCTAAAAATCCGGAAGAGGTAGTAATTGGCGTTATCGGTCATTTATATTCTTCAAATGATGAACGTGGAATTTTTAAAACTACGGATGGCGGAAAAACATGGAATAAAACCTTATTTATTAATGAAAACACTGGAATTATAGATGTACAATCGGCTCCAAATAATTTTAATGTTTTATACGCTGCTGCTTGGGAGCGCGAACGTAAAGCTTGGAATTTTGATGGCGACGGAAAAAATTCTGCTATTTATAAGTCTACGGATGCAGGTAATTCTTGGATAAAAATTTCTGATAACAATGGTTTTCCGAACGGAAATGGTGTTGGACGAATCGGTTTAGCCGTTTTTAACGAAAACACCGTTTATGCTTTTCACGATAGTCAATTCCGAAGAAAAAAAGATACTAAGAAAAAGAAAACATCAAATGCTTTAACAAAAGACGATTTTAAAACCATGACAGTGGATGCGTTTTTAAAGTTGAAGGATAAAAAACTAAATTCATATTTAAAAATGAATGGTTTTCAAGAAAAATACCGTGCAGAAAACGTAAAACAAATGGTGCGTGCAGGATCAGTAAAACCAGTTGATTTGGCAAAGTATTTAGAAAACGCAAATACGTTATTGTTTGATACGCCTGTTGTTGGTGCTGAGGTTTTTAAAACTACAAACGGCGGAAAATCTTGGAATAAAACACACGAAGGTTATTTAGATGATTTATATTATTCTTATGGATATTATTTTGGGGAGGTTCGTGTAGATCCGCAAGATGAAAACGGAATATATGTATTAGGAGTTCCTATTTTAAAATCGAAAGATGGCGGAAAAACATTTACCTCTATCAGTAAAGAAAACGTACACGCCGATCATCAAGCATTATGGGTAAACCCAAATAAACAAGGGCATTTAGTGGAAGGAAATGATGGAGGATTAAATATTTCGTACGATGATGGAGAAAGTTGGACGAAGTTAAATCAGCCAGCAGTTGGGCAATTTTACACGGTGTATGCTGATAATCAGAAAAATTATAAAGTATATGGCGGTTTGCAAGACAACGGAGTTTGGGTTGCAAATAACAATGCAAAAATGGATAAGCGCTGGAAACAAACAGGTAAAAATCCGTACGAAAGTTTAATGGGTGGAGATGGTATGCAAGTTGCGGTTGATGATCGTAATCCGAATATCGTATATACAGGATATCAGTTTGGTAATTATTATCGAATTGATAGAGAAACAGGCAGCCAAAAGTACATTCAACCAAAACACACTTTGGGCGAAACACCGTATCGTTTTAATTGGCAAACACCAATTCAATTATCAAAACACAATCAAGATATTTTATATTTAGGAGGAAACAAATTGCACCGATCATTAGATAAAGGTGATACTTGGCAAGCGATTTCTGATGATTTAACGCAAGGCGGAAAAAAAGGAAATGTTGCGTACGGAACGTTAACATCAATTTCTGAAAGTCCGTTTCAATTCGGATTGTTATATGTGGGTTCTGATGACGGATTTGTACATGTTAGTAAAAACGGCGGCGGAAGTTGGGAAAAAATATCAAACACATTGCCACAAAATTTATGGGTAAGTCGTGTAATTGCCTCAAAACATAAAAAAGAACGCGTGTATGTAACGTTAAATGGATATCGATTTGATGATTTTACAAGCTATGTTTATAGGTCTGATGATTTTGGAAAAACATGGAAAAATATTGGAGAAAATGTACCAACATCGCCAGTAAACGTAATAAAAGAAGATCCGAAGAAAGAAAATATTTTATATTTAGGTACTGATAACGGATTGTATGCTTCTTTTAATAACGGAACAGAATGGCATCCTTTTAAAAATGGATTACCAAATGTTGCGGTTCACGATTTAGTGGTTCAGCCAACCGCAAAACACTTAATTGTTGCAACGCACGGACGTAGTTTGTATAAAGCTGATGTAACTTCTTTACAAAATTTTGAGAGTAAAGAAGCGATATTTGCTATTAAAAACATCAGAAAAAGAGGTTCTTGGGGAAGTTCTTGGAGCAAATGGTTAAAACCAAATACGCCTAAAGTTGTAATTCCGTTTTATGTAAATTCTAACAAAAACACTTCAGTAAATATTTATTCGGATGCTATTTTAGTAAATTCACTAAAAATAAATGCAGAAAAAGGTTTTAATGAAGCTGTTTACGATGTTTCTTTTTCTAAAAAAGGGAAAAAAGACTATTTAAAAAAGTACAAAAAAGCGTTGATTAAAAAAGCTAAAAACGAGGTTTATTATTTACCAAAAGGAACTTATAAAGTTGTAATTAATGATAAAGAACAAACGTTTGAAATAAAGTAAAAAGCGTATTTTTGTTATTGATAATACTTGGTTTTTATTTGTTAATTTGAACTTGTTTCAGATTCTCATGATAAATAATCATTAATAAATTTTAAAGTGGGAATTATACGCGTAAACAACATCCGATTATATACAAACCACGGATGTTTAGAGGAAGAAGCTAAAATTGGCTCGGAATATAGAGTTGATATAGAGGTAAAAGCAAATTTGCAAAAATCAGCAAAAACAGATGAATTAGTTGATACTGTTGATTATGTACATTTAAATTATATTGTAAAAGAAGAAATGGCAATACGATCTAAATTATTAGAGCATGTTGCACAAAGAATTATTGATAGAATTTTTAAAGAAATACAACTCGTTGATGAAGCGGAAGTTAGCGTAGCTAAAATCAATCCACCGATAGGAGGAAACGTAGCTGAGGTTGTAATTGTTTTAAAAGAAATGCGTAAAAGTTAAAAAAAGCTTGCAGTAAAAAATAAAAACAGTAAATTTGCAGTCCTTAATAACAAAAGGTGTCGTGGCCGAGTGGCTAGGCAGTGGTCTGCAACACCATCTACAGCGGTTCGAATCCGCTCGACACCTCAAAAAAAGCGTATCTAATTTAGATGCGCTTTTTTAGTTTTTATTAGAAAAAAGTTGGTACAAGTAATTGAAACTCTTTTTTACCTTTATTGGTTAAGTACGGATATAATAAAGTCATTAAACTATTTGTTTGTTTATTAATATACTTGTTTGTAAATGCTTCTTTTTTATATATAGATGAAGCATATAACCAAGTATTTCCGAAATTAATCATCCGTTCAACTAAAAATTCACGTTCTTTTTTAAACTCAAAAGGATTTAAAATTTGTATGTCAATAAAATGATTAAACACAAAATCAAGTCCGTTTTTTCTTTGGATGTAAACGGTATTGAAATGTGTTTTTATCTTTTTATTTAATGAAAGTAAGTTATACAAATCGCTCCAAAAAAAAGTATAATCAACCATTCTTTCCATACTCGCTTTAATATCAATTTGCATTTTATTTAAAGTGGGTATTTGTTGCTCTAAATTGGCAATACGTTCATCAAAAGTGGCAACCATTTCAAAATAAAGCGCTTCTAAAATGTCTTCACGTTTTTTAAAATGATAATTTAAATTACCTGAACTCATATTTAACTTTAAAGCAATCATTCTAATCGTAACATTGCTATATCCTAATTCATTAAATAAAATTCTAGAGGTGTTTAGTATTTTTTCTTTGGTTTTACTCATTTTTAAAGTGTGGTATACATCAAAGTATTTGGTAGTTTTGCTTCAAAATTACAAAAATTAATGGCGGAATTATTTAAGAATATTTATAATCAAGATTTTTTTAATCAATTTACTAAGATTATTAAACAAGTAATTCCTGATTTTGATACGCAATCATTTCTTCAACATATTTTTGATGTTGATTGGGATAACAAAGAATTAAAACAACGAATGCGACATATTACCGTTGTTTTAAAAAATCATTTATCCGAAGATTATGAGAAAAATGTTAGCTTAATTTTAAAAATAATTGATCAATTAGAAAAAAATAATATCAACGAAAAAAGTATTGAATATATGTTTTTTCCTGACTTTATTGAAGTTTACGGATTGGATAATTATACCATTTCAGTAAAAGCTTTTGAGAAAATAACGCAATTTACAAGTTGTGAGTTTGCTGTTAGACCTTTCATAATTAATTATTCATCTACTATGATTCCACAGTTATTTGAATGGTCTAACCATAAGCATGCAATGGTTAGAAGGCTTGCTACTGAAGGCTGTAGGCCAAGATTACCTTGGGGAATTGGGATTCCTGATTTAAAAGAAAATCCATCAGAAATTCTTCCAATTCTTGAAAACTTAAAAAACGATGTTTCAGAATCTGTTCGTAGAAGTGTGGCGAATAATTTAAACGATATTTCAAAAGACAATCCAGTAATTGTAATTGATATTGTTAAAAACTGGCAAGGAAAAACGGTTGAGGTTGATAAACTTTTAAAACATGCCAGCAGAACTTTGTTAAAAGAAGGAAATCAAGAAATAATGACCTTATTTGGTTTCGGAGCTGTTGATAAAATAAAGATTAACAGTTTTAAAATTCAAACTCCAGATGTAAAAATTGGAGAGGCTTTAATGTTTTCATTTGATCTTTTAAATACCGATATTGTTGCTGCTAAAATTCGTTTAGAATATGGCTTGTATTATCAAAAAACAAACGGAACCTTAGCTAAAAAAGTATTTAAAATTAGTGAAAAAGTATATGCCGAAAACTCAGCTACATCAATAACTAGAAAACAGTCTTTTAAAATAATTACTACGCGTAAATTTCATATTGGTAAGCATCAATTATCCATTATTGTAAATGGAATTGAATTTGAAAAATTGAGTTTTAATTTGGTATTATAAATATAGAGCCAATGATTTCAAATTAAAGTTCGAACAAGTAGGTATGTCTTTAAAATTAGAAACATCTTATGAGTTAAACGAGAATTTTAAATTATTACTGGTTTCAAACGAAAAAGAAGCAAATATTTGGGCGGAGCTGTTTCAAAAATCTTTTGGATATGTAATTGGCAGTAAAACAGTGTTAAAAACATTAAAAAACATCAATTATTATCTTGCTTGTGATGGAGATACCCCTGTTGGAACTGCCTTAACTTATGAAACCGATACTGTTGTTGGCGCACATTCAGTTGGTATCCCCCCAGAAAATCGAAGAAAAGGATATGCAGCTAAAATTATGAAGGCATTGATAAACAAAGGTATTGAGAATAACAATGAATATATGGTTTTACAAGCGTCGGAAATGGGAAAAGGTTTGTATTTAAAACTAGGTTTTCAAGCCGATTTTTTAATCAAGAATTACGTTTTATAGATGGCTGGTAGTTTGATTTTTTCTATTATCTATAGATTGTAACTTCTTTTTAGAATTAAAAAAACAGTATTCATCATCAATATTTAACGATTGGTGGTATCTAAATAACAGTTCGTCACAAAATTTTATATACCTATGTAATAAGCTTTATTTTTATGGCACTAACTGTATAAATTTGTTAAAGCAATAATGAATAAAAGCATTACTTATTACATCACTTTATTAGTTTTAAAGCTAAAAGGTATAAAAAAAACGTTTAGTGCCGAACCTATAGATTATAAAAAAATTAGGAAAGAAAACATGTGCCATCCTAAAACGAGTTCTTTTAAGGGTAATGAAATATGTAGTTTTAAAGTAAAAAAAACAACTATTACAGAAATAAAATCAAAACAGTCCACTGATAAACTAGTATTATTTATTCACGGCGGTGCTTTTATTTCTGGGCCAGCAAAACACCATTGGAATACTTTGCGTGAAATAGCAAAACATACAAATTTAACCATTTGGATGTGTAATTATCCGAAAGCTCCTGAACACAAAATAACTGAAATCTCAAACAATATTGATGCTGTATATCAACAAGCATTAAAAAAGTATAAAGGAAAACAAATAACATTAATAGGGGATTCTGTTGGAGGTACATTAGTTACCACTTTAACTCAGCGATTAATTCAGAATAATGATGAATTACCCAATAAAATATTACTGATTTCTCCAGTGATGGATGCCACAATGACGAATAAAATGATCGCTATTGTTGATGCAAAAGACCCGATGTTATCAAAAAAAGGGGTGTTAAGCGCCAAGAAAATGTGTGCAGGAAATGTTGATTTAAAAAACGAAATAATTTCCCCTCTTTACGGAAGTTTTAATCAGTTTCCGAAAACTATTTTGTTTTTAGCTGAAAACGATATTACCTATCCAGATCAACAATTAGCTGTTCAAAAAATGAAAAAAGCTAATATTGATATTGAGGTTGTTTTTGGAGATGAAATGCCTCATATCTGGCCATTATTACCTGTGATGAAAGAAGCTAAAAAGGCTTTAAGTGAATTAATTAAAAGATTGTAAAAAAAAATGTCGATAACAAAAGAAGAAGAATTAGTAGGAATGCAAAAAGTTAGCGAAGCTGTAGGTACAACGTTAAAAAAAATGAAAGCTTTTGCAAAAATAGGAATGTCAACAAAAGAGTTAGACGATTATGGTGCTGAATTATTAAAAAGCTACGGCGCAAAATCGGCTCCTTACGAAACTTACGGATTTCCAGGGTATACTTGTATCAGTGTAAATGAGGTTGCGGCGCACGGAATTCCATCGAAAAAAATCACTTTAAAAGAAGGTGATTTAATAAATATTGATGTTTCTGCCGAGTTAAATGGTTTTTGGTCAGACAACGGAAGTTCGTTTGTTCTTGGAAAAGATGTAAACAATCATCAACCTTTGGTTAACGCATCAAAGGAAATTTTAATGAAAGCAATTAATAGTACAAAAGGAGGTGTTAAAATTGCTGACATTGGTCATGTAATTGAAACTGAAGCTAAAAAAAGAGGCTTCAAAGTAATTGAAAATTTAGCAGGGCATGGTGTTGGAAGAAGCTTACACGAAAAGCCAGAAAACATTTTAAATTACCGAGTTAGAAGTAATAGAGAACGCTTCAAAAAAAACACGACAGTTGCCATTGAAACCTTTATCGCTACAAAATCTTCAGTAGCTGTTGAGCTTAATGATGGTTGGACTTTAGTTGGTAATAAAGGTGGTTATGTAGCACAACATGAACACACTATTTTAATTACTGATAAAAAACCTATCATTTTAACAGCTTCTAACGGTAGTATTTAAAAATGAGAAATAGCCTCTATTTATTCGTAGTGTTTTTTGCAATGAGTGCTTGTAAAAATAAAGTTGAACACAAAAAAAAAGAAATTGTTAATGTTGAAATTAAGAAAATAATAGAACCTAAATTTCAAAAAATTATAAACGATAAAAATGTAACAGGAGCTATACTAATTTATGATTTTAAAAAGGATACTTATTATTCAAACGATTTTGATTGGGCAACAATTGGTCGTTTACCAGCGTCTACTTTTAAAATTCCGAACTCTATTATTGCCTTAGAGTTAGGGATTGTTAAAAATGACAGCACATTATTTGCTTGGAATGGAGAGAAGAGAGCGTATAAAGTTTGGGAACAAAATTTAGTTTTAAAACAAGCATTTCATTATTCGTGTGTGCCTTGTTATCAAGAAATAGCAAGAAAAGTTGGTGTAAACAGAATGCAAAACCTTCTTGATGAATTAGAATTTGGTAACATGAAGTTTGATGCAACTACCATTGATAATTTTTGGTTAGAAGGAAATTCTAAAATCAATCAATTCGAACAAATTAATTTTTTAAAGCGACTTTATGAATCGAAACTTCCTATTTCTAAAAGAACAGAGGGGATTATGAAAAAAATGATGCTTGTAAAAGATACAGAGAATTTTAAATTAAGAGGAAAAACAGGCTTATCTGTTAGAAGTGGTAAAAGAAATGGCTGGTTTGTAGGATATCTTGAAAAGAACAAAAATGTCTATTTTTTTGCTACAAACATTGAACCTAATATAGATACTAATCCTAATTTATTTACCAAAGCTAGAAAAGAAATAACTATTGAAGCTCTTAAAAATATAGAATAAAATCATGAGAAAATTGATCAGTTTTATACAGAAAAACATATCAGGAAAAAAGGTGTTATTACTTTTTGTATTAACTAATTTAATCTACGCTTTGATGTTAACAATTACAATTCCTGGAACAATGAAGTTTTCAAACGGAATGAAATTGTTAGACATGATGCCCATGGGATATGATTTTAATTATGTTATCGAGTTATTAACATCACTTGGCGATGTTGGTCGTAAAATCTACTTAACAAATCAACTTCCTGTTGATATGATTTACCCTTTTCTTTTTGGTATTTCTTATTGTTTTCTTTTTGGGTATTTTCTAAAAAAGATAAATAGATTAAAAAAACCTCTTATATATCTGTGTTTGCTTCCATTAATTGCAGGGTTATTTGACTATTTA
Organism: Tenacibaculum insulae; assembly: GCF_964512435.1. Taxonomy (GTDB): domain Bacteria; phylum Bacteroidota; class Bacteroidia; order Flavobacteriales; family Flavobacteriaceae; genus Polaribacter; species Polaribacter insulae_A. The sequence goes on along the minus strand of NZ_OZ208512.1, from coordinate 1,115,001 downwards.
GAAAACATTGGAATAATTATAATGCTCAATAATTATACAGAAATAACACCTTTTTTAGTAAAAACAACAAGCACGTTTACAATTATAAAAAGTATCGCAACAAGTTTATATTTTATAAGCTTGGTTGTACTATTGATAGTATTCACCGTTAAAAAAACAAACAAAAAAGCAAGTTAATTATGACAGGACCAGATACTACCCAAAAATTTCCATTAGCTAATTACGATCGACTTTGTTTTTTAAAAAACATCATTAAAAACCCGAATATTATTGTTGGCGATTATACCTATTATGATGATTTTGAAAATGTAGAAAACTTTGAAAAAAATGTAAAATATCATTTCGATTTTACAGGCGATAAATTAATTATTGGTAAGTTTTGTATGATAGCTTCTGATGTAAAGTTTATTATGAATGGAGCAAATCATTTAACCGACAGTATTTCTACCTATCCGTTCGCAATTTTTGGAAACGGTTGGGAAAATGCGATGGAAGGAAAAACCTATCCGCAAAAAGGAAACATTAATATTGGTAATGATGTTTGGATTGGTTACAATGCAACAATTATGGCAGGTGTAACTATTGGCGATGGTGCTATCATCGCTACTAATGCTACCGTTGTAAAAGACGTACCTCCATATACAATTGTTGGAGGTAATCCAGCAAAAGAGATTAAAAGACGCTTTTCTGATGAAAAAATAGCACAACTTTTAGAACTGGAATGGTGGAATTGGGATATTGAAAAAATTACCAAAAACATTCAGAATTTAACTGATAATGAAGTTGAAAAACTGCTTAAATAATAGCCATGAAAACATTAGTAGTTGGCGCAAGCGGCGCAACAGGATCAAAATTAGTAGCACAACTTTTAGCCCAAAAACATAAGGTAAAAGTAATTGTAAGATCACCAGAAAAATTACCAAAATCGTGGAAAAACAACCGTGATTTAGAAATTATTCATGCAAGTATTTTAGAACTAAATGATGAGAAAATGAGTAGAATCGTTGCCGATTGTACTGCAATAGCTTCTTGTTTAGGGCATACATTGAGTTGGAAAGGAATTTATGGAAAACCCAGGCGATTGGTTACTGATGCGGTAAAAAAACTCTGCGATGCTGTAAAAAGCAACAACCCAAATCTGCCAGTAAAGTTTGTTTTAATGAATACAACAGGTAATAGAAACCGTGACTTAAACGAGCCGATTTCTATTGCACAAAGATTCGTAATTTTTTTACTTCGATTATTATTACCTCCACATGTTGATAATGAAAAAGCAGCTGATTATTTACGTACTCAAATAGGTCAAAATAATAAATATATTGAATGGACTGCTGTTAGACCTGATTCATTGATTAATGAAAATAAAGTTACCGATTATGAAATTCATCCTTCACCAACAAGAAGTGCTATTTTTAATGCAGGTGACGTTAGCAGAAATAATGTAGCTAGTTTTATGAGTAAGCTAATCACAAAAAATGAACTTTGGGAACAGTGGAAAGGTAAAATGCCTGTAATTTATAATACATCAGAAATAAGCAAAAAAATAAGAGTGTAGTAACTAATTATGTTTTTTTAATCACCCTTTAATAATTAACATTTTTTTGACGCATAAAAATAGGGTTAAAATTATTAATTTTAGTAAACTTGTCCTAAATTTTAAAAATGAACTCACTTTATAAATCTATAAAAGGAAAAATAGCAATTTTAAATTTCTACAATGAAAAATTAAGAGATTTGAATATTGATTATAATTCGAGAGAAATTACTACTTCTTTCGGAAAAACAAATGTTATTGTAACAGGCAATGCGTCAAGTCCTCCGATGTTAATTGTGCATGGCTCTAATGGCTGTGCACCCATTGCTTTAGAAACTTACAAAGGGTTAGAATCAAGTTTCCAAATTTTTGCTATTGATGTATTAGCACAGCCTAATAAAAGTGCAGAAACTAGGTTGTCGATGAAAAACGATGATTACGGAAAATGGATGCATGAAGTAATTGATGCCTTACATTTAAAAAATGTATCGCTTGCCGGATTTTCCTTTGGAGGATTGGTTATTTTAAAAACATTAGCGTTTAAACAAGAAAATATAAAAGAAGTTTTTTTAACAGCTCCTGCGTACATTGTAAATGGGAATCCGTTAAAAGCATTGTTTAAGGTTTTTATTCCGATGAAACGTTATATGAAAACAAAAAAAGAGAAGTATGTACAGCGTTTTTTAAAAGAGTTATTTACAGAACAAGACAATTTTGCAATACAGTTTTTATCAGAAGTGTTTTTACATTTTACAATGGATTTTACACTCGTTCCTGTAATCAGTACAAAAGCTGCACAAGTAATTACTACTCCTATAACGCTTTTTGCTGCTAAAAATGATTTAATGTTTCCTGGCGAAAAAATGATTAAAAGAGCTAAAAAAATATTTCCATCATTAAAAAAAGTGATTTTATTAGAGCGGTCTAAACACGTACAGAGTTCGGTTGATAATATCTTAATTGTAAACGAAATTAAAAAATCATTATAAATGAACCGATTTTCATTATTATATAGTTTTTTAATTTGTAGTTTTTTGATGCTATCAGCATGCAAAAATCAACATAAAATAGAAAAACCTAAAATTTCATTTTCGTTTGATGATGGTGCTACACAAGATTTTCCGGGGTATAAAAATGCTGATTGGAATCAATTATTACTAGGTAAACTGGCAGCAGAAAATGTAAAAGCAGTGTTATTTGTTAAAGGAAAAAACTTAGATAATGAAGCAGGAAAAACAATTATAAAAAGTTGGAATGATGCGGGGCATTTAATCGCGAATCACACGTATTCTCATCCGTATTTTAATAGTAAAAAAGTAAGTTTAAATCGTTTTAAACAAGAACTATTAAAAAATGATTCTTTAATTAACAAGTATTCAAATTTTACAAAATTATTTCGGTTTCCGTATTTAAAAGAAGGCAACACTGTTGAAAAAAGAGATGGCTTTAGAAAATTTTTAAAAGAACAGAATTATAAAACTGGCCACGTAACAATTGATGCTTCTGATTGGTATATTAATCAGCGTTTAGTAAAACGTTTAAAAGAAAATCCGCAAAGCGATATTTCAGGATATAGAAATTACTATTTAAAACATCTTTTTAATCGCGCGGAATATTATAATTCTTTAGGAAAAGAGTTAACTGGCAGACAAATTCATCACAATATATTATTGCATCATAATTTAACATCAGCATTGTTTATTGATGATTTAATCAAACACTTTAAAAAAAATGGTTGGGAGATTGTTAATGCAGAAAAAGCTTATAAAGATCCTATTTATGCTAAAACTCCTGTGACAATTCCAGCAGGCGAAAGTCTTTTATGGGCGTTAACAAAGCAAACAAAAAAATACGATTCAATTTTACGTTATCCAGCAGAAGACAGTCGTTATGAAAAAGAAGCAATGGATCGTTTAGGTCTTTAAAAATAAAGAATAACAAAATAAACTATGAAACAAGAATTAGAAGCATTTAAAATAATTGGTATTGCAGTAAGAACAACCAATGAAAATAATCAAGCCGCCAAAGACATAGGCACATTATGGAACACTTTTATGACGGAAGGTATTTTAGAAAAAATTCCGAATAAAACAGCATCCGATATATATTCAATATATACCGATTATGAAAGTGATTATACCAAGCCGTATACTACAATTTTAGGATGCCGCGTAAACAATATTGATGAAATTCCTGAAGGTTTTGTCGCAATAACGATAGAAGCTTCATCGTATAAAAAATTTACAGCAAAAGGAGATTTAACTAAAGGAGCTGTTTACGAGAAATGGAATACTATATGGAAAACATATTTAGACAGGAGTTATACCGCCGATTTTGAAGTGTACGGAGCAGCAGCACAAAACCCATTAAATGCAGAAGTAGATATTTTTATCGCTGTAAATTCTTAAAAGATAAAACAATGCAATACGATAAAGATTTAGAATCAGAACACAAAGCACTTTTTTTAAAAGCACGAGCATTTCTTTTGTCTTTTGAAGGAATTATAGAAACAAAAAAAGAGCGTATTACAACGTATGCTAATAAAAATGGTGGAATTTGCCATTTAAGAACCATGCCTTATGGTATTGATTTTGGGTTTTTAAAAGGCGCAAAAATGAAGGATGAATTAGGTTTTCTTACAGGAAAAGGAAAAGCAATTCGGGTTTTACCAGTAAAAGAGTTTGATAAAAATGTAGTTACTTATTATCTAAAACAAGCCATAGAAATAAATGGATTGTAACGAAGTTATACAATGTTTATACGATTTACAAGATTCTGAAAAAATCATTTTTAAAGAGCAGAAATTCGGAATTGTAGCAAATAATTCTTTAGGAATTTATCACAAAGAATTAAAAATGATTGCTAAAGAAATAGGAACAAATAATGAATTAGCATTACAGTTATTTGATAGCGGAATTTACGAAGCACGTCTTTTATGTAGTAAAATTTTCAAGCCAAAAGATATTACTGAAACGTTAATGGAAAAATGGGTGGTAACGTTTGAAAACTGGGAAATTTGCGACAGTTTTTCTATGGGATTATTTGCTAAAAGTGATTTTGCATTGGCTAAAATATTAGAATGGACTAACCGAAAAGCTGAATTTGAAAAAAGAGCTGGTTTTGCAATTTTGGCATCCTATTGTATGGCTGATAAAAAAACGGGTAATGAGCTTTTTGAGCAATTTTTTCCGATTATTATACAACAAGCAACAGATGATAGATTGTATGTTAAAAAAGCGGTGAACTGGGCGTTAAGAAATATTGGAAAACGAAATATCGATTTAAATGAAATGGCGATAGAAGTTGCCAAGGATATTTTAAAACTAGAAAGTAAATCAGCAAAATGGATAGCAAAAAATGCATTAACAGAACTGCAGAAAGATACCGTTAGAATGTCTGATTATCCTAGAGAAATTTATAGGAAAAAGGTGAGAATTAACGAATAAACTTAACAACTAAAAAAATGAAAATGAAATACCTTTTTATAACGATGATATTAGTAGGAATCATAATGATTTCTTGTTCAAAAAATGATGATATAGAAGAAACACCAATAAGTAAATTTATACGGATACCTGATGTGAATTTTGAAACAGAATTAATAAAACAAGGTATTGATTCTGATGGTGTTGTAAATCAGCAAGTTCTTCAATCTGATATTAAAGAAATAGAGTATCTAGATTTATCATACCCAAGCTCATCAGAAATGATTAAAAACTTATCTGGTATTGAGGGTTTTACAAAATTAAAGAGACTTTATGTTATAGGCAATAGACTTGAAAATATTGATTTAAGTAGTAATACAATGTTAGATACTTTGCATTTAATGGCTAATGATTTAAAAAGTATAAAAGGATTATCAAAAGCAACCAATTTAAAATGGTTAAATCTATCACATAATTTGTTTGAAGAATTTACACTTGATAACCCAAGTGTAACCAATATTTTGATGAGCCATAACGAATTAGTATCGTTTGACGCTAGTAAAGCCATTAATTTAGAAACAGTGTATTTATTAACCAATAAAATACTGTCAATAGATTTTGCTAATAATCCTAAATTAGAAGCTATTAATGCATCTAATAATAAGTTAACCAACATTAGTTTTGGGTTAAAAAGTAAACTTTATTATTTATCAATCTTCGAAAACTTTATAACTCAATTAGATGTAAGTAATTTTGATAATCTTGATTATTTATTAGCTGACAGAAACCCTAATCTACCTTGTATAAAAATTAAAAATGGTCAACATATACCAACTTTACAACTGTCAGGCTATCAGCAAGTAAATCTAAGTTGTGATTAAAATAAACAACTCAAATTAATATGAAAAAATTAGTCCCTCTATTATCAATATGTATTTTACTATTTACAGCATGTAATTCAGATAATGATGATATACCAATTATCGTTGCCACAGAAATATATAATTTTACAGGTACCGTTGTAGACGGTTCAAATGCGCCTATAGAAAATGCAACGATAACTTTAACCACACACGAAGTAACTACGGATGAAAATGGAAATTTCACATTAAATAACGTAACCTTAGAAACCGATTATGCCTATATTAAAGTAGTTAAAGATGATTATATAGATGGTTTACGAATACTAAGCAATTTAGAAGAAAACAATACGACAAAATTTACTTTATTAAATGATCATTTAGTAACAGTATTAGGTACAGGTGGCGATAGTGAGGTGGATTTTCCGACTGGATTAAAATTTAAAATTAATGGTAATATTAAAAAAGAAGATGGAAGTCCTTTCGCTGGATTTATGTATCCAGTTATTCATCATATAACTCCATTTAATCTAGCTATAGAAACTATAATTCCTGGAGAAAATAGTATGAGTGAAGATAATTATAGATTTGTATACATAAAGTTAGAAGACGCAACCAAAAACTGGCTAGATATTGCAAACGGGCATTCTGCTACGTTAGAGTTTGATATTGACGACGATTTATTACCAACAGCTCCTGAAACTGTAAAACTGTATAACTTTAATAAAGAAACAGGTTTATGGGTATTGTATGGAACCGCTACAAAAACAAAAATATTAGATGTTTGGGTTTATCAAACAACCATAGCATCTTTTAAAAATGCTTGGTTTAAATTAGAGGCTGAATAGTAAAAGTATTTAGATTCGTTAAAACATAAACCTCAGAATTAAACTTAATCCTGAGGTTTTTTGTTTATAAGAGGTTCTTCTATTTAAAACGGATATCTTTTAACGTTTTTATGTTGCCATAAAAGATTAACAATACTCCATTTACCATCAAGTTTTATTAAATGCAAATATTCTACCCAATTATCAGAATATAATTTAACCGTTGCTATTCTGTGATAAACATCTAATATTTTAATTTGATTACTTGGGTTAGGAGGAAAACGAGTATTTGATTTATTCCAATTTGCAGCATTTTCAAGCATTCTTTTTTTAGGAATGGCTGTAACTACTTCTTTTCTTAATTTTCTACTATAACCTACCGTTACTTTATTTAAGCTATCATTCATAACCTCTTGCATTAAATTAGGTTTTAACTCTTGCAGCGCAATTAAATAACCTAAAGAAATTCTTTTAATTTCTAAGCTGTCTTTTTGTGATGCTTTTTTACTTAAAGTAATATGTTGATTATTAGCAATATCTCGTCCTCGTAAAAATTTCATATTAGCATCGTAATGACCTTGTTTGATATAGTTTCCAAATTTATCATACTCTTTAGTACCAATTGAAAACCCAAATTGATTTATAACCAACTTATTATTTTTATCATGATAAGTATATTTTATGTGATTACCGTTTTTATCATAAGTATCCTGATATGAGGCAACTCCAACAGAATTATCTACAACATCTAAATTTTCATTTAAATTATAATTTCCTATTGGAGATCCGTCTTTTCTAAAGGTCATCCCAGTAATACCAAATTCAAAATAATTAGAAAGATTTCTTGGTTTGTTGTCTAAACCAAATCTTTTTTCAACCACCATTTTACGTTTTTTAAACCATTGGTAACTGGCTATTTGCCAATTAGATTCCATTGGTTTGTCGTTCATATCAAAAAACTCAAGTTTAGAATAATTTCCTTTTTTATCAACAGTAAAAACTTCTTTATAAACCTGACGATCATTGGTTATTCTTTTTCCGTTTTTATCTAAAAAAAATCTAGTTTCTGTATTATTTAGGTATGAAATTATTGTTTTGTATGCGCCGATTGAAGCTAACGGATGCCTTCTTTCAGTAAAATAATGATTGTTTGTTATTTCAATAAGTTGATTAGTATTATTGTATGTGAAAATATAATGCGACGTGTTTTTGGCAGTTACAGCATTAATGGGATAAGTTCCGGTTAATTTTATATAAGGCGAAACATGATTGTACCGTAAATGTCTAAAATAATTATTGGTGTTTTGGGCTAGTGTAATACTGGTAATACACAGTGTAAGTAACGAGACTGTTAATTTTTTTAAATTCATTTTAATTATTTTTTTGATTTAATGCTCTTTCCTTAGCTTCAAGTTTTGGTAATATTTTTAAATATGCTTCTACATCCCAGGTTAAGTCCCACCTGTTTAAATTTTCTTGCATAGAATTTAAACCCATTTCAGCTCTTCTTTTATCTACGTTTCTAGCATCGTCTAATGGTAAAACATATGGTTTTTTATTTTCTTTGCTCATTGCTAACTGCGTTCCATACAGTTGTTTTTTTCCTTGTCCTAAAACCAATCTATCATAAAACATCGCATACTGTCTTTTGGGTAGCCAGTTCTTTTTTAAAGCTTCCTGAATCATTGATAAATACTTAAGTTTTACTTCTTGATTTCCATGTTGAATAACAAGAAAAATTGTTAAAGTACCTCTTGCACCAATTTTATTTTTACTTGGCCAGCCTCGGGTATCTAGTATTTTACTCACTTTAAGTAGATTGATGGAATCTTTGTGTAAAATTTCTTTCCAAAAAATACGCATTTCTTTAGAGTCTCTTCCATATTTTTTTTCTTTTGATCTTATTTGACTTCTTGTGCTTTGATCATCAAAATAAATTTTGTCTAAAATTGTAACCAACTCTTTATCATAATTTTTTTCAATTTTTTGTTTAGTTTTTTGCATTATAGTAATCAACTCATTCCATCTTTTATCGGCTCTAATATTCTTTAAATCATTATCGTTTTTTAAGTGATTAATGTCGTACCAGTTTAAAGTATTTACTGCAATAAATAAATGTTTATAGGCACCATTTAAATTGTTAGCTAAAGCATAAATACATGCTGCGTTGTATCTGTCATTTAAGGGCGCATTTGAATTAATTTTAAATGCTTTTTCATAAATTTTTCCCGAGGCTATAAAATCTTTATCTAAACAGAGTTTCCACCCTTTTTTAATCAATTCTGAATAATTTTTTTTATTTTTCTGGGCATTTAAATTCGAAAAATTTACTACTACAAACAGCAGTATTAAAGTATAAGTCTTCATTTTTTTAGTTTTAAAAATCAAACGAATCTAGAAAAATGAATGGTTGCTTTATTTCTTTGTAGACTTAATGGGTAAAAACGTTGATAGAAACTTCTTTTTTATCTTTTAAACGATTAATTTGCTTTAAAAAACTATTTAACTCTACTTTATAAGCCTTTGTCTATTAAAAGAAGCAGCGATAATTTATTTTTTTAAGTTTGAAGTAAAATGTAGAGGTAGTAAAAACGTAATTTTAGCGTTCGCATAAATTGTATATTTAATATTGATGAAAAAAATTATATCTACAAGTATTTTACAAAAAACAATTTTCTGGGTTGTTATGTTTATCTACCTGTTAAGCACCTATTGGTTTAAAGAACATGACAAGTTATTTGTGGTGCAGTATATTGCGTTTAAAGTATTTTTGCAGTTTTTATTTAGCATTTTTACCTTTTACCTTCTAATTCCGTATTTTTTAAATAAAAAACGAATTGCTTTATTTGTAGTTGGAGCTTTAATGGTTATTTACTTATTACGATTTTTTTATATCGTTGTTATTATCAATTATTTTGAAGTTTATTTTCCTGAAATTTATAAAATGCGACCACCTTTTTTATTGTGGGATCGATTACTTTCTTTCATTTCTTTTATCAATAATATAATGTGGATTGTTTTTCCTTCAATCATATTAATTGCTATAAAATATTATCAAGATCAAAAGGATATTATTGCTTTAAAGGAGCAAAAAAAATCGACCGAGCTTAATTTACTTAAGCATCAATTAAATCCACATTTTTTATTTAATACGTTAAATAATTTATATGCATTGGCATTAAAAAAATCAGATAAAACACCAGAAGTAATTGCCAAACTTTCTGAGATTTTAGATTATATACTATATCAATGTAAAGATAAATATGTGCCTATTGATAAAGAAATAGATTTGTTAGAAAACTACATCGCTTTAGAAAAGGTTAGGTATGGAAATAGAGTAACAGTTGTTTTTGAAAAAAATAATATTCAAAATGTAAAAATAGCACCATTAATTTTACTGACTTTTGTTGAAAATGCTTTTAAACATGGTATAAGTCAAGAATTAAATAAAGGGACTATTGACTTATATTTATCAGCAACAACAAAAGAAATTACCTTTAAATTAAAGAATACAAAACCAAAATCATATCAAGGAAGAGAAGATGTTGAAAAGCATTCAATAGGTATGAAAAACACCCAAAAACAATTAAATTTATTGTACCCAAATAGTGGATATTCTTTAAAAATTAATAACCAAGAATTAAGTTATCATTTAGAATTAAAATTAACAGCACATGAAAAAGTATAAATGTTTAATTGTTGATGATGAAGAATTAGCGAGAGAGTTAATTACTACGCATTTAAATCAATTACCAGATTTTGAAATTGTGGCTGTTTGTGCATCCGCAATAGAAGCTAGTAGTGTGTTAAAAACAGAATCGGTAGATTTAATGTTTTTAGATATTGAAATGCCTGTTTTAAAAGGTATTGAATTTTTAAAAAACTTGGCCAACAAGCCTAAAGTAATATTTACAACCGCACACAGAGAATACGCTATTGAAAGTTACGAATTAAATGTGGTTGATTATTTATTAAAACCCATTGTTTTTACTCGATTTTTTAAGGCGATAGAAAAATTTTTAGATACACAAACGATAGAGAAACCTGTTAATAAAAAGGAAGAAACTACACACATGTTTGTTCAAAGTAATAAAAAAAACATCAAGGTTTTATTTGAAGATATTTTATATATAGAAAGTATAAAGGATTATATCAGAATACATACGTTAGCATCTAAGTTGGTAATTAAACATGGTATTTCTGCCTTTGAAGAAAAATTAGACAACCGTTTTATAAGAGTGCATCGTTCTTATATTGTAAACTCTCAAAAAGTAACTGCGTATACAAAACAAGATGTAGAAATAGATAAAATTGAAATTCCGATAGGTGATTTGTACAAAAAGAAAGCACTAGAAAGATTAAAACTATAAAAGGAATACTAAATTTAGTATTCCTTTTTTTACACTTTTTTATTCGGTCACCTTATAATTCCCTGGTGTAAATTGAAACACTTTCATTAAACGTGTCCATGTATTTATTTGAGATATAGCCAAGGTTAAGTAGCATATTTCTTCTTTTGAAAAGAATTTTAACAACGGATTATAAATTTCATCAGAAATAATGCCTCGTGACAATTTTGTTAAAGCATCAGTAAACTTTAAAACAGCTCTTTCTTTATCTGTAAAATACGGAGTTTCTTCCCAAACACATAATGATGATAATCGAAGTTCGGTTTCACCTGTTTTTTTGAGCTCTTTATAGTGCATGTCTACACAATATGCACAACCGTTTTTTTGTGCTACTCGTAATCTTATAATTTCAAGTAATTGCATGTCTAAGGTTGAACTTTCAATAAAGTTTTCAATTTCTCGTAAATTTTCAAACATTCCTTTTGGGATGTCTTTATAAGCTATTCGTTCCATAATATAAATTTGTTTTTTTATTATAGTACAAAGGTATTTTACAAGCTAATGAAGTTTCCTTAAGGTATCTTAAGAAATTAATTTTGACTCCCTTTTTTTCTAATTTCACTCAAGTATTCTGGTGTAATGTCCAGATAAGAAGCAATCATATATTGCGGAACTCTTTGGGCAAAATCGGGTATTTGAGCTACTAAAATAAAGTAACGCTCTTTGCTGCTTTTTTTCATGTAAATTTCATCTTTACGTTGAAGCGCAATCAATGTGTTTTCTGCAATGATTCTAAAAACACGTTCTAGTTGAGGAACTTTTACATATAAATCTTCTAATTGCGTGTTTGTAATTTGAAGTACTGTAGTTTCTTCTATCGCTTGAATTGAGTTAATTGTAGGTGTTTTATTTACAAAGCTATCTAAATTGGTAATCCACCAATTTTCAATTCCAAAAGCACTGATGTTTTCATTGCCATTTTCTTCCACTCTAAACTGCCGCACCAATCCTTTTAGGATAAAATACTTGTATTTACAAATATGATTTTGTTCGATTAGAAATTGTTTTTTCTGGTAGATTTGTTTAGTACAAGTATTATAAATGAGTTCAATTTCATGGTCAGTAAATTCAGCATAACGTATTAAGTATTTTTGTAATTGCTCCTTCATTATAAATATTTACTATTACAAAGGTGCTTAAAATTTATTCAAACTCCATAACCTCCCCATCTTTTGGTATAAAAGTTTTTTTAATAAGTTGATGTTTCGTTAATTCTGTTTCTAGTTGTTTTCTAGTAGTAGGGCAGTGGTTAACAGCTTCTAAATGATTAGCAATAACAAAACCAGGTGCATTTTTAACAAATTTAGTAATATCTTTTAAGGTCATTAAAAGCGGTTTAAAAATGTCTAATTGCGCTGTTCCGCTTGCTACAACACTAATGTCTGGTTTATATTCTTTAAGAACTTTATCAACATTATTAGTATAAATAGTATCAGCACTTATATAAATTGATTTTTCATTTTTAAGATTGATAAAAAAGCCCATAACGTTGCCCATAGGCTTAGCAACAAATCCATAACCGTGTTTTGCAGGAATACCTTCAATTGTTCCGCCTAAAAAATCGGATTGTTTCCAATATGCCACCGTTTGAGTTACATTTAAACCCCTTTTTACAAGTATTTTTTTATCTTTTACACTACAAATTACTGGAGTATTTCTTTCTTTTAAAAACGTTTCAGCTGCTCTATCTAAATGATCTGGATGTAGGTGTGTAATTAAACAATGTGTGGTTTTGTTCACGGTTTCCATTGCATTATTAGGTAAATCGAGTATCGGGTTTCGTAATGGTTTAAATCTAAACAATGTAAATGGCGGACCAGCTGTTCCTTTTTTACCTAACATTGGATCTACTAAAATAACTTTATCATTAGTTTCAATAACGAGTGTAGCATTTCTTACATGATGTATTTTCATAATTAAATAATTTGAAAGACAAAATTGAAAAAAGGAAGGTCAGTATCCATTGATTCAAATCAAGAAATGCGCTTTCGTATTCTACTTAAGGTTTCTGGAGAAATATTTAGGTAAGAAGCGATGTGATATTGCGGAATTTTATTTAACCAATCTGGCTTGTAAATAAACAATTCTTTATAAAGCTCATCAGCAGTTTTAGTAATTCTGTTATATTCTAAAAGCTCTTTGTGTTTTAATAATTTTTGAAAAGATAAATCGATAAATGACTTTCCGCATTCATATTTTTTTAAGAGTTCTTTAAACGGATTTTTATCAACAACAAGAAGTGTTACTTCGGTTAAACTTTCTTGGTTTTTTTTAGTGATTAAATTATTATTGAACGACGATAAATCAGTAATAAATTGTGGTTTAGTATAAAAATTAATGTTCGTTTCTTTTTCTGAAGTTGCAAAATACTCTCTTATAACTCCAGAATTTAAAAAACGAAGTTGTTTTTCTTCAGTATCAGTTTTTAAAATTTGAGTTCCTTTTGTAACGGTTTCTTTTTTAAATAATAGAAGTAGTTCTCTTAATCCATCTTGATTTAAAGGATATTCTGTTTCAAAAAATTTAGATATTTCTTTAAAATCATTCATGACTACTGTTCTTTTTAAGTTTTCAATGTAGTAAATCTAGGTTTTCAAAAGTAAAAAATAATACAGGTTTTTACTTTTGAAAAATTAACTATTTTATTTAGAACAATCATTCTGTTATTTATATATTTGCAAACGGAACGATTGTTCTGTTATTATTTAAAACATAAAAAAATAGAAATTATGAGTAATTTAAATGGAAAAGTAGCTGTAGTAACTGGCGGTAATAGCGGTATTGGTTATGCTAGTGCTAAAGAATTAAAAAGCAAAGGCGCTACCGTAATTATTACAGGAAGAAATTCCGAAAAAGTAGCAACTGCAGCGCAAGAATTAGGAGTAAAAGGAATTGTTGCAGATGTAAACGATTTAAATGCGATTGATAGTTTAGTGGCATCAGTAAAAAACGATTTTAATAAAGTAGATGTGCTATTTGTAAATGCAGGTATTTTTGCTCCGGCACCCGTTGGTCAAATAACAGAAGAGATGTTTGATCATCAAATAGGAATTAATTTTAAAGGAGCTGTTTTTACTACTGAAAAGTTTTTACCTGTTTTAAATGACGGGGCTTCAATTATTAATTTATCGTCAATAAATGCCTATACAGGTATGCCAAATACAGCAATTTATGCAGCTTCAAAAGCAGCTTTAAATTCGTATACACGTACAGCAGCTACCGAGTTAGCACCAAGAAAAATCAGAATTAATTCGGTAAATCCAGGCTCAATAGCAACGCCAATTTTTGGAAAAACAGGCATGCCAGAAGAACAATTAAATGGTTTTGCAGAAACGTTACAAAATCGTATTCCTTTAAAAAGATTTGGTCAACCAGAAGATGTTGCAAAATTAGTATCGTTTTTAGCATCAGATGATGCATCATTTATTACAGGAAGTGAGTATAATATTGATGGTGGAACAAATGTAAATCCGTTAGTAAGTTAATTTTTTTAGTATTTTTTGGAATGATAATTCCAATATATTTATCTTTGTGGAAGCATTAAACGCTTCCACATTTTTTTTATATGCCTAGAGTTAAGTTATTTGACGAACAAGAAGTTTTAAACAAAGCAATGAATTTGTTTTGGAAACAAGGGTATGCAGCTACTTCAATTAACGATTTAGTAAATCATTTAGGAATTAATAGAGCCAGTTTGTATAGTACTTTTGGAGATAAAGATCAATTATTTAAAAAAGCTTTTAAACATTATAGAAGAACAGGAATTGAAGGTATAAAAACTTTTTTTGATAATCATGAAAATGTAAAAGAAGGATTTTTAAAGCTCTTTGAAATGGCTGTTGATGAGGCTATTAATGATACCGATAAAAAAGGCTGTTTTGTGGTAAATACTACAACCGAGTTGGTTCCTGGAGATTCTGTTATTAGTAAAACTCTTGAAGAAAATAAAAAAGAGTTAGAAATATTGTTTTATAGTTTTTTAAAAAAAGGAAAGGATAAAGGGCAATTAAAAACTGATAAAGATTTAAAAGTATTGGCATCTTTATTATTTACACTTTATAGCGGAATAAGAGTGGTATCAAAAATTAATACTGATACAAAAGAAATGACAGCTTCTATAAATTTAGCATTATCGTTATTAGATTAATTTAAACTTGTTGCTTACAATTTACATTTTATATAAATGCTTGAATATAAAAAGCGCAAGTTTATAAACCTGCGCTTAGTTTACTATATAATTAATTAAATTTACTCTTTCCAGTTTTGAAAACGATCAAGAAATAAATACGATTCTACATATTTTCTATGTGCTACGCTACTCATTTTTTCTAGCAATTTTAATGCTGAAACGTAGCTAACTAAATTTCCGTTAGAAGATAAAAATTTACCATCTTCAACATAAGCTATTTTAGTATCATCTTGTACCAATAAATTAGGATAGTCTTTTTGTAATTGTGTTCCACCACCAATCCAAGTTACAATTTTTTTACCATCGGCAATGCCAGATTTTCCAATTAATTGAGCTCCTCCGCAGTTGCTTACCATATATTTTGTTTCCTTATTTTTTTCGATGATAAAATTCACCAATTTATCGTTGCGTACTTGAGAGTACATATCGTAACCACTAGGCACTATTAAAGCTGTTAATTTTGGTGCGTTATTAAAAGTATAATCAGGAACAATTTTTAAACCCTCTTCGGTTACAATAGGTTTTTTAGTTTGTGCAATAGTAATAACATTAAAAAGTTGTTTACCCTCTCTACTTGGTTTTGCAAAAACATCTGACGGTGCTGTAATTTCAGTTTGCAACACACCACTATAAATTAAAAGACCAATGGTTGGTAATTCCGATTTAAATGGTTTTAAATGTTTAGTTAAAGTGTCAATATGTACTTCAGTTGTGTTCGACTTAACAATAGCTGTTTTTTTATTTAGGTTACAGCTACTTAAAACGATACTGCAAAGTAATATGAGTGTTCCGAATTGTTTCATAGTTTAAAACTCTAAATCGGCAACTAAATCAAATTCATCATAAATAGCTTTATCCTTTAAATTATCGAAAAAGCTGGTTGAACCATATTTTACATCAAACTTAGATCTGTCTATTTTTAAAGAAGTACTAGCTTTATTTCCATACACAGAAAGTGTAAATTTAACAGAGTTTGTTTTTCCTTTAATAGTTAGGTCTCCTGTAACTTTATATGAGTTTTTACCGGTATATTTTACCTTTTTAAACACCAAAACAGCAGTTGGAAATTTTTTTACGCCAAAAAAATCGTCAGATTTTAAATGTCCTTCTAGTTTACCTTTATATTCTCCATCTAAGTCGGTATTATTAATAGAAGCCATGTCCATAGTAAATTTTCCGCCAGTTAATTTATTGTCGGTAAAATTTAAATGACCCGATTTTATTGTAATAGTTCCTTGATGAGAACCTGTAACTTTGTATCCTTTCCATACAACCTTACTTTTTGCTGTTTTAATATCTTTTCTTTCTTTTTTTAAAGCTGTAAAAGAAAAAGTTATAAATGCCATTAAGGCGATTACTGCGATGTTTTTGATTGATATATTCATTTTATATATTTTAAATAGTTTGTATTAATAAGTTATGCTCCGTAAAAAAATTTCTCTTTAATAATTTTTCCATCTTTCCAATCTTGCATGGCAATTTGGGTGTAATTTCTAATTCCCCAATCTTTATGCGTATAATCAAAATGCCATTCTACCATAGTGGTATTTTCGCCAATAGTTACTTTTAAAGGTTGTGCACCTCTAAAATCTGTTATGGCAGCAAAAAATTCTTCTTCACGTTGTTTGTTGGCTGTTTTTCCTATAACAGGCGCGTTGTCGTTTTCTTGCATAA
The DNA here is from genome assembly GCF_964512435.1 of Tenacibaculum insulae. Classification (GTDB taxonomy): domain Bacteria; phylum Bacteroidota; class Bacteroidia; order Flavobacteriales; family Flavobacteriaceae; genus Polaribacter; species Polaribacter insulae_A. Next base: position 1,098,083 of record NZ_OZ208512.1, on the reverse strand, counting down.
CAACATCATCATGATAAAATTTATCAAAAGCCTCCAAAGCTTTTCCTTGTAAAATCATGTCGTTAACGGTACTAATTTTTTCTAATAATGTATTCATCTTTTGTGTTTTAAATATGATGGTACAAATGTCTAAAACAAAACATTTTTAGAAAATGAAGTAGATTATGAAATGATGTTAAACTAGATTAACATTTATTGATTTTGAATAAGCTGACTTTTAATTTTACTTAAAAATTCTTTGGTGATTCCTAAATAAGAAGCAATCATATATTGCGGAACACGTTGTTCTATTTTAGGATAGGTTTCTTTAAAGAGTAGATATCTTTCTTTTGCGGTAAGGCTAAAGTTACTAACAATACGTTTTTGTGAAGCAACTAAGGCGCGTTCAATAATTTTTCTAAAAAATCGTTCTAACTTCGGAATTTCGATATAAAGCTCTTCAATAATATTGTAAGAAATCTGAAAAAGTTCGGTGTTTTCTATACATTGTATATTATAATCGGCAGGGGTTTGGGTTATAAAACTTCCCATATCAGAGGTCCACCAATCTTCAATAGCAAACATTACAATATGTTCTTGCCCTTCATCATCAACATAAAAAGTTTTGGTACATCCAGATAAAATAAAACATTCTGTTTTACAAACATCACCTTGTTGTACAATATATTGATCTTTAAGATATTTTCTGCGAACTATTTTAGAAAGTAACAAAGCTTCTTCATCCGAAGTTAAATCGATATATTTATTGATGTAACTTAATAAGGATGTAGTGTGCATTGTTTTCAATTAAAAAAAAGTAAAGATAGCATAGAAAAGAAAGTAATAATGAGATTGTAAAATATATTTTTACAAATGGCTGTAATAAATTTAAAAAGTAGCCACTAACCTATAAAACCTAACATTGAGCAGCGATTTTTATAACATATCAATTTTACCTTATGCAGGCATTATTATAAAGCTATGCAGAGCGTACACCAATTCGCAAGAAGATTTTGAAGATTATTATCAAGAAGTTTGCTTACAGATTTGGAGAAGCAAAGATAATTTTCGTGAAGAATCGCAGTGGAGTACTTGGATATACCGAATTTCATTAAATGTTTGTTTGACATTATTAAAGAAAGACAAAAAGAAAGGCCATCAATTTACTTCGGATGCATTGCCTAATGAATTAACGGAAGATAATTATGCATTTTCTGATGAAAATTTAAATGAATTGTATCGAGCAATTAGGCAATTATCAGAAATTGATAGAGGGGTTATTTTACTGTATTTAGAAGAAAAATCATACAAAGAAATCGCCGAAATTATGGGAACCAATACCAACAATATTGGTGTTAGAATAAAAAGAATAAAAGAACGCTTAAAGAAAATATTAGATGGAAAAATCAATTGAAAATATTTGGAAAGAAGGGTTTGTTAAAAGTGATGAACTATTAGTGCCAAAAATTAACAACCTTTATAATAAAAAATCAATTCATATTATTGATAAGTTTAAAAGGATGTTTAAAATAAATTTGATAGCAATTATCGTTTTTTCATCACTCTTTTTAATCATTACTTTTTTTATAGGCATCCCGTTAATGGGCATCATTTTTTTTGTAACACTCAGCGTACTGGTGATTGTTAATAAAAAGTTGCTAAAAGAATTAGAAGAAATAAATAAAGGAGTTAGTAGTTATCAGTACTTAAAAACGTTTAATAGTTGGATAAATAAACAAATAAAAATAAACGAAAAAATAGCTACCTTTTTATATCCAATTATATTTATGTCATTCGTTATCGGATTTTGGTTTAAAGACGCTGAAGGTATGTTTTTAGGAGAAAGATTAGTAAACGAAATAGTTTATGGTTTTCCTGATATATATCTTGTTTTTGGAGTTCCGTTATTAGGTATTGTAATTGTTTTTATCATCGTTATTTTATTAGCAATTTTTGGTGGTAAAATTTATAATTGGGATTTAAATTTGGTTTACGGTAGGGTATTTAAAAAGTTAGAAGAATTGTTAGAAGAAATGGAACGTTTAAACGATTAGTAAAAATAAATTAACCAACCTGTAATAAATTATGTTTTAAGCCACTAACCAATAAAACAGTAATTATTATGACCATACAACAAGCATATATTTTATTTGAAAATTTATCAGTAAAAGCTTCCAATAAATCTGAAATCAGAATTTACGAAAAGTTTCTTCATATTTTATCTAAATTAAAGGAAAGAACTTTTTCTGAAGAGGAAATAAAATCGATAGAAAATAAACTAGCAAATTTAAAGTTAGCATCAAATCCGCAGAACACAAAAAAACATTTTAAACGAGCATTAACTGAGTTCGAAAAGTATTTAAAAGAAACATTTTCGTTAATTTCTAAAGGATATTATAGAAACAGGTACATGGGGTTAGGTTTGTCATTCGGAATTTTATTCGGTGTTGCTATTTTATCAAATTTAGAGCATTCTTTAGGAATTTCTATAGGTTTAATAGGCGGAATGTTTGTTGGGCTAATTATGGGTAATCAAAAAGATGCAGAAGCAAAATCAGCAGGAAAAATACTTTAAATAGCTGTTTTAAAAAATAGTACTCTTCTTTTTTTTAAGAATTGAATGCTAATTGTAAAATAAAAGACGCGCTATTTGACGCGTCTTTTTTGTTTTTCTTAACAAAATGTTTCACTAAAATTCTGCATCTTTGTAGTTATGCGAATTTATCCCATAGAAACAGGTAATTTTAAATTAGACGGTGGCGCTATGTTTGGCGTTGTTCCGAAGTCAATTTGGCAAAAAACAAATCCGGCCGACGATAAGAATATGATTTCAATGAGTATGCGTTGTATGCTTATTGAAGACGGAGATCGACTAACTTTGGTTGATACAGGAATTGGTAATAAGCAATCCGATAAATTTTTTGGATATTATTACATGTTCGGAGATTTTTCTTTGGATGTTTCCTTAGCAAAACACGGTTTTCATAGAGATGATATTACCGATGTTTTTTTAACACATTTACATTTTGATCATTGTGGGGGTGCTATTCAATGGAATAACGGTAAAACCGGATATGAACCAGCTTTTAAAAACGCGCGTTTTTGGAGTAATCAACGTCATTGGGATTGGGCAGTAAACCCAAATCCACGCGAAAAAGCTTCGTTTTTACAAGAAAATATACAACCAATTAAAGAAAGTGGTCAACTTAATTTTTTACATTTAAACGCTAAAGATTATGTAGGTTTTGATGTGCTTTTTAAAGACGGTCACACCGAAAAACAAATGCTTCCTAAAATTGAATATCAAGGAAAAACAGTTGTTTTTATGGCCGATTTATTACCTACCGCAGGTCATATTCCGTTACCTTATGTTATGGGTTATGATACTCGACCATTATTAACATTAAAAGAAAAAGAAGCCTTTTTAAAAGAGGCTGCAGATAAAGAGTTTTACTTGTTTTTAGAGCACGATGCTTACAATGAGTTAATTACAGTAAAACATACCGAAAAAGGAGTTCGTTTAAAAGAAACATTTAATTTTACAGATATTTTTAATTAAGATAGATATTATGAGAGTTTTAAAACCCGTATTTTATTCAGCAATAGCAATTACTGCATTAGTAGGTTGTTCATCAGTTAGTAATGTAGCTGTACCTACAGGAAGCAATACAGTTGTTAGTATTTCAGCTAAAAAAGCTGAGTTAACAGATTTTGAAAAAGACCATTGGCAACATTTAGATTTAGCAACAGATTCTATTCCAGGAATGAGTGTTAATAAAGCTTATGAGTTTTTAAAAGGTAAAAAAAGCACTACAGTTGTTGTTGGTGTTGTAGATTCTGGTAGTGATTTAAAGCACGAAGATTTAGTAGATGTTGCTTGGGTAAACACCAAAGAAATTGCTGGTAACGGAATTGACGATGATAAAAATGGATATGTTGATGATATTAACGGATGGAACTTTTTAGGGAAATCTTATAAAGAACATTTAGAGTACGAACGTATTTTAATGAATCCTTCGGTAGCAGATGCTGAAACTTTAAAAGCAGTAAAAGCACTTCAAGCAACCAAGGTTGAAGCAGCAAAAAAGAATGCAGGACGTTACGGACAAATGTTAGCCGGAGTAACAATGGCTGATGAGGCTTTAGCAAAACATTTTGGAAAAGCAGATTATACAAAAGAAGAAGTTTTAGCACTTACTACTTCAGATGAAGCTTTAGGAAAAGCTGTTGCAGGAGCAAAGCAAATGTATGGTTTTGGTATAGGTTCTTTAAGCGAAGCAAAAGAACAATTATCTAAATTAGTTAAAACCGCAGAAGCTACAGTTAAAGGAGATAACTTAAAAACAGATTACCGTACTGTTGTAGGTGATAATGCATATGATATTAACGATAAGCCAGGTTATGGAGATGGAAACACAGGGCATTCAGAAAAAGGAGAAGCACACGGTTCTCATGTTTCTGGTATTATTGGTGCTACGCGTAACAATGGTAAAGGAATGAATGGTGTTGCAAACAACGTAAAAATGATGGCAGTACGTTCAGTTTCTGACGGAGATGAGTACGATAAAGATGTTGCTTTAGGTATTCGTTATGCAGTTGATAACGGAGCAAAAGTAATTAATACAAGTTTTGGTAAAGCTTTTTCACCAAATAAAGAATGGGTTTACGAAGCAATTAAATATGCAGCATCTAAAGATGTATTAATTGTAAACGCAGCAGGAAACGACGGTAAAAACATCGATGTAGAAAAAACTTTTCCAAATGATGCACCAGATTTAGTAAATGAAATTTCTGATAATGTATTAACATTAGGAGCAATGAGTGCAAATTATAACGAAAAATTACCAGCTACTTTTTCTAATTACGGTAAATTAAATGTTGATGTTTTTGCGCCAGGAGTACAAGTACATTCAACAACACCTGATGGTGAATACAAAAAATTTAGTGGTACTTCAATGGCAGCACCATCTGCAGCAGGTGTAGCAGCGCTGGTTCGTTCTTATTATCCAAAATTATCAGCTAGCCAGGTAAAACATATTTTAATGAACTCTGGAACTAAAATTAATTTAGAAGTTAATAAACCAGGTACAGGTGCTAGATATGGTAAGCCAGTTGAAAAAGTTCCTTTTGCAGATTTATCAGTTTCTGGTCGTGTTGTAAATGCATATAATGCAGTTAGAATGGCAGACAGAATGGTAAACGGAAGAAAATAAATGTAGTAAATAACACACTAAAAGAGCATTATATCAATGCTCTTTTTTTGTTATAAATACAACCTATGCAACTAACGTTTGATAAACAAAAACAACAAGTAATCATTAAAGATGAAATACCGTCACATTCGTGGTTGGTTATTGTGTTAATGTTAGTAAATACTCTTAATATGGGTTTTCAGTTGTTTTCAATGAGTTATTATAAAAACGAAATTTTATTTATTTTTATGCTACTACTCGCAATAGCATCAATTGGTACGGTACTTTTTTACTTGTTTAAAAGATCTTGGAAAAAAGTGTATAACCTTACTGAAATTGAAGGTGTAGAAATTAAAAATAAATTTGGAAGAGAGCACATTTTTTTAAAATTGTATAACGGGAAAAAACGTGTTTTTTCTATTTTAAAAAATGAAAATGAATTAAATAATTTAAAACAAACACTAACCTCTATAGGAATTAAATCAATTTAATATGAAAAAAATAGTTTTAGGGCTTTCATTATTATCAATTATTTCTTGTGCATCAACAAGTACAACAAATAATAAGGTATCAAAAGCACCAGTAAACAAATCAACAAGTCAAAATTACTGGCAGCAGCATGTTGATTATACAATGGATATTGATGTAGATGTAAACAAATATCAATATAAAGGAATTCAAAAATTGGTGTACACCAATAACTCGCCAGATGCGTTAAACAAAGTTTTTTATCATTTGTATTTTAATGCTTTTCAGCCAAATTCTCAAATGGACGTTCGCTCGAGAAACATTAAAGATCCGGGTAAAAAAATAGCAGATAAAATCAGTAAATTATCTCCGTCTGAAATCGGATATATTAAAGTTAATTCGTTAAAACAAAACGGAACGGTAGTAAAACACGAAACTGTAGGTACTATTTTAGAAGTTACTTTAAATAAAGCAATTCAGCCAGGAGAAAGTGTAACTTTTGATATGATTTTTGATGCGCAAGTACCAAATCAAATTCGTCGATCAGGACGTAATAGTGCCGAAGGTGTTGCATTGTCAATGAGTCAATGGTATCCAAAAATGGCAGAATATGATTTTGAAGGATGGCATACACCGCCTTATATTGCAAGAGAATTTCATGGAGTTTGGGGTAATTTTGATGTAACCCTTCATATTGATAAAAACTATGTAGTTGGTGGTACAGGATATATTCAAAATCCGCAAGAAGTTGGGCATGGTTATGAAAATAAAAATGAAGCTTTAAAACTTCCGTCAGGAAATAAATTAACGTGGAAATTTACTGCACCAAACGTGCACGATTTTATGTGGGCAGCAGATCCTGAGTATATTCATGATACTTACAAAATGGAAAATGGGATCGATTTACATTTCTTGTACAAAAAAACATTAGAAGCTAAATATTTAGAAAACTGGAAAAAATTACAGCCTAAAACAGCTGAATTAATGACGTATTTTTCTGAAAATGTAGGGCAATATCCATACAAACAATATTCTGTTATTCAGGGTGGTGATGGTGGAATGGAGTACGCAATGAGTACTTTAGTTACCGGAAAACGTAGTTGGGGAAGTTTATTTGGTGTTACAGCTCATGAAATGGCACATACTTGGTTTCAGTTTTTATTAGCAAGTAACGAAAGCAAACATCCGTGGATGGACGAAGGATTTACCACTTATATTTCTAACAAAGCCGAGAATAAAATTTCAGGTAAAAATGCAAAAAATCCGCATAGAGGTTCTTATATGGGCTACAATTATGTGGTGAAAAATAAGCTAGAAGAATCATTATCTACACACGCAGATAGGTATCATACAAATGTAGCTTATGGTGTGGCGAGTTACTCTAAAGGAAATATTTTCTTATCGCAATTAGAATATATTATTGGAGAAGAAAATGTAGCAAAAACATTAAAAAAATATTTTAACGATTTTTCTTTTAAACATCCAACACCAAATGATATTAAACGTACTGCCGAAAAAGTATCGGGAATACATTTAGATTGGTATTTAAACGAGTGGGCGCAAACAACTCATACAATTGATTACGGAGTAAAATCGGTAAACGGTAAGCAAATTGTGTTAGAAAGAATAGGTAGAATGCCAATGCCTATTGATGTTGAGGTTACTTATGTTGATGGAAGTAAAGAAGCGTTTAATATTCCGTTACGTATGATGCGTGGCGAAAAACCAACAAAAGCAACGGTAATTACCGATTGGACTTGGGCGCACCCAACATATACTTTTACAACTTCTAAAGAAGTAAAATCAGTAGAAATAGATCCGTCAAAATTAATGGCAGATATTAATCAAGAAAATAATTCATTTAGTAAATAAATTTTCAACGTCATTCTGAATTTATTTCATAATCGTGTCATGTTGATTTGTTTTAATAATGAGAATCTGAAACAAGTTCAGGTTAACGAATTGTATTTGATGTGATAGCTAATTTTAACGTCATTCTGAATTTATTTCAGAATCACATCATACAGATTGATCATTATTTAACAATAGATATTTAGATTAAAAGCGAAAACTCTATAAAGGGTTTTCGCTTTTCTTTTTTGGATAAAATTTTACGTAATTTTGCAGTTCAATTTCAACAGAAGATGTCAGAAGAAAAAAAATCATTGAATTTTTTAGAACAAATTATTGAAGAGGATTTGGCAAACGGATTGCCAAAAGAAAATTTGCGTTTTCGTTTTCCGCCAGAACCTAACGGATATTTACATATCGGTCACACAAAAGCCATCGGAATTAGCTTTGGTTTGGGCGAAAAATACAATGCGCCAGTAAACTTACGTTTCGATGATACCAATCCTGCTAAAGAAGAGCAAGAATACGTAGATGCGATTAAAAAAGATGTTACTTGGTTAGGGTATCAATGGGAAAATGAATTGTACTCATCTGATTATTTTCAGCAATTATACGATTGGGCTGTTCAGTTAATAAAAGACGGTAAAGCCTATGTTGATAGTCAATCTTCTGAAGAGATGCGTGCTCAAAAAGGAACACCAACAAAAGTTGGAACTGAGAGTCCTTTTAGAAATAGATCTGTTGAAGAGAATTTAGATTTATTTAGTCGAATGAAGGCTGATGAGTTTGAAGAAGGAACGCATGTTTTAAGAGCTAAAATAGACATGGAATCGCCAAATATGTTATTGCGCGACCCATTAATGTATCGTATTTTAAAGAAAACACACCACAGAACAGGAAACGATTGGGTTATTTACCCAATGTATGATTGGACACATGGTGAGAGTGATTATTTAGAGCAAATTTCACACTCGTTATGTTCGTTAGAGTTTAAACCTCACAGAGAATTATACAACTGGTTTCGCGATAATGTGTACGAATATAGTAAGTCAGAATTTCCAAATCCGCCAAAGCAACGCGAGTTTTCTCGTTTAAACTTAAGCTATACTATTATGAGTAAGCGTAAGTTGTTAACGTTGGTAGAAAACGGAATTGTAAACGGATGGGATGATCCAAGAATGCCAACAATTTCTGGGTTAAGAAGACGTGGTTATACACCAGCATCAATCCGTAATTTTATAGAAACGGTTGGAGTATCAAAAAGAGAAAATATTATTGATGTTTCGTTGTTAGAATTTAAAATCCGTGAAGATTTAAATAAAACAGCCAACAGAGTTATGGGAGTTTTAGATCCTGTAAAGGTAATTATTGATAATTATCCTGAAGATAAAGAAGAAATTTTAATTGCAGAAAACAATCCTGAGGATGAAAATTCAGGTACAAGAATTGTACCTTTTTCAAGAGAAATTTATATCGAAAGAGAAGATTTTAGGGAAGAAGCCAATAAAAAATTCTTTAGATTAAAATTAGGAAAAGAAGTTCGTTTAAAGAACGCTTATTTTATCACTGCAACAAGTTGTGAAAAAGATGAAAACGGAGAAATAACAGCAATTCACTGTACATACGATCCGTTAACAAAATCGGGAAGTAATACCGAAGAAAGTAAGCGAAAAGTAAAAGGAACTTTGCATTGGGTATCTGTAAAACATGCTGTAAAAGCTGAGGTTAGAGCTTATGATCGTTTGTTTTTAGATGAAGCTCCAGATAACCATAAAGACAAAGATTTTATGGAGTTTGTAAATCCTAATTCGTTAGAAAAGATTACTGCTTTTGTAGAGCCAAGTTTACAAACAGCAAAAATAGGAGATCGTTTTCAGTTTCAACGCTTAGGATATTTTAATGTTGATGACGATTCTACTGCCGATAATTTAGTGTTTAATAAAACTGTTGGATTACGAGATAACTGGGCAAAAAAGAAGTAAATAAAATAACAGTATTTTAAAATTTAACAGCTCGTAGTTTTACAAAACTACGAGCTGTTTTTTTATAATAAAATTCAATTTTCCATTTTCGATAGAATATGTATCTTTACTGATTAAGGAAAGTGAAGATGTGATTTTTTATCTCACTGAAAATCAATAATAAAAAGTGTTTTTTGATACTGGGAAAATTCAGATTTAAAAAATATTTTTAAAAATATACTATTTTATGAGTTGTAACAGTTGTTCAACTAGCAAAGACGGTGTGCCTAATGGTTGTAAAAGCAATGGAAATTGTGCAACAGGTACCTGCGGAAGTGGAAATAAATTGGCCGTTTTTGATTGGCTATCAAATATGACTTTGCCTACAGGTGAAGCTCCATTTAATATTTTTGAAGTTCGATTTAAAAACGGACGTAAACATTTTTATAAAAATACTGAAAAACTTACCGTTTCTATGGGCGATGTTGTGGCAGTTGAAGGATCTTCGGGTCATGATATTGGTATTGTTGCCTTGGCAGGAGAACTTGTAAAAGTTCAGATGAAGAAACGAAAAATTACTGCTGATAGCGAAGATGTAAAGAAAATTTACAGAAAAGCGACACAAAAAGACATTGATATTTGGCACACAGCCAGAGATAGAGAGCAAGAAACACAACGAAAAGGAAGAGAAATTATTAGCCGTTTAGGACTAAAAATGAAACTTTCGGATGTTGAATATCAAGGAGATGGAACCAAAGCTACTTTTTATTATACAGCTGATGAACGTGTAGATTTTCGTCAGTTAATTAGAGATTTAGCGGGTACTTTTTCTATTCGTGTAGAAATGCGTCAAGTTGGTATGCGTCAAGAAGCAGCTCGTTTAGGTGGTGTTGGTTCGTGTGGTAGAGAACTATGTTGCTCTACTTGGCTAACCGATTTTAGAAAAGTAAATACCGCAGCGGCACGTTATCAACAATTATCCTTAAATCCGCTAAAATTAGCAGGACAATGTGGTAAGTTAAAATGTTGTTTAAATTTTGAGTTAGATACTTATTTAGATGCTTTACAGAGTTTTCCGAAGCAAGATAAAATACTAAAGACCGAAAAAGGAGATGCCGTTTTTGTAAAGATGGATATCTTTAAGAAAATACTTTGGTATACCTATAAACATGAAAGTTTTAAGTGGTTTCAGTTATCGTTAGAGCAAGTACAAGAAATTATTGAGTTAAATAAAAATAATGAAGTTGCTTTACCGTTAGATGAATATGAATTGGAAATTGCAACTGAGCCAGTTGTTGATTTTGAAAACGTTGTTGGTCAAGATAGTTTAACTCGTTTTGATGCTCCAAAAAAATCTCGAAATAACAAGAGAAGAAAATCAAGAAAACCAGCAAATAAAAAAGAAGGAAATCAGCCTTCTGAAGCAAAACCAAAAAGGAAACCTCAAAGAAAACCAGTAAATAAAAAGGAGGGTAACCAAACACCAGCGGCAAAACCAAAAAGGAAGCCTCAAAGAAAACCGGCAAATAAAAAAGAAGACAGTCAGTCTGTTAATAAAAGTACGGTTGAAAATAAAAAGCCAAAACCAAGAAACAATCCTAGACCTAAAACAGCTAGAGATTCTAACGAAACAAAGGTGCAGGCTCAAAATAAAAAACCAAATAATCAAAAAAATAGAAATAATAATCATAGGAGAAAAACACCTAATTCAAATAAAAACAACGAAACAAAAAATGAAAATAAATAGTATTATTATACTTTTTTTAACTGTTTTTGTACTTACATCGTGCGACTCTAAAAGAGTTTATGATAAGTACATTACATTACCACAAAGTTCTTGGTATAAGAACAATGAGGTTACATTTACGTTTCCAATAAAAGACTCAATAAATAAGAAAAATCTTTTTATAAATTTGAGAAATAATAACGATTACAATTACAGTAATTTGTTTTTAATAACTCAAATAAATTTCCCTGATAAACAAGTAATTATTGATACTTTAGAGTATGATATGGCAGATGTAACAGGGAAGTTTTTAGGAAAAGGCTTTTCTAGTATAAAAGAAAGTAAGCTTTTTTATAAAGAAAATATAACATTTCCGAATATAGGGGAATATACCTTTAAAGTAAAACAAGCCATGAGAAAAAATGGAGAAATAACAGCTATTGAAGAGCTTAAAGGTATTTTAGAAGTAGGATTTAGAATTGAAAAAACACAGTAATGAAAGAGAAAAAAACAGCTAATTTTAGTAAATATATCAAATGGTTTTGGGGAATCATTTTAGGAGGTTTCCTTTTTATTTGTTTATTATTTTTATTCGCTTCTTGGGGCGTTTTTGGTGAATTGCCATCGTTTGAAGAGTTAGAAAACCCTAAAAGTGATTTAGCAACAGAGGTTATTTCAGCAGATGGAAAAACATTAGGTAAATATTATGTAAAAGCAAATCGTACACCAATTAAATATAAAGATTTGCCAGAAAATCTTGTAAAAGCATTAGTGGCTACTGAAGATGAACGTTTTTACGAACATGCAGGTATCGATTTTAGAGGTTTGGCAAGAGCGGTTTCTAAATTAGGAACCGAAGGAGGTGCTAGTACAATTACACAACAATTAGCCAAAAACTTGTTTAATAAAGGAGGATCTAGCAATAAAATTAAACGACTTGTTCAGAAATTAAAAGAATGGGTAGTTGCTATAAAGCTAGAGCGTCAGTACACTAAAGAAGAAATTATAACCATGTATTTAAACACACAAGGATTTCTTTTTAATGCAACCGGTATTCGATCAGCTTCAAGAATTTATTTTGGTAAAGAACCTAAAGAATTAGACATACAAGAGTCGGCTATTTTAGTAGCGATGTTAAAAAATCCGCGTCAGTTTAATCCGCATAGAGAAATATCAAAAAAGAAATCGTTAGTTAGAAGAAACGTTGTGTTTTCTCAAATGGCAAAAAATGAAATTATAACGGAAGAAGAAAAAGATTCGTTACAAAAATTGCCTTTAAAAATAAACTTTACACCCGAAAGTCATAGTGATGGATTGGCAACTTATTTTAGAGAAAATTTAAAACAGCGTTTAAAAAAATGGGCAAAAAATAATCCGAAGGAAAACGGTGAAACATACAATATTTATAAAGACGGATTAAAAGTTTATGTAACGATTGATTCTCGTATGCAACAATATGCAGAGGAGGCTGTACAAGAACATTTATCAAACCTGCAATCTTTTTTCTTCGAAGAACAAAAAAGAAATAGAAATGCTCCTTTTTATGAATTAGATAAAAAAGAAATTTTAGATAATATGAAACGCGCAAAACGAAGATCAAATCGTTATAAGCGTATGAAAGCAGCTGGGAAATCTGAAAAAGAAATAGAAGAATCTTTTAAAACAGATACCGATATGCGTGTTTTTTCTTGGAAAGGAGATAGAGATACGGTTATGACTCCGTACGATTCTATTCGTTATTACAAACACTTTTTACGTTCAGGTTTAGTATCTATCGAGCCACAAACGGGCCATATTAAAGCTTGGGTTGGTGGTATTAATAATAAGTATTTTAAATACGATGCAGTTGAACAGCAAAAACGTCAGGTAGGTTCAACATTTAAACCTTTTGTATATGCAACGGCAATTAATCAGTTAAAAATGTCGCCTTGTGATAAGCTACCAAATGTAAAATATACAATTCCGAAAGAGAAATATGGAATGCCAGAAGATTGGACACCTAAAAACTCGGGAGATAAATATGGAGGAGAGTTAACATTAAAAAAAGCTTTAGCAAATTCAGTAAATGTAATTTCTGCACAATTAATAGATATGGTTTCGCCTATTAACGTAGCGCGTTTAGCTGAATCGGCAGGAATAAAATCTAAAATTGAAGCAAATCCATCAATAGCTTTAGGTGCCGTAGAGTTATCATTAATTGAAATGGCAAGTGCTTATTCAACGTTTGCAAACAAAGGATTGCGTGTTAGCCCAATGATGATTACTCGTATTGAAGATAAAAACGGAACTGTTTTAGAAGAATTTGTTCCAGAAACTAAAGAGGTTTTAAGTGAAGAATCATCGTATGTTATTTTAGATTTAATGAAAGGAGTAACAACAGGAGGTTCTGGTATTCGTTTACGTTTATCACATAAATACCCAGATTATATTACTGGGCATCCATATAATTTTACAAACCCGATAGCAGGTAAAACAGGAACCACTCAAAACCAATCTGATGGTTGGTTTATGGGAATTGTACCAAACTTAGCTACTGGAGTTTGGACGGGTGGTGAAGATAGAGCTACACATTTTGCTGGAATTGGAAAAGGGCAAGGAGCAGCAATGTCGTTGCCAACATGGGCTTTGTTTATGCAAAAATGTTATGCTGATAAAACTTTAAATATTAGTAAAGAAGATTTTGAAAAACCTTCAGAAAAACTTTCAATTAATATTAATTGTAATAAAATAAAAACTGATGAAGAAGGTAATGAAATTAAAGAGGGAAGTTCGGTAGAAGATACTGACTTTTAAAAGTTACCACCTCTTTTTAATAACATAACAAACAACTACAATGATAAATAAAAAAGTAAATAATGTACAAGAAGCTGTTGCAGGTGTAAAAGATGCAATGACTTTTATGTTGGGTGGTTTCGGATTATGCGGAATACCAGAAAATGCTATAGCCGAATTAGTAAGGTTAAAAGTAAAAGATGTTACTTGTATTTCTAACAATGCAGGTGTTGATGATTTTGGTTTGGGGTTATTGCTTCAAAATAAGCAAATAAAAAAAATGATTTCTTCGTACGTAGGAGAAAATGATGAATTTGAGCGCCAAATGTTATCGGGTGAGTTGGAAGTAGAACTTACACCACAAGGAACTTTAGCTGAAAAATGTAGAGCTGCACAAGCAGGTTTTCCAGCGTTTTATACGCCTGCAGGTTACGGAACTGAAGTTGCTGAAGGGAAAGAAACACGCGAATTTGACGGTAAAATGTACGTGTTAGAGCCAGCTTTTAAAGCAGATTATGCCTTTGTAAAAGCTTGGAAAGGAGATACAGCAGGAAATTTAATTTTTAAAGGAACTGCGCGTAATTTTAATCCGAATATGTGTGGTGCAGCAACTATTACAGTTGCTGAAGTGGAAGAATTGGTGCCAGCAGGAACCTTAGATCCGAATCAAATACATATTCCAGGAATTTTTGTACAACGTATTTTTCAAGGAGAAAAATATGAAAAGAGAATTGAGCAAAGAACTGTAACTCCTAAAGCGTAACAAAATGGCATTAAGTAAACAACAAATAGCGCAACGAATAGCGAAAGAATTACAAGATAAATGGTACGTTAATTTAGGTATCGGAATTCCAACTTTAGTTGCTAATTATATTCCTGAAGGGATTGAGGTTGAGTTTCAATCAGAAAATGGATTGTTAGGTATGGGACCTTTTCCTGTTGAAGGAACTGAAGATGCCGATTTAATAAATGCAGGTAAACAAACCGTTACTGTTTTAGATGGTGGATCTATTTTCGATTCAGCAACAAGCTTTTCTATGATTCGTGGTAAACACGTTCAGTTAACTGTTTTAGGGGCGATGGAAGTTGCTCAGAACAGTGATATCGCTAACTGGAAAATTCCAGGAAAAATGGTAAAAGGAATGGGTGGTGCGATGGATTTAGTGGCATCAGCAGATAATATTATTGTTGCCATGATGCATACTAACAAACGTGGCGAATCTAAAATATTAAAAGAATGCTCTTTGCCTTTAACAGGTGTTGGTTGCGTAACTAAAGTAGTTACCAATTTAGCGGTGTTAGAAGTTAAAGAAGGTGCATTTCATTTATTAGAAAGAGCTCCGGGAGTATCTGTTGAAGAAATTAAAGAAGCTACAGCAGGAACTTTAATTGTAAATGGAGAGATTCCTGAAATGAGTATTTAATTTTTCTGATGAAATTTTTAGATTAAATGATACAATTGATAAAGAAAATTCACAGAATTATTTATCCTCTTTTAGCAATCTTTTTTTTGCTGATTTTAGATAAAGTATTTCATGTAGAGCCAGATTGGGTTCGAATAGCGTTAGCAATTGCTTTAGGATATTTTTTATCACCAAGAAAAAAAATAATTCAAACGCAAACAGGAGAAAAAACACAACTAACGTGGATTTTTCTTAAAAAACCAATATTTTTAGATTAATGAAAATAATCTCATACAATGTAAATGGTATTCGTGCCGCATTAAAAAAAGGATTTATTGATTGGTTACAGGCTGCAAATCCGGATGTGATTTGTATTCAAGAAACCAAAGCACATAAAGAACAGTTAGATGTAACGGAGTTTGAAAACGCTGGTTATCCATATCATTATTGGTTTTCGGCACAAAAAAAAGGCTACTCATCAGTAGCTGTTTTTTGTAAAGAAAAACCAAACCATATTGAATACGGAACGGGAATTGAGTCGATGGATTTTGAAGGAAGAAATCTTCGAGTAGATTTTGATGAGGTTTCAGTAATGAGTATGTATTTACCTTCAGGAACTAATGCTGCTAGATTAGATTATAAGTTTAATTATATGGATGAAATTTTAGCGTATGCAACCGAATTACGTAAAACGATTCCGAATTTAGTTATCTGTGGCGATTATAATATTTGTCATGAAGCTATTGATATTCACAATCCGAAAATGAAAGGAGTATCAGGCTTTTTACCAGAAGAACGCGAGTGGCTAACTCAGTTTATTGAAAGCGGATTTACAGATAGTTTCCGTCATTTAAATCCAGAAAGGCAAGAATATTCTTGGTGGAGTTATCGGGCAAATTCTAGAGCAAATAATAAAGGTTGGCGTTTAGATTATGCGATGGTTTCTGAGCCGCTAAAAGAAAAAATTTCAAGAGCTTATATTTTACCAGAAGCAAAACATTCAGACCATTGTCCGATTGTAGTTGAACTAAATGTATAAAACCACATAATGAGAAACGTATTAATAGCATTTTTTTTTACAGCATCAATTTTTGCACAACAACCTGTTGATAGTATTTTAAAACAAAAAACAGTTGTAGAAACTGTTATTGATTCGACTTTGGTTGCCAAAGATTCTATCAAAATAAAACAGGCAGAAGAATTATTTTCTGACAAAGATTTAAAAATTATTGATAGCTTACTGATAGAAGAAAAGTTTAACTCATCATTATTTGATAGCATTCAGTATGTAATTAGCGATAAAGATATTATTGGTAATACAACTACGATACTTTCTACCGATTTATTAAAAAAACGTTTAAGCGATTTAGATGTAAAAACGCCTTTTCATTTAGCATACAATCCGGCATTAGAAAAAGTAATTAATAGTTATTTAAAATATCGAAAAAAATATTATCCAGCTTTAATGGCTAAGGCGCAGTATTATTTTCCGATGTTTGAGCAGTATTTAGATCAGTTTGATGTTCCGTTAGAAATGAAATATCTGGCTATTGTCGAATCTGCTTTACGCCCTGCAGCTCGCTCTAGAGTTGGTGCAACAGGTTTGTGGCAATTTATGTATGGTACAGGCGTGCAATTTAACTTAAAAGTAAATTCGTATGTTGATGAGCGTCAAGATCCAGTAAAAGCAACCATTGCAGCTTGTAAATATTTAAGTCAGTTATATAAAATTTTTGGTGATTGGGATTTGGCACTTGCAGCTTACAATTCAGGACCAGGAAATGTATCAAAAGCGATAAAACGATCAGGAGGTTATCGTAATTATTGGAATATTCGTCCGTTTTTACCAAGAGAAACGGCAGGTTATGTTCCTGCTTTTTACGCAACGATGTATATTTTTGAATATGCAGAGAAACATCATATTTACCCCGAGCCACCTAATATTTTTCATTTCGAAACCGATACTGTTCGCGTAAAAAGAACGGTTAGTTTTGATCAGATTTCAGAAAAAACAAAGATAGATACAGAATTGTTATCTTTTTTAAATCCGTCGTACAAGTTAGATATTATTCCGTATGTAAAAAGCAAAAACTACGCAGTTCGATTACCTCGAAAAAACATGATTGATTTTTTGGATAAAGAGAAAGAAATTTATGCGTTAGCAACCGAGGATGATGGTAAAAGAGAAAAACCATTGCCAAAGTATTTTGAAATGGATAAACGTATTCGTTATAAAGTGCGTAGTGGCGATTATTTAGGTAAAATTGCAAATAAATTTGGCGTAAGAGTTCGCGATATAAAACGTTGGAATGGTTTAAGAAATCATCGTTTAAAAATTGGGCAACGTTTAAGTATTTATCCTAAAAAAATGGCTGTTCCAAAGCAAGTTTCTAAAAAGAAATATAAAGTTCCAACTGGTAAGCACGAAGTGTATATTGTGCAAAATGGCGACTCACTATGGAGTATCTCAAAAAAATATCCATCAGTTTCTATTGAGCAAATTAAAAAGTGGAACAATATTTGGAGTGCTAAAAGCTTAAAACCAGGAATGAAGCTTAAAATTTTTAAAAGCTAAAAAAATCAATAATTAAAAACTACAAACTATGAAAAAATTAATAACCTTATTTATTTTGGTGTTTTTTGCAATATCTTGTAATACAGGAGGCGGAAAAGAAGGATATACTTTACCGTCATCTAACGGGAATACCAATAAAATATTAGTGGTTGTAAAAGGATTAGATTGGGAAAACAAGCTAGGTGATAAAATACGAACAGTATTTGGTGAACATCAAGTAGGGTTGCCACAGCCAGAAACGTTATTATCTGTAAGTCAAGTAGATCCATCGGGTTTTAGTAGTTTTATGAGGCATGCAAAAGCTGTTTTAATCATAAAAGAAGGAGAAAAAGAAGCTATTACTGTTGAAAAAAACAGGTATGCTTCTCCTCAAATAATTGTACATGCTACCGCTAAAAATAAAGAAGGTTTGTTAACTCTTTTAGATGCTAGAGCTAAAGAAATTATTAAATTGTTTAAAGATGAAGATGTTAAGTTTACACAACGAATCTTTAAAAAAGAACGTATAGACGAAACAAAATTTAAAACAATAAAAAACATAGGTTTAACTTTAGATATACCTAAAAGATTTAGATTGGTAGAAGATACAGGAGATTTTATTTGGTTTCGCCAACATTTAAAAAGTGGTATTGCAAGAGGAGACGGAACCAATAATATTTTAATTTACAGTGTACCTTTAGAAGACGAAAATACTGTTGCTGATAATATTACTTTGGTAAGAGATGCAATTGGTAAAAAATACATACCTGGAAGTAAAGAAGGTATGTATATGATAACCGAACAAGCATATACACCTTTTACTTTTGATGCAAAAATTGATGGAAAAAAGGCTTACGAAACTCGTGGTAAATGGGAAGTACTTAACGATTTTATGGCAGGACCATTTATAAATTATACTATCGTTGATAAGAAAAATAATCGTTTGGTAATTTTTGAAGGGTTTACCTATGCGCCATCTGTAAATAAACGCGATTTTATTTTTGAATTAGAAGCTATCGCAAAATCAATGAAAATAAAATAACCAACAAAATAAGTATTTTGTAAAAAGCATCAAGACCTTTCTTGATGCTTTTTTTGTTATATTTGGCTATAAAACAAAACTTTATATTTATGAAATTTAATTTTTTAATGTGTGCATTGGCAGCAGTAGTACCAATGATAATAGGATTTGTTTGGTACGGACCACTTTTTGGAAAAGCTTGGATGAAAGAAATGGGCTTTACTGAAGAGAGTTTAAAAGGCGGTAACATGGCTTTAATTTTCGGGTTATCGTATGTGTGTAGTTTTTTAATAGCTTTTGTATTACAAACGTTAGTTATTCATCAATGGGGAGCTTTTTCTAGTTTAATGGGCGAACCTGGTTTTGCTGAAGGATCTGGAGAAGCATATACTTATTTTGAAAACTTTATATCTAGTTATGGAGATCGTTTTAGAACCTTTAAACACGGGGCTTTACATGGCGCAATGATAGGATTGCTTTTAGTAGGGTCGGTAATTACAACAAAATCATTATTTGAAAGAAAGTCTTTTAAGTACATTGCAATTAATACAGGATACTGGGTAGTAAGTTTAGCTATTATGGGAGGAATATTATGTCAATGGGCATAATTATTTTAGATAAAAAATAAATCAAAAGCATCAATTTTTAAAGATTGATGCTTTTTTAGTGTAACAAATAGTAAAAAAACGATACCAATAAAGTATCAATAAATAAATAATCAAAATGATTGCACACTTTTTAAAATTAGAATGGAAACAATATTTTCGTTCTTCGTACTGGCAAAAAGGAATTGCTTTAAAAATTATAATGGGCTTTTTTGTCTTGTATATGATTGCTGCTTTTTTAAGCATCGGAGTTGGTGGATACTTTATATTAAAAAAAATGTTTCCAGAACAAGATCCGTTACAAATTGTAAATTCAGTTTTAGTTTTTGCTATTCTTGGCGATTTAATTTTTCGTTATTTAATGCAAAAGTTACCCGTAATGAATATAAAACCATTGCTAATTTTACCTATTAAAAAAGAAAAATTAGTACACTATGTTTTAGGTAAATCAGCATTTTCAGGTTTTAATTTTTTGTCACTGTTTTTTTACATTCCGTTTGCAGTAGTTTTAATAGGGCACGATTATAATGTAGGCGCAACTTTAGGTTGGTTAATAGCAATGTTTTTTATAATACAAGCTACCAATTTTTTAAATTTTTTAATCAACAAAAACAATAAAGTGTTTGCGTTTATAGCCACTTTATTAGTAGGTTTATTAGCATTGCAAAACTTTACAGATTTTGATGTATCTGTTTATAGTCAACAAATATTTGATGCCATTGTAGCAAATTCAATCTTAGTTTTAGTTCCTATAATTATTGCATTGGTATTGTATTACGTAAACTTTAAATTGCTAAGAGCAAGGGTTTATTTAGATGATTTAGTTGCTGTAAAAGTTGAAGAAGCAAATACAGCAGATTTATCTTGGACAGAGAAATTAGGTGATGTAGCACCATTTATAAAAAATGATATTCGATTAATTTGGCGAAATAAAAGAACAAAAACAGTTTTTTTAATGTCGTTCTTATTTCTTTTCTACGGATTGATTTTCTTTACGCAACCAACTTATCAAAAAATGCCAGCAATGTTAATGTTTGCCGCTTTGTTTGTTACAGGAGGTTTTACCTTAAATTACGGTCAGTTTATTCCTGCTTGGGATAGCGCGCATTACAAAATGCTAATGAGTCAGAGTTTTAGATACCGAAAATTCTTAGATTCTAAATGGTTTTTAATGGTTGCAATGACAACAATTTTATATTTTTTAAGCATCCCATATTTATACTTCGGAACAAAAATATTTTTAATGATAACCTGCGGAGCTATTTTTAATATCGGTTTTAATTCATTGTTTTTATTATACGCAGGTTCATTTAACAGAAAACGTATCGATTTAACCAAAGGAGGTTTTGGTAACACACAGGGTACAAGTGCAACACAGTTTTTAATTATTATTCCGTTAATGTTATTTCCAATGGCAATATTTTGGTTATTCAACTATTTTGTTGGCTATAATTCAGGATTTATGGTGGTTGCTTTAGTCGGAGTTTTAGGATTGGCTTTTAAAAACTATTTTATGAATTTGATAGAAAAAAAGTACATCAAAGACAAATATGCTATGATTAATGCTTTTGGTAAAGAAGCATAAATAACACAAACTTTAAAGAAAAAAATAATGATTACAATAAATACAGTTTCAAAAAAATACGGACAAGCAGAGGTTTTAAATGTTGATAAAATAGATATTCCTCGCGGACAAAGTTTTGGATTAGTAGGAAATAACGGTGCAGGAAAAACAACATTATTTAATATTTTATTAGACTTAATAAGACCCACAACCGGAGAAATTACCAATAACGATGTTGTTGTAAATAAAAGTGAAGATTGGAAAATTTTTACAGGTTCTTTTATTGATGAATCTTTTTTAATAGGTTATTTAACACCTGAAGAATATTTTGATTTTATTGGAGACTTACGAGGAATGAACAAAGCCGACATAGCTTCGTTTTTGGCACCTTTTGATGAGTTTTTTAACGGAGAGATTTTAGGAAAAAAGAAATATTTAAGAGATTTAAGTAAAGGAAATCAGAAAAAAGCAGGAATCGTAGCTGCTTTAATGGGAAATCCACAAGTAATAATTTTAGACGAACCGTTTGCTAATTTAGATCCGACGACTCAAATTAGACTTAAAAAAATATTAAAAACATTAACCGAAAACAAAGAAGTAACCGTGTTGGTTTCTAGTCACGATTTAAGTCACGTAACCGAAGTTTGCGAGCGTATTGTAGTGTTAGATAAAGGGAGTGTTGTAAAAGACATTAATACATCGCCAGAAACATTACAAGAATTAGAAAACTATTTTTCGGTATAAAAACTTTAAAATTACACAGGTAATTAAAAATTGCCTTTTTATTATTATTTTTACGCTTTTACGTACAATAAACTTACTAATATTATTGTTGTACAGTAAAAGCGTATAATTTTATGAATAAACTATCCAAATTATTAGTTTTCAATCTCTTTTTAGTTATCATGTACTCTTGTGGTACAAAAAAAGATGCTTTTGTAAATCGAAATTTTCATGCACTTACTACAAAATACAACGTGCTTTTTAACGGAGAACAAGCGTATTTAAAAGGATTAGCAGAGATAGAAAGTAAACATGAAGATAATTTTTGGAAACGTTTACAATTAGAACCTATTAGTTTTGATGACAGTAAAATTGCAACTCCGGTTTTGCAACCTGGTTCTGGGTTTAACGAAAACGAAGAAGAGGAAGAAAAAAACGCCACATTATTTGATAAAGCTGAAGAAAAAGCGGTAAAAGCAATTCAAAAGCATTCGATGAATATAAATGGGTATGAAAAAAATCCTCAAATTGATGATGCATATTTATTATTAGGAAAATCAAGATATTATACACAGCGTTTTATTCCGGCTATCGAATCTTTTAATTACATTATTGCAAATTACCCGAATGCCAATTTAATCAATGAAACAAAAATTTGGAGAGCGAAAACAAATATTCGTTTAGATAATGAAAAATTAGCGATTGAATCTTTAAAATTCTTATTAGAAGTAGAAGAAAACGAAAAAGAACTTCCTGATGAAATTAGAGAGCAAGCGCATACTGCGATGGCAATGGCGTATCAAAAAACAGATACAATTCAGAAAGTAATAGCACATTTAACTGCTGCATCAAAAATATTTAAAAATAAAGAACAAGCAGCTCGTAATATGTTTGTTTTAGGACAAATTTATAGCGAGTTAAATTATAAAGATTCTGCCAGAATTGTATTTAATAAATTGGCTGAAACCAAAAAAGCACCTTACAAATACCGTATTCGTGCTAGTATTGAAATGGCAAAAAATACCGAACACGATTCGGCATCAATTGTGGTTTTAGCAAAGTTGAAAAAACTGATTAGAAATTCTGACAATCGTAAATTTTTAAACGCATTATATTATCAAGCAGGAGTTTTAGAGGTTGGACGAAATAAAATAGACAATGCTACTGAGTACTTTAAAAAATCGATAGCAGCAAAACACAACAACAATTATCAAAAAACATATGCCTACGAAAGTTTAGGTAATATTGCTTTTGATAAAGAAAAATACCTTTTAGCAGGTTCTTATTACGATAGTGTTTTACAAGTAACATCAAAAGAATTTGATCAAGAAAAAAGAATCAGACGTGTACGAAGAAAAAACAAAGGATTAACAACCTTAAGAAAGTACGAAGAGGTTGTTAAAAATAATGATAGCGTTTTAAAACTAGTAGCTATGTCTATTGATGAAAGAACGTTGTTTTTTGAAAATTATATTGAAAAAATTAAAAAAGAAGACGAAGAAAAACAGCAACAATTATTAAATGCTCAAAATTTTGGAAGTTCTTTTGGTGGTTTAGCATCAGTAAATAACACAAGTAATAAAGGAAAATGGTATTTTTATAATACACAGGCTTTAGGTTTTGGAAAAGCAGGTTTTCAGAAAGTTTGGGGTACTCGTCCGTTAGAAGATAATTGGAGGTTGTCAGATAAATCGGCAAGTACAACGAATACTGCAAGCAATAATTTAACTGAGCCAACAGTTAATAAACGTTACGAATTGGCTACTTATTTAGATGAAATCCCTACCGATAAAAAAGTAATTACAAGTTTAACTAAAGAGCGTAATGATGCTTTGTATCAATTAGGCTTAATTTATAAAGAGCAATTTAAAAACACGAATCGAGCAACAAAAAATTTAGAGCGTTTACTAAACGAGGATAAAAACACAGCGTTAGAGTTATCAATCAGTTATCATTTATATCAAATATATAAGTCGATTGATAATCAAGAAAAAGCAAATTTTTATAAAGAGATAATTTTAAATAAATATTCTGAAACCTCATTTGCGCAAATAATAGCCAATCCGAATAAAAAATTAACATCCACTAAAAAAGAAGATGTTGTTTTAAATAAATATAAAGAAATTTATTACCTGTATAAACAAAATAAGTTTAAAGAGGCTGTAAATGAGGTTGATGAGTTTTTAAAAGATATTACTAATTCGAAATTAATACCTAAATTTGCACTCCTTAAAGCCTTGTCAATAGGTAAGTTTAAAAATAAAGATGATTACAAAGAAGCTTTAAAATTTGTAGCTATTAGTTATGCCGATAAAGAAGAGGGTGTAAAAGCACAAGAAATTTTAGAGCAGTTAAAAAAATAAAAAATCCCAAATTCCCTTAAGTATGTTTAGTAAAGAAAGTAAAAAAACAAGCGACAATAAAGTTTCGGAAAGAAATATTATAGGAAGAAATACCCAAATTATGGGTGATATTATCTCGGAAGGAGATTTTAGAATTGACGGAACTTTAGAAGGAACTATTAAAACAAACGGAAGAGTTATTATTGGCGAATCTGGTTTTATAAAAGGTAAAGTAGAGTGTGAAAATGCCGATGTAGAAGGTAAATTTTCTGGAGAATTAATTGTTTCAAACACTTTAACTGTAAAAACATCAGCAAATATTAACGGAGATGTTATTATTGGTAAACTTTCGGTAGAGCCAGGAGCATCATTTAATGCAACATGTGCCATGAAAGGTGCTGTAAAAGAATTAAATAAAGATGACCAAAAACGAAAAGAAAAAACCGCTTAATAAATACATTCGGTTTACAACAATGGCTTTTCAAATGGGTTTAACCATTTATTTAGGTAATTTACTAGGTAAATGGTTAGATTCTAAATATGTTACCGAAGGAGAAATATACTCTAAAATATGTACGCTAGTTGCAGTTTTTTTAGCAATGTTTTCGGTAATAGTACAAGTTACAAAAATTTCAAAAAATAATGACTAAACGAATTTTGTTTTTTCTTGCCGCTATTTTTGTAGTATTTGCGGTAAGCTACTTTCCACACAATTACATTTTACAATCCAAAAATATAACACTTTCATATTCGTTATTTTCGGTGTACGTATTTCACTTAATATCAGCTATAATTGTTTATGGTATTGTTGAGTTGGTAGCGAGTAAATTAGTAAATCAAGCAGGTTACGCATATTTAGCCTCTGTATTTTTAAAAATAGGTTTTTTTGTGCTAATTTTTAAAGCTTCGGTTTTTGCAAATGAAGAACTTACTAAGCCAGAGAGGTTTTCATTAGTAATTCCGTTATTTTTATTTTTGATTTCAGAAGCTATTGCGGTTTCAAAACTGTTGAATAGCAAATAGTTTACTTAAAAAAAAATAAAGTATTTTAAACTAAAAATAGAATCATAAAACTAAATAAAAAAAGGGTTTGTAGTTTTAATTAAATGTGTACCTTTGCACGGAAATTTAGAGACCACAACCCTATATTAAAAAAGGTATGATGATAGCAAAAAATTCTATCAAATTTTTTACAGTTTTAGCATTAGTATTTACTTCTTTTGGAGTGTTTGCTAGTGGAGGCGATAAAAAATCGTTAGATAACGATGGTGGAAAAGTTAACACCAAAGAAGAAATAAGTGCTTATATTAAGCATCACTTAGCAGATTCTCACGACTTTTCTTTGTATTCTTATACTAATGATGCAGGAGAGAGAAAACATGTTGGTTTTCCGTTGCCAGTAATTGTTTGGACAAGTAAAGGTTTAACTGCGTTTATGTCTTCGTCTTTTCATCATAATGATGATGGTCACGTAGTTCTTGAAAAAGGAGGCGTTAAGTTAACTAAAATCCACAGTAAAATTTACGAGTTAAATGAAGGTGCTACTGAAGTTGCTTTTGATGAAACTCACCACGCAACAAACGCACATAAAGTATTAGATTTATCTATTACAAAAAGTGTTTTCGGAATTTTATTAGCAGGTTTATTAATGTTTTTAGGTTTTGGCTCATTAGCGAAAGGATATAAAAAAGGAGCGATACCAACAGGAGTTGGTCGTGTTTTAGAGCCTTTAGTTTTATATGTTAGAGATGAAATTGCAAGACCTAATATTGGAGAAAAAAAGTATAAAAGATTTATGCCATATTTGTTAACGGTATTTTTCTTTATCTGGATATTAAACTTATTAGGGTTAACTCCTTTAGGATTTAATGTAACAGGTCAAATAGCAGTAACAGTGTGTTTAGCATTGTTTACTTTAATAATATACATTACTAACGGATCAAAAGATTTTTGGGCGCATACTTTATGGATGCCTGGTGTACCAAAATTATTAAGACCAATATTAGCAGTGTTAGAATTAGCAGGTTTCTTGTTAATTAAACCATTCTCATTATTAGTGCGTTTATTTGCAAATATTACAGCAGGTCACTCGGTAGTAATGGGTATTGCAGCACTTATGGTGTTATTAAAAGCAGAATTCGGAACAGTTGGTGCAACAGGGATTTCGTTCTTGTTAACCTTATTTTTAACGGTTATCGAATTATTAGTAGCTTTTTTACAAGCATTTATTTTTACAATGCTTTCAGCCTTATTTATTGGTATGGCAGTAGAAGAGCATGATCATGCACATGATCATTAGTAGTATAGAGTAGAATAAGAATTTGTTTAATTTAATATAAATCAATTAGTATGTACAATTTAATTGGAGCAGGATTAATCGTAATCGGTGGAGGAATCGGATTAGGTCAAATAGGTGGAAAAGCAATGGAAGGGATTGCTCGTCAACCTGAGGCTGCTGGTAAAATCCAAACAGCGATGATCATTATCGGAGCATTATTAGAAGGTTTAGCATTTGGTGCTTTACTTTTAGGAAAATAATCCCGACACAAAAACAACAAAAACATTTTCTGCAACGGTTGGTTGCAGAAATGTTTTTAAAATTAAACGACAAAATAACGATTAAGTATTATGGATATTTTTAATGATTTTTCAATAGGATTGTTTGCAATGCAATTAACTATCCTAGTTCTTTTATTATTTTTATTAGCAAAATTTGCTTGGAAACCAATTTTAAACTCTTTAGATGAAAGAGAAGAAGGGATTCAAAGCGCATTAGATCAGGCAGAAAATGCTCGTAAAGAAATGCAAAATTTACAAGCTGATAATGATAGATTATTAAAAGAAGCTCGTGCAGAAAGAGATGCAATGTTAAAAGAAGCACGTGAAATTAAAGATACTATTATTGCTGAAGCTAAAGAAGAAGCTACTGAACAAGCGACTACTTTAATAGAAAATGCTAAAGCAACTATTAAGCAAGAACAACAAGCAGCTGTTGCTGAATTAAAAAAGAACGTTGCCGAATTATCAATCGGTATTGCTCAAGCTGTTGTTAAAAAAGAATTAGCTTCGCAAGCAAATCATTTAAAGCTTGTTGAAGGTATGTTAGAAGAGGTTACCTTAAACTAATCAATCGATGAAAGGAGCAAGACCAGCATTACGTTACGCAAAAGCAATTTTAAATTTAGCTAAAGAACATAAAAATGAATCGTTAGTAAACGATAACATGGTGTTAATAGCAAATACTATTGCTCAAAGTAGTGATTTAGATACAATGCTTAAAAGTCCTGTAATTAAAGCTGCAGATAAACGTAAAGTATTAGTTGCACTTTTTGGAGATAAAGTAGATAACATTATAAAAGGGTTATTTAATTTATTAGAGGAAAACAAGCGTATGATTATGTTAGAGGCTATTGCAAAGCAATACACTATTATTTATGATCATGATAAGAGTATCGAAATTGCTAAAGTTACCACAGCAGTAGCTTTAACAAAAGAACTTGAAGAAAAAATACAAGCTAAGATTGTAGCACTTACAGGAAATAGCGCAAGTATAGAAAATATTGTAAATCCGAATATTATAGGAGGATTTATTTTACGTGTTGGAGATGTGCAATATGATGCAAGTATCTCTAATCAATTTAATGAGTTAAGAAGAGAATTTGACAATAGTCATTACATTCCACAAATTTAAAAAGCAATAAGCAGTAAGCTATTGGCAATATTTTGCCTAAAGCCTAAAACTTAAAGCCTAAAGCAATTAAAAATGGCAGCAATTAAACCAGCTGAAGTATCAGCAATTTTAAAGGAACAATTAACTAATTTCGAGTCGAAAGCTTCATTAAACGAAGTAGGTACAGTATTACAAGTAGGTGATGGTATTGCTCGTGTTTACGGTTTATCAAATGTACAATATGGTGAATTAGTAGAATTCGATAACGGATTAGAAGGAATTGTATTAAACTTAGAAGAAGACAACGCAGGTGTTGTATTATTAGGTGCTTCTACCTCTGTAAGAGAAGGTTCTACCGTTAAGCGTACAGAACGTATTGCTTCTTTAAGAGCAGGTGAAGGAATTGTAGGACGTGTTGTAAATACTTTAGGTCAACCAATTGATGGTAAAGGACCAATTGAAGGTACAACTTACGAAATGCCATTAGAGCGTAGAGCTCCTGGTGTTATTTATCGTGAGCCTGTAACAGAGCCAATGCAAACAGGTATTAAATCTATTGATGCAATGATTCCTGTTGGTCGTGGTCAACGTGAGTTAATCATTGGAGACCGTCAAACAGGTAAATCTACTGTTGCAATTGATACAATTTTAAATCAAAAAGAATTTTATGATGCAGGGCAACCAGTGTACTGTATCTACGTAGCTATCGGTCAAAAAGCTTCAACAGTAGCAGCAATTGCTAACATGTTAGAAGAAAAAGGCGCTTTAGCATATACAACTATTGTTGCTGCAAATGCATCAGATCCTGCACCAATGCAGGTATATGCACCATTTGCAGGAGCTGCGATTGGAGAATATTTCCGTGATACTGGTAGACCAGCTTTAATTGTTTATGATGATTTATCTAAACAAGCAGTTGCTTACCGTGAGGTTTCTTTATTATTAAGAAGACCACCAGGACGTGAGGCATATCCTGGAGATGTATTTTACTTACACTCAAGATTATTAGAGCGTGCTGCAAAAGTTATTAATGATGACAAAATTGCAAGTGAAATGAACGATTTACCAGATTCTTTAAAAAGTATCGTAAAAGGTGGAGGTTCTTTAACTGCATTACCAATTATTGAAACACAAGCAGGAGACGTTTCAGCATATATTCCAACAAACGTAATTTCGATTACTGATGGACAAATTTTCTTAGAATCAGATTTATTTAACTCAGGAGTTCGTCCTGCAATTAACGTAGGTATTTCAGTATCTCGTGTTGGAGGTAATGCTCAGATTAAATCAATGAAAAAAGTATCTGGTACTTTAAAATTAGATCAAGCTCAATATCGTGAATTAGAAGCATTCGCTAAGTTTGGTTCTGATTTAGATGCAGCTACTATGAATGTGATTTCTAAAGGACAACGTAATGTTGAAATTTTAAAGCAAGCACAAAACGATCCTTTTACTGTTGAAGATCAGGTTGCAATCATTTATGCAGGTTCTAAAAACTTGTTAAAAGATGTACCAGTAAACAAAGTAAAAGAGTTTGAAAGAGATTATATCGAGTATTTAAATGCAAAGCATAGAGATACATTAGATACTTTAAAAGCAGGAAAATTAACTGACGAAGTAACAGGTGTGTTAACGTCAGCAGCAGCAGAAGTTTCTGCTAAATTTAAAGCTTAATAAAAGATTTTAGTATTAAGTATTGAGATTTTTCTCAGTACTTAATACTTAATGCTAAATACTATTTGTATGGCTAACTTAAAAGAAATACGTAACAGAATTACTTCAATTAAATCAACAATGCAGATTACCTCTGCCATGAAAATGGTATCGGCTGCAAAGTTGAAAAAAGCTCAAGATGCAATTACAGCAATGCGCCCGTATTCATCTAAGCTTACTGAATTATTACAAAGCTTAAGCGCTACTTTAGATAGCGATGCTGGCGGAGCATATTCAGCACAAAGAGAAGTAAACAAAGTATTGTTAGTAACAATAACCTCTAACAGAGGTTTATGTGGTGGTTTTAACTCTTCTATTATTAAAGAAACAGTTAAAGCTATTAACGAAAAATACAGCGAAGCTACTGTTGATTTGTTTACAATAGGTAAAAAAGGAAACGATATTTTATCAAAAGAGTACACAATTATTGAAAATAGGAATGATATTTTTGATGAATTAACTTTTGATAATGTAGCCAAAGTTGCTGAGCAATTAATGGATTTATATGTAGGTGGTTCTTACGATAAAATAGAACTTGTTTACAATCAATTTAAAAATGCTGCAACTCAAATAGCTCAATTAGAGCAATTCTTACCAATTAAACCAGTTGAAAGTGACGAGAATGTAAATTTAGATTACATTTTTGAACCTTCTAAAGAAGAAATTGTTTTAGAATTAATTCCGAAGTCTTTAAAAACACAATTATACAAAGCAATTCGTGATTCTTTTGCTGCTGAACACGGTGCTCGTATGACTGCAATGCATAAAGCAACAGATAATGCAACTGAATTACGTGACGAATTATTATTAACGTATAACAAAGCACGTCAGGCTGCAATTACTAACGAAATTTTAGAAATTGTTGGTGGTGCAGAAGCATTAAATAACTAAATTAAAAGTTTTTATATATAAAAAGCGAACCTATTTAGGTTCGCTTTTTTCTTTTATAATATTTTTAATTGCAAATATCTAGTTGAGACTGAGCATCGTTGTTAGGTATACAATTGTTAGACATAACATTGTCTGGAACATATCTTTCAAGATTTTTATCATTTAAACTCTTTTCAACAAAAAGTGTAAGCAAAGCTATTTCTTCTTCAGATAAATTTAAAGGCTTAAACCGGTTATCTATACTAATATTTGGCACATCGTTATTTTCTTTTACAGCATTGTTTTTATACTCAATAATTTTTTTAATAGATGTAAATGACGATCCATGACCATAAAATCCATTGTATTTTACACTATATAATTGCGGTACTTTAAATTTATAATTATCATCAGGATTTTTAGTAAAACCACCGCGTCCTTTTTTTGTAGCATCATCAACAGGATTTCCTAAAACTCCTGCCCCTTCTAAATCTTTCATCCCTAAGGCAACAAAATCCATCGAATTTAATGAAGGTCCGTTATGACATTGATAACATTTTCCTTTATCAAAAAATAAAATTGCGCCTTTCTTTTCATCATCAGACATGGCATTATTATCTCCTTTTAACCATTCTTGAAACGGAGCTTCATCAGCAACAACAGTTCTTTCGTAAGCTGCAATTGCTAACCCCGCATTTTTTACAGAATAACGTTCATTTTCGTTAACATTGGCAAAAGCTTTGTCAAACAATGTTTTATAGCCTAAGTTTTCTATTATTGATGAATTTACTTTTAATCGGTGAACAGTTAAGCCAGCAATGGCTTGTGTTTCTAAGCCTTCAAAACCTAAATTATTCGTTTCTTTTGGTGTACCAATAGTCCACTCTGATTGTGTGTTTGAATTCATTCCCGTTGCTCCAAACTGACCATTCCAAAGGGTTACTTTCTGGTAAGCTCCGTTTAAAATAGATGGTGATTTTATGGGCTGTACATCAACCGTTTCGTTGGTATAATTTGCCCCCATCGTTCTTAATTCACCTGAAGCTCCAAAACCAGAACCGCCATCGCCAATAGCTTGTTTTTTACAAGATTGAAATCCTGCTTTTGAATGATGACAACTGGCACATGAATAAGTACCAATACCATCAGTATGTTTAGGATTTTGAGCCAAAGCAGTTTCATGAAATAATAATTTACCTAAAATAACTTTGTCTTCTGTTATTGGATTATTCGGGTCTTGCGGAATTTTAGAATAATCATTACTAGCGGGCAATTCAAAAAAAGATATGCTAGCATTATTTGCTCTTTTTAAAAGCATTTTGGTTAAATCGGCATCAAGTGTTGACACAGGTTCGTAACTTTCCTCTTTGCTACATGACACAACAACCATTGCGCATATAACTAACGTAATTAGTTTTTTCATAGTTTTAAAAACGGGGAAGGTTCGTGAATTTTTAACTTGAGGTTACCACCAAAGTTAAAAATTTAAAAAGAAGTTTTAAAAGGGTATTCCCTATAAAATTTTAGTGTAATAACTGTTTAATGGTTTTTTGGATAGAAATAGTATCAATGCCACAAGCTTTTTGTAATTCATCAACTGTTCCGTGATGAATAAAATTGTCAGGAATCCCTAAAACCTTAATGGTTCCTTTGTAATTTTTTTCTGAAGCATATTCTAAAACAGCAGTTCCAAATCCGCCCTTTACAGTTCCGTCTTCAATAGTGATGATAAAATCAAACTTATTAAAAACAGTATCAAGTAAATTAATGTCTAAAGGCTTTACAAATCGCATATCGTAATGCGCAACTGTAGTATGGTTTTTAAGCTGATAAATAGCCTCAGAAACATTATTAGCAATAGTTCCTATAGAAAGTACAGCAAGCTTGTTTCCTTCTTTTAAACAACTTCCTTTTCCTATTTTAATTTTTTCAAAAGGCAATTGCCAGTTTTCTAATTTTCCTTTTCCTCTCGGATATCGGATTGCAATCGGATTTTCTAAGCCCAATTGTGCTGTGTATAAAATATTTCGCAATTCAATTTCGTTGCGAGGTGCGAATATTATTAGATTCGGAATACAATTTAAGTAAGCTAAATCGAAAACCCCGTGATGTGTTGCGCCATCTTCTCCCACCAAACCAGCTCTATCTAAACAAAAAATTACCGGTAAATTTTGTAAGGCAACATCATGAATTATTTGATCGTAAGCACGCTGTAAAAAAGTAGAGTAAATATTACAAAACGGAATAACTCCTTGGGTTGCCATACCTGCAGCCAAAGTAACTGCATGTTGTTCGGCAATACCAACATCAAAAGTACGATTCGGAAATTTTTCTAACATCAATTTTAATGAGCTTCCAGTTAACATTGCAGGTGTGATTCCTACAATTTTATCGTTTTGTTGCGCTAATTCGACAATTGTTTTTCCGAAAACATCTTGATATTTGGTAAATTTACTAGCTTCTTTTGGCAACACATCTCCAGAAATTTTATCAAACTTACCAGGAGCATGGTATTTTACTTGATCTTGTTCGGCTTGTTTTAAGCCTTTTCCTTTGGTGGTAATTACATGTAAAAACTTGGGGCCTTTAACCTGTTTTAATCGTTCTAATTCTGATAAAAGTGCTTCGAAATCATGACCATCTATTGGGCCAGAATAATCAAAATTTAAGGCTTCAAAAATATTGTGTTGTTCAATATCAGATCTGGTTGCTTTAATTCTAGTTAAATAATCTTTTAAAGCTCCTACGGATGGATCGATTCCAATAGCATTGTCATTTAAAATAACTAATAAATTTGCATTCGTATCGCCAGCATGATTTAAAGCTTCGAAAGCCATTCCGCTTGCTATAGAAGCATCGCCAATAACCGCAATATGATGTTTGTTATTACCTTGTAATTTAGAAGCAATTGCCATACCTAAAGCCGCAGAAATTGAGGTTGATGAGTGCCCAACACCAAAAGTATCATATTCACTTTCGCTTCGTTTTGGAAATCCTGAAATTCCGCCTAACTGCCTGTTGGTATGAAAAATATCTTTACGGCCTGTTAAAATTTTATGTCCGTAGGCTTGATGCCCAACATCCCAAACTAATTGATCGTTTGGTGTATCAAACAAATAATGCAAGGCAATGGTAAGTTCTACCACGCCCAAACTTGCACCTAAATGACCTTCTTTTGTAGCAACTACATCAATAATAAATTCACGCAATTCTTTTGCCAATAACGGCAATTCATCTGAGGATAGTTGCCTAACATCCGAAGGAAAATTAATATTTTTTAACAGCTTTTTTGGCATGGCACAAATGTACTAAAACTTTGTTGTAGCTTTGCTGTATGAGCAAATTGTATTTGGTACCAACACCTATTGGAAATTTAGAGGATATTACTTTAAGAGCACTTAGAATTTTAAAAGAAGTGGATTTTATTTTGGCGGAAGATACGCGTACAAGCGGTAAACTGTTAAAGCATTTTGAAATTAGTACACAAATGTACAGTCACCACATGCATAACGAACACAAATCGGTTGAAGGTGTTTTAAATAGATTAAAAAATGGTGAAAGTTGTGCTTTAATTTCTGATGCTGGAACGCCTGCAATTTCTGATCCTGGTTTTTTATTAACCAGAGCTTGTGTACAACAAAATATTGACGTTGAATGTTTGCCTGGAGCAACTGCTTTTGTACCTGCTTTGGTAAACTCTGGCTTACCGAACGATAAATTTGTTTTCGAAGGATTTTTACCGGTTAAAAAAGGTCGCCAAACACGATTAACTCTTTTATCTGAAGAAAAACGTACCATGATTTTTTATGAAAGTCCGCATAAATTATTAAAAACCTTGACAAATTTTGGCGAGTATTTTGGTGATGACAGACAAATATCAGTTTCTAGAGAATTGACAAAAATGTTTGAAGAAACCAAGCGAGGAACAGTAAAAGAAGTGTTATCATATTATACAGAAAAACCTGCAAAAGGCGAAATTGTTATTGTTGTTGATGGTAAAAAGTAGTTTTTGTAATATTGATACGTGATTCTGAATTTATTTCAGAATCACACCAAAAATTACATTGTTATAATGCGAACCTGAAACAAGTTCAGGTTGACGTTGTTTTTGTTTTTAATGATTTATATTTTGTAATGTCATTCTGAACTTGATTCAGAATCACATTTAGCTTTGCGTTGTTGTGATAAAAATCTGAAATAAGTTATAGTTAACTAAAGTTATATTCAGGGTAATATTCTTTAAGTAAATCTTCAGATTTTTTAGGAATTACAATTAAAGTAATGTAACCAACTAACATGGTAAATACGATTAAAAATGCCGAAAGCCATCGGCTAAATTGATTCATTGCTATAAAATCATCGTCGTGTGGAAGAAACAAATCGTACGCATAAAAAATAATTAACGCTAAGTTTCCTAAACTTTGCCTTAAATAAATATCTTCTAGCAACCATTTTTTACCAGTTAAAGCTATTTTTTGATTGATTTTTCTTTTTGATTGAAACATTTTAATTATTTCTAAAAGAATAACGCTAAAAAATACTCCGCTATAAATATAATAGGCAATCGCTAAATTTTGCAATTGATAAAACAATACAATTAAACAAAGTGTAATTATAATTTTAGGCAATTGAAACCATTGTTTAACAAAACTTAAAATAAGTTTGAAATACTTTTTATTCATTTGCCCTATTTTTTTATCAACAATATCCATAAATCCGAAGATTCCGAATTTTTTAAAAGAAACATCGCGTGCTTGTTCGAAAGATAATTTAGGCTGCTCCACCCAAATTTGTTCGATATCATTCGCTAAATGATCTACCAATTCGGTTTGTACATCGTAATGCTCTACATAATGCTGACGGGTAAATTTGTATAATAACGCTATTTGTTGTTCGGTTAATTTCATTTAATTGGCGATTTTATATTCAGGATAATGCTCTTCTAATAATTGTTCTGCTTTTTGCGGAATTACAAATAAGGTTACATATGAGTAAATAATTGCTGATGTTAAAAAAAGCGCAATAAAAAAGGCAGCAGTACTTGAAGGTGTTTGGTTTGTTGTTTGATTTATAAATTGTGGAACATTAGAGCCAACCATTACTCCGCCAAAACTAGCAACGTTAAAAATAGTGTCTTCTAACATCCATTTTTTATTATTTTTTGTAAAACGTTTTTTTACTTCTTTTTGTAGTTTATGAACAATATACACATCAATAATGGCTAAGAAAATTACTGATACAATACATAAATAAAGTCCTGCTTTAAATTGTAAACAATAAAAATAAAAGGCAAAAATACTTATGGTTAAAATTATTTTAGGAAATTGAAACCATTCTTTTACATAACGCCATAAAATGGTTTTATATTTTTTCCCTAACTGTCTTTGTTTCTCTTCCACAACATCCATAAATCCGAAGATTCCGAATTTTTTAAAAGAAACATCGCGTGCTTGCTCGAAAGATAATTTAGGCTGCTCCATCCAAATTTGTTCGATGTCATTTGCTAAATGATCTACCAATTCGGTTTGTACATCGTAATGCTCTACATAATGCTGACGTGTGAATTTGTAAAGGTTATCTATGTTTTGTTCGGTGAGTTTCATAGTTTAAATAAATGCGTTTGGGCAATATTTTATGATCGTTTAATTCTCGTCAACCTAAACTTGTTTCAGGTTCTCATCATTATATGTTTTCTAATCAATATGCGATTCTGAAATAAATTCAGAATGACGTATTAATATTACTTTACGGATACTTTATACTTTGCTTTTTCTTCTTGATGTTTTATATAAAATAATCGAACAGCATAGGTGGTGATTATCATATACCCTAAAAAACCAATATTTAAAAAATCAGTAACAGGGTTAGTTAAAAGAAAAATAGGTAAAAAAATAAAGTTTAAAAATTGTGTTTTTACAATAAAATTGTAAACTGTTTTCTTTTTAGAATTCGATATTTTAAGAGAGTAAAAAAGTGTGATAGTAAAAAGTAACACAATAGCAGCAATAGTAATATGTCCAGTTACTTTACTTAAAGCTATTTTACTGTTAAAAACAACAATAAAGGCTATTAATAATGGTACTAATGAGATAAAAAAAGTAGTTGTAAAAACTTTCTTTGCTTTAGTAATTACAATTTTAGGAGCTATAAAACCTGTTCCAAAAATCCAACTATGACTACTTCGTAGTTGAGAATCCCATTTAAGTTTTGTATAAGTAAAAGCACTATTAAAAGACTTTCCTTTGCTAATTTCTTCTTCTATTTGAGAAACAATATGATCTATAATTTCACTTCTAAAATCGACAAATTTTACTCCTTTTAAATTTAAATATCTATCAATTTCTTGTATTTGCTTTTTTGTCAATTCCATAACTTAAATAAATGCGTTTGGGCAATATTTTATAATAGTTTATTCTCGTCAAGCTGAACTTGTTTCAGGTTCTCATCATTATATGTTTTCTAATCAATATGCGATTCTGAAATAAATTCAGAATGACGCTCTAATATCATTTATTCTGTTAAATATCGGTATTTAGCATCAATTTTTTCTTTCTGATTCATAAATGATTTATAGAGTAAAAAAATTAAATAGATAAACGATGTATGTACATAAATACTCCACATTTTAACATCAGTTTTAGATGACATTAATATGGGGTTGTTAACATAAAGAGGAAAATAAGACATAAAAGTAAGTAGCAATGTATATGATTGAATCACTTTTATGGTGCCATATTTTTTAGCCGCTCTACTAAATATATAGCCGTTATAACAATAGATAATAATTAATAATACGAACAAGTATGTTAAAGTGTTTTTTATATTAAATAAACTAAATGTATAGGTAGTTGCTACTAAAATGACTAAAAATAAAAGGTTTTTAATTTTTAGAGTTTCTTTGCCCATATTTTTAAACATCGTTTTAACATCCCCCCAAAACCTTCTTTTTACTATTTTCTGATATTTTTTTTGCAGCGCATCTTTTTTACTCAACATGTATCTAACAAAAACGGTTTGAAAGCGTTGATTTTCGAAAAACGTATCAGTATCGGTTACTTTTTCTTCAATTTCAGACGCTATATGATCTACCATTTCGTAACGGATATCAATATAGTTAACACCAATACCTTCTAAAAAGTCGTTAATTCTTTTGGTTTGTTCTTTAGTTAACTCCATCTTACTCTAAGCTAAATTTAGGATTCACCAATTGCTGCATTGTTTTTAAAAACTCTTGCATTTCTTCCAATTTATTGGCAGTTTCTTTGGTGCCGTTTTCGGTAAGTTTGTAATATTTACGCAAACGATTCCCTACTTTGGCAACTTCAACATCCAACAAACCTTCGGCTTCTAATTTATGTAAGGCAGGATATAAAGCACCTTCGGTAATTTTTAATTCGCCTTTGGTTAGTTCTTTTACTTTTTGAGTAATTTCATAACCATACATTTTATCATTTTGAGCCAATAGCTTTAAAATGATAGTTTGTAACGAACCTTTATATAATTTCTGATTTCCCATTTTATAAATATTAAACGGTATATATTATTAGTATGTTTTTGTCTTTTCAACGCACAACAAATATACATAATTTTCTTATGTATAATAATCTTAGGTATTATTTTATGTAATTCCTAACAAAAGGTTCCTTTAGTATTGCTTATTTTTGTGTTTTTAAATAGTATAGATGTCTACATTTCATAAATTAACAATAGAAAAAATAATTAAAGAAACTGCCGATGCCGTTTCAATATTATTTACAATTCCTGCCGAATTAAAAGAAGCTTATACTTTTATTGCAGGTCAATATATAACCATAAAAACAGTTTTAAACAAGCAAGAAATACGTAGAGCGTATTCTATTTGCGCGTCGCCAAATAACAACGAATTAAAAGTTGCTGTTAAAGCGGTAGAAAAAGGAGTTTTTTCTACCTATGCAACAACAAAACTAAAGGAAGAAACAATTTTAGAAGTTTCAGAACCAGAAGGGAAATTTATTTTAGAGCCTTCGGCGGATAAAAACTACATTGCATTTGCTGCAGGTAGCGGAATTACACCAGTTTTATCGATGATAAAAGCAGTGTTAGAAAACGAACCGACAGCAACATTTACCTTAGTTTATGGTAATAAAAAAGCAGAAACAACTATTTTTTACGAAGAGTTAAATGCTTTAAAAGATCAGTATAAACAGCAATTTAATTTACATTATATTTTTAGTAAAGAGGTTAAAAGTGGAAGTAAATTAGGTAGAATTGATAAAAACAACGTTAATAATATTGTAAAAGATATTCATAAAAATATTGTTTTTGATGCTGCTTATTTATGCGGGCCAGAAGCAATGATTAACACAGTATCTGAAACATTACAAGACAACGGATTTAACGAAGAAAATATTCATTTCGAGTTATTTACGGCAAGTGCTACCGAAGATGAAATTCCGATTACTTATCCTGATGGTAAATCAGAAATTACCGTGTTGTTAGATGATGAGGAAACTACTTTTTCGATGGAAAAAACCGATACTATTTTATCGGCCTCTTTACGTAATAAATTAGACGCTCCGTATTCTTGTCAAGGTGGTGTTTGTAGTAGTTGTATTGCAAAAGTAACCGAAGGAAAAGCAGTAATGTCTAAAAACGCTATTTTATCTGACGATGAATTAGAAGAAGGTTTTATTTTAACCTGTATGGCACATCCTACAACCCCGAAAGTAGTTGTTGATTTTGATGACGTTTAGTAGTTAATATATATTGAATATCCGTATAGTATATAATTTTTAACGTCATTCCGAATTTATTTCGGAATCTCATTACATAACTAAACAATGATTTGTGATGAGAACCTGAAACAAGTTCAGGTTGACGAATGGAGTTTGTCATTTATTACAAATAGTCATAAACACATATTTAATAATGGATTTTTACGATTTTAAAAACGCTTTTTTAGTAGGAGTTTTTATGGCTTTTATGATTGGGCCAGTATTTTTTATGCTCTTAAAAACAAGTGTTTTAAAAGGAGCAAGAGCTGCTATTGCTTTTGATATTGGTGTAATATTAGGCGATATTGTTTTTATGTTAATTGCTTATTTTGGAAGCAGAAGTTTGTTAGAAAAAATTAAAGACGATCCGCGTTTGTTTCTCATCGGCGGATTAGTACTTATTATTTACGGATTAATTACTTATTTAGATAAAAACAATAAAAAAGAAGCCGAAGCGCCTGATGTAACTTTGCCTGCAAGTAATAATTACTTAAAATTATTTTTAAAAGGCTTCTTTTTAAACTTTATTAATATAGGCGTTTTAGCTTTTTGGTTAGGACTAATTGTTGTTATTGGTCCTACGTATGATATGAATCCGAAGTACTTATTTTGGTATTTTGCAACTGTAATTTTTGGATATGCATTTACCGATTTAGGAAAAATAGTATTGGCTAAACAATTAAAAAATAAGTTAACACCTTTAGTTATTTATCGAATAAAACGAGGCATGGGAATTTTATTAATCGTTTTCGGAGCTGTTTTAATGCTAAAAGGATTTATACCAAAAGAAGAGATTGATATTTTATTTGATAGCGTAAAAACGGTACAATAGGCTAAAAACCAATAATCATTTTAGCTATCCAAAAGTAAATTAAAATTCCGAAAATATCATTACTGGTTGTAATAAAAGGCCCTGTTGCAATTGCAGGATCGATACCTCTTTTATCTAAAAACAACGGAATAAAAGTACCTATTAATCCGGCTACAATAATTACTACAAAAAGTGAGATAGAAATTGCCGTAGCAACTTTAATATCTTGCTCTGTAGCAAAAATAAATAAGAATAGTAAAACCGCTAAAGCCAATCCGTTAACCATTGCTAATGACACTTCTTTTAACAATCTATCAGTAATACTACCTTTTACATCGTCATTCGCTAAACCTTGCACAATAATTGCTGATGATTGCACTCCTACATTACCTGCCATGGCGGCGATTAAAGGTGTAAACATAAATAAAATTGCATTTTCGGATATTGCATCTTCAAAAAATCCCATAATACTTGCGGCACCAACACCACCAATTAAACCTAAAAATAACCAAGGTAAACGTGCTCTTGTAAGCTCTAAAATAGTATCATCTGCTTCTACATCTTGTGTAATACCAGCTGCTAATTGATAATCTTTATCAGCTTCTTCCTTTATTACATCAACAATATCATCAATGGTAATACGTCCAACTAAAACTCCCAATTCATCAACAACAGGAATGGCTTCTAAATCGTATTTACGCATAATGTTGGCAACATCTTCGGCTTCATCAGTTACAGTTACAAAATCTACTTTAGGTATGTAAACATCGGCAATTGTTGCTTTAGCTTCTGCCATTAATAAGTCTTTTAAAGACAAACGCCCTTTTAGCTTTCCGTTATTATCAATAACGTAAATTGAATGTACGCGTGTAACTTCTTCGGCTTGTATGCGCATTTCTTTTACACAACGAGGTACCGACCAATTTTCGTTCACTTTTACCAACTCTTTTGCCATTAATCCACCGGCAGAATCTTCGTCGTAACGTAACAATTCTACAATTTCTTTGGCATGCTCATCATCTTCAATTTCTTGCATTACTGCTTTTTTCCTTTTTTCAGGAAGTTCAGCAATTACATCGGCAGCATCATCGGTATCAAGTTCATCTATTTCTTCTGCAATTTCTTTTGCAGTTAGTTGTTCTAGTATTTTTTCTCGAACATCATCATCAACATCCATCAACACTTCGGCAGTGGTTTCACTGTCTAATAAACGGATGATATACACCGCTTCATCAAACGATAATTCGTCTAATATTTCAGCAATATCAGCATGGTGAATT
This sequence comes from Tenacibaculum insulae, assembly GCF_964512435.1. Taxonomy (GTDB): domain Bacteria; phylum Bacteroidota; class Bacteroidia; order Flavobacteriales; family Flavobacteriaceae; genus Polaribacter; species Polaribacter insulae_A. Next base: position 1,056,825 of record NZ_OZ208512.1, on the reverse strand, counting down.
CCGTTAAATAACTCGTAAAGGGCATCGTTTTTTTTGTTTTCGATGCACTGCGTTACGTTGTTAAGTAATTCTTGTGTGATTTCAAATGCCATCTGTTGTGAATTGGTTTGAATTTAATTCAAAAATATTATATTTTCTATAAGTAATCTTTTATGCGTTGTCTTGGGCAATCATTTTGGTTAGTTCAATAAATTTTTGAACTGATAATTGCTCGGGACGCATGGTAAAGATAGCCTCTTCTTTTAAAGTATCTGAAAGGTTAAAAGATTTTAAGCTAGAGCGCAGCATTTTTCTTCGTTGATTAAAAGAAGTTTTTACCACTCTAAAAAATAATTTTTCATCAACAGGTAAGGTGTAATTTTCTTTTCTGATTAATCGAATAACACCCGAATCTACCTTTGGTGGTGGATTAAACACTGTTGGTGGTACGGTAAATAAATATTCAACATCATAAAAAGCTTGTGTTAAAACAGACATGATTCCGTATACTTTACTTCCTTCTTTTTCTGCAATTCTCTTTGCTACTTCTTTTTGAAACATTCCTGAAAATTCAGGAACAAATTCTCTGTTTTCAATTGCTTTAAAAACAATTTGAGTAGAAATGTTATACGGAAAATTACCTATAATGGCTACTTGTTGTTTTTTAAAAGTATCAACAAGATTCTTTTTTAAAAAATCACCTTCAATAATATTAAAATTATCTTTTGTGGTGTTTAGTTTTATATGCTCAATAGGAAAAGTGTTGTGTAAATACTCAACCGATTCAGAATCGAGCTCCATTACCGTAACTTTTGGCTTTTTAGCTAACAAATATTTTGTTAAAACACCCATTCCTGGACCAATTTCTAATACGTTATCATATCCGTTTTCAGTTAACGAATCGGCTATTTTTTTAGCGATGTTTTCATCCGTTAAAAAATGTTGCCCTAAATGTTTTTTTGCTTTTACAGTCATGATTTTAGTATAAAAAAAAATTGATTGTTGGTAATAACTAATATTTACGTCAACCTGAACTTGTTTCGGTTTTTCATCATAATACATTGTTTATTATAAAAATGTGATTCTGAAATAAATTCAGAATAACGCGCTGATATTATATTATAATTAAAACAGATGCTTATTTAAAAATACTAGTAACAAGAGTAAATAAAAATTCTTGTATAACTATTTTTTGATTATTTATTTGCAGGGTCTTTTAATCCTAAAGATAAAAGAATAACTCCAATTCCGAAACCACTTAAAAAACCACCAATGGTTTCCCAAGGTTCGGTTCCGTATGTGCAATAACCTAAAATAATACCCAAAACAGTTAGAAAAATACCGATAAATAATATCTTTTTTCTGTTTTTATAAATTTTATGTTTCATGTTTAATTGCTTGCTACAGCAGGAAAAAATTCATCTATTACTCTTAACTCGGTACGAAAAGCTAGCATTTTATCTGCAAATCGTTTAAATGCTTCTGTACGAAGTTCATCTGCATGATGTTTGTAATAATCATCTAAATCTTCACGTGTTTTAGCAGTATATTGTACCGAATAGGTTGCGCCTCCCATTTCTTCTTCAACCAAAACTTGTGTTAATTTTGCGCTTAAAAAATGGCCTGTTGCTAATACTTCAGGAATATGATTTTTTATCCATCTTAACCATTCGTCATGAACACTTTCATCAATATTTATAGTTACGTTGTATATATACATTTTATTTTAATCTAATACTGTAGCAATTAAACTGTTACATTGGTTAATTAATGGTGTCGCCTCTTAGTTTTCTAAACTTTTTACGAGCATCTACTAAATAGATGCTAGAAGCGTGGTCAAAAATAATCTTTTGATAGTATTCTTTTGCCTTTTCGGGATTATTTAATTTAGTATTGTACAATTCTGCCAATAAATAATAAGTATCGTCAATGTAAATTCCTTTAGCATCTAAGGCTATTATTTTATCAAAAATTAAAATAGCTTCGTTGTATTTTTTTTCTTCGAATAATAATTTTGCTTGTTTAAACAAGGCCTCATCCTCAATAGGTTGCCCTTTGTATTTAATCACAATATTTTTAAGAATGCTAATTGCTTGGGTGTTTTTATTTTGAAAAGCCAATAAATCGGCTTTTGCATATTCTTTTAAACCAGACGGAATACTGTCTTTTGGTTGATTATCTGAAATTGTTAAAAATAAATTGGCAGCATCATTTGCTATTAATTGAGTTGCTGATCCTTTTAAAACTTTTAATTGTGCTTTTGCCCATTTAAAGTCGTTTTTAAAATAAGAAGTTTGTGCTACTTTAAAACGTGCTTCTTGTCCTAAAAAATGATTTTTAAACTTGGTTTGTACTTGCGAAAAGTAAATTAATGCCTTGTTAAATTTACCTGTATATACTAAAACTTCACCTAATTTAAGTTTAACCATTGCTTTGGTAAAGTTAGAATTGGCAAAAGTCATGGCTTTTTCTAAAATTTGTACTGCTTTTTCGGGATTATTGTTGTTAAAAGTTAAATAATTGGCATAGGTAACTTGTGTGCGAAAAGTATTTTTATTAATTCCGTATTCATTAAAAACACTTAAAAAACGATTTTCAATATCAGGCTGTTTGGTTGCAATTGCTATTTTTATACTATTGTTTATTGCCTTAAACTTATCAGAAGGATAATTGCTTTTTTCAATAATTAAATTAAAACACTCTTTAGCGGTTTCGTAAGCTTTATCATCTAAAGCAATTTTACCTAATTCATCAATTTTACTTAAATTATCAGGATCTCTGGCTAATAAAGCTTTGTGTTGCACTAGCGCTTTACTGTATTGTTTTTGCTTTACAAATAACCAAGCCAGTAAATCGTTCCAAATATTTTTTGGATTACTGATAGATTTTCTTAGTAATGCTTTTTTAAATAAAATGTTATTTTCATTTTCAGCATCGTCATTAATATACCTGCTAGTATAACGCTTTACGTTGTTAAGGTATTTTTCGTTTTTATCAACCAAATTCACGTACGACTCAAACATTTTCGGAAAATCGCCTTTTTCACCATGAATTTGAGCTAATTGAAATCCGTAATTTGCCTCCGGATTGTGTGCCATTATTTTGGTATAGGCATCAATAGCAAAATTTAATTTATTGTAATTTTTAAATAAATTAGCAATAGTACCGCCAAATCTAGCGCCTTTTTTATCTAGTGAGTTAAGAGCTTTTTGATATTCGTTATTGGCTTTAATATCATTTTTTTGACGCTCAAAATTATAGCCTTTTATTACGTTAAGGTAAGTTAAGTTTGGTTTTTCTTTTATTTTTTTTGATAATAAATTATCTGCAATTAAAAACTGTTCGGTTTCTTGATAACAAGTTATCAGCCTTTTTAAAAAAGTGGTATTGTACGGATTTTTATCGTGTAATTTTTTATAAAACTGAATAGCTTTTTCGTATTCACTATTTCTAAAATAATTTTCAGCAACAATAAATTCGTTTTGTTGTGCGTAACAAAACAGGTTAAAAATGAGGAAACTAAAGAATAGAATGGCTTTTTTCATCAATCAAAAATACTGAACAAATTATTAATTAGTTGCTAAATGACTTCCTTTTTTAGAAAGTTGTGTAAGGTTTTGGCACGAACTTTGTCTTAATAATAACAAGACTAAACAAATTACAAGATGAAAAATTTTACTACAAAATATAGAATAGCAAAAAATAATGCAGATATGTTTATGAGAAACGGACAAATAACAAAGTATTTTGAAGCATTATTAGAAATGAATAAATACAAAAGATTAATGGTAGCTGTGGTTGCCAATTAAAGATATATAGTAAGATTCTTAATTTATTTCAGAATCTTATCTAAATGAAAATTAGTAACTTAATTATGTGAACCTGAAACAATTTCAGGTTGACGAATTAAACTTATGATTGTTAACTAAATACATGAAATTAATTCATTTTTGAAGGGTGGATTACTAAAAATGCCAAGTTTCTTGATTGAAACTTGGCATTTTTTATTTTTAATGTCATTCTGAATTTATTTCAGAATCTCATAAACCATTTCTGTAAGTCTAAAACAAGTTTAGGTTTACCTAATCAATCATATTAAAACCACAATAAGGAACTAACACTTCTGGGATTTTAATTCCGTCTGCAGTTTGATAGTTCTCTAAAATTCCGGCTAATACTCTTGGTAAAGCTAAAGAACTTCCGTTTAAAGTATGTACTAACTGACTTTTACCATCGCTATTTTTAAAACGTAATTTTAAACGATTTGCCTGAAAAGTTTCAAAGTTAGAAGCCGAACTAATTTCTAACCAACGCTCTTGTGCGGTAGAATACAATTCGAAATCAAAAGTTAAAGCCGATGTAAATCCGGTATCGCCACCACACAAACGTAAAATACGGTATGGTAATTTTAACTCACGTAAAATCTCTTTAATATGTTCTACCATTCCGTTTAAAGCTTGGTAAGAATTATCAGGATGCTCTACACGAACAATTTCTACTTTATCAAATTGATGTAAACGATTTAAACCACGTACATGTGCACCATAACTTCCTGCTTCTCTACGAAAACAAGGAGTGTAACCTGTGTATTTAATTGGTAAATCAGCTTCTTTTACTAAATCATTTCTGTGGATATTTGTAATTGGCACTTCACCAGTAGGAATTAAATATAAATCATCAATAGTTGAATGATACATTTGTCCTTCTTTATCTGGTAATTGCCCTGTTGCAATACCTGAAGCTTCATTTACCAAATGCGGAACTTGCATTTCTTTATAACCAGCGTTTGTATTTTTATCTAAAAAATAGTTGATTAATGCACGTTGTAAACGCGCTCCTTTACCTTTATAAACAGGAAAACCTGCCCCTGTAATTTTGGTTCCTAATTCAAAATCGATAATATCGTATTTCTTGGCTAATTCCCAGTGAGGTAAAGCATTTTCTCCTAAATCAGGAATGGTTCCTTCGCTAAAAATTTTCTCATTATCTTCTTCACTTTTTCCAGCTTTTACAGAAGCATGCGGAACATTAGGAATTTGATATAATAAATCTTGTAATGTATCGGTAGCTGTATTTAACGCTTCGGTTAATTGCTTAGATTGTTCTTTTAGTTGACCTGTTTTTTCTTTTAGTAAATTCGCTTTTTGAATTTCACCAGATTTAAAAAGACCTCCAATTTCTTTGGATATTTTGTTAGATTCTGCCAATATATTGTCTAAAGAAACTTGCGTAGCTCTACGTGTTTCATCAGCAGTTAATACATCGTTAATTATTGTTTCGGCATTGGCAAAATTACGTTTTGCTAATCCGTCTAAAACAGTTTGTTTGTTTTCTCTAATAAACTGAACCTGTAACATCTTTTTAATTTTTTAAGAATCGCAAAGATATAGCAAGCGGCAGACTTTAGCAATGCTATTGCTTAATTGTTTTTAAGGTAGCTTAACGAGGTTTCTTTGTCTTTTTTTAGTTGGATAACTAAATCGTTTACCGAATCGAACTTTTGTTCATCTCTTAAAAAATAAAGCAACTGAACAGTAAGTGTTTGTTGATATAAATTGGCATTAAAATTAAAAAAATGAACTTCAATTGTTTGGTTTTCTCCGTTAACCGTAGGTCGATTACCAATATTCATCATACCGAATATGGTATTGTTATCAATTATAGATTGTACAATATAAACTCCTGTTTTAGGAATGAGTTTATAATCTTCTATAACCTCAATGTTTGCTGTAGGAAAACCAATTTTACCACCTAATTGTTTTCCGTTAACTACTTTACCTGTTAACGAAAAATTATATCCTAAATAATTATTAGCGGTTTTTAATTGTCCGTTTGTAAGTGCTTTTCTAATTTTGGTAGAACTTACCGAAACTTTATCGATGTCTTGCGCAGGAATTTCTTCAACGGTAAAATCATATAGATGAGAATACTCTGTTAGTTGCTCAATATTTCCCTCCCTATTTTTACCAAAATGATGATCGTAACCAATAATTAGTTTTGAGGTATTTAGTTGATTCACTAAAATGTCTCGCACAAAATCTAACGCAGTAAGTCTCGAAAATTCTTTACTAAAAGGATGAATAATTAGATAATCTAAACCTAAGTTTTTAAGATGTTGCGCACGTTCATCAATCGTATTAATAAGTTTTATTGAAACATCTTTTTGTAAAACCATCCGCGGATGCGGAAAAAAAGTTAACAAAACGGCTTTTTTATTAGTTGCTTTTGCGTCGTTTATTAATTCTGTAATAATTTTTTGATGCCCAATATGCACACCATCAAAAGTACCAATAGTTACAATAGTTTCTTTGGTTGATTTAAAATTAAAAATAGAGTTAATAATCTTCAAAATAAAAAAATTTAGGCAAAAATACAATTTGTAAAAGAGCTTAAATAATGTTTGTTAAATAAAATAGTAAAATTTTAATATGTTAAAAAATGTACTATTCTTTTTGTAATACCATAAAAAGAAGGTTAATTATTTCATAAATAAAAAAAAATTGTATTTTCGCTACAGTTAACAAATTTTTATACATTATGATGAAAAAACTATTACTTGTTGCATTTGTGCTATTTGGTACAGTAACAATGGTTGCTCAGACTACCATTACTGGTACAGTCAATGATGCATCTCTTGGTGGCCCTTTACCAGGAGCAAATATTAAAATTTCAAGGAAAACAGTAGGAACTTCTACTGATTTTGATGGAAAATTTACGATGAAAGTAAAAGATATTCCACCATTTACCATTGAAATCTCTTCAATCGGTTATAAAACCGAAAAAGTTGAAATAACTAAAAACAATCAAGTTGTTGAGGTTAGTTTAACTGAAAATGCAACTTCTTTAGATGAGGTAGTAATTTCTGCATCAAGAACTCCAGAACGTATTATGGAATCTCCAGTTACGGTTGAAAGAATGGATGCTAGAGCAATTAGAAATACTTCTTCTCCTTCTTTTTATGACGGATTAGAGAATTTAAAAGGGGTCGATATTAATTCGAACAGTTTAACTTTTAAATCTGTAAACACTCGTGGTTTTGCAACTTTTGCAAATGAGCGTTTTATGCAATTAGTAGACGGAATGGATAATTCTTCTCCTGCATTAAACTTTGCTTTAGGTAACCTTTTAGGGATGTCTGAATTAGATGTGAAAACAGTAGAGTTATTACCAGGAGCATCTTCTGCATTATATGGTGCAAATGCTTTTAACGGTATTATGTTTATGACAAGTAAAAGTCCTTTTGATGACCAAGGGATTAGCTATGTTTTAAAAACAGGAATGACAAGTCAAGAAGCTGCTGGAGACAATACTTTTTACGATACAAGTATTCGTATGGCACATGTTTTTAGTGATAAATTTGCTGCAAAAACAACATTGTCTTATTTAAAAGGTGAGGAATGGCATGCTACTGATTATAGAGATGAAACAGATATGACTTCTGTAGATCATAGTTCAAAACCAGATTATAATGGTTTAAATGTGTATGGTGATGAGGTTTCAACAGTATTGAATTTTGATACTCTTGCAGGTACACCAGCTGGAACTTTAGGTTCTCAGGTTGTTTCTAGAACAGGTTATACGGATGTTGATTTAATGACCAATGAAGCAAAAAGTGTTAAGTTTGGAGGTTCTTTACATTACAGACCTTGGGGTAACGATCGTTTAGAAATTATTTGGAATTCTAAGTATGGTACAGGTAATACTATTTATCAAGGACAGAGTAGATATAATATCCAAAATTTCTACATGGAGCAACACAAATTAGAGTTTAAAGGAAAAAGTTTCTTTGTTCGTGGTTACATGACAAAGGAAGATGCTGGAGATTCTTATGATACTCGTTTTGCTGCAATTAATATCAACCGAGCATGGAAAAGTGATGTAGACTGGTTTACACAGTATGCACAAGGATATCTTGGAACAATAACCAGTGGACCAGGGATAACACCAGCAATAGCTCATGCATCTGCAAGAGCATATGCTGATACAGGAAGGTTTGTACCAGGTACAAGTGAATTTAAGGCTGCTTTCGAAACTGTTAAGCAAGATCCAGATATTAAGACTGGGGCTAAGTTTCAGGATCAAACAAAATTATACCATGTAGATGCAAATTTAAATTTACAAGACTATATTGACTGGGCAGAAGTACAAGTAGGTGGTTCTTACAGACAATATGTATTAAATTCAGGAGGAACAATCTTTACAGATACTGATGGACCAATTGATTATGATGAATATGGGTTATATACTCAAGTTCAGAAAAAATTAATGGAAGACCGTTTAAAAATTACGGCTTCTGCTCGTTATGATAAAGCTCAAAATTTTGATGGTAATGTTTCTCCTCGTTTATCTTTAGCTTATGCTGCAGGAGAAGATAAAAACCATAACTTTAGAGGTTCTATACAAACAGGTTTTAGAAACCCAACAACACAAGATCAATACATTGGTTTAGATGCAGGTAATGGTATTTTATTAGGTACAGCACCTGATAACATCGATAGATATGTATCAAGTCCTTATGACTTAAGTGTTGGTGGAACAGCTGTCTTAACAGGTAGACAAATATATGAAAACTCATTTACAGCAGAATCTGCTGGTGCATTTGCTGCTGCGGTAGCTAGTGGTACACCGTTACCAACTGCGGTAGCTTTATTAGAAAAATCAGATGTAGAATTTGTAAAGCCAGAACATGTAACTGCTTTTGAAGTAGGATATAGAGGAGTTGCAAAAGGAATTGCAATTGATTTAAATGTGTATTATAATAAGTACAAAGATTTTGTTGCTTCTAAAAACGTAGCAGCACCATTATATGGTACTGTTGGTGCTCCAGATTTTATAGCAGTAGCTGCTTTAGGTGCTGGTGATTATCAAGGAGTAGCTTTAGATAGTAATTCAGATGCTGATATTAGTTCTTACGGTGCTACAATTGGTTTAAATACGAAAGTGTTAGATGGATTTAATGTAGGATTAAACTATACGTATTCTAAGTTTGATTTTGATCAAGAAGCAAATCCTGATTTCGAAGCAGGATTTAATACACCAGAGCATAAGGTTAAGTTTCAGTTTGGTAAAGCAAACGTGATTAAAAACTTAGGGTTTAATGTAAACGTAAGATGGCAAGATGAATTTTTATGGGAGTCTTCTTTTTATGACGGTATCGTAGATGCTAGAACTGTTGTGGATGCACAAGTAAACTATAAAGTGCCTTCTATTAAGTCGATGTTTAAAGTAGGAGCTGCTAATATTGGTGGTAAAGAATACTTTAGTGCACCAGGTGTTGGAGCAACAGGTTCTCAATACTTTGTTTCTTGGACAATCAATAACTAAGAATAATTTTATGTAACGTACATAATAACGTTACAGATAAATAAACTAAAAAGGCTTCATTTTTAAATGAAGCCTTTTTTTATTCGTTACTGTTATCAATCCATTCTTTTATTTTTTGATCATTGATGATGTATTTCTTGTACTTATTATCTCTATATCGATAATAAATAAATACAGGCATTAATACAAAAGCCATATAAAAAACACCTAATCCCATTACAATTTGTGCCTTCGGATGTTCAGTATTTAAAAGATAAGCTCCTGTAAGCATCCATAATAAAAAGATGATGAATAATATTTTTAGTGCTGTTTTCATTATTTTTAATTTTAATAGTACAAAAGTAAAAAATCCTATCATGTTAATAATGATAGGATTTTTATTTTATTGATAAGAATATTGCTTACATTTTTTGTAACCAATTTCTTACATCTACTTCTTGTTTAATAATATCTTTTAATTCTGATATTTGAACACGTTTTTGTTCCATCGTATCTCTATGGCGAATGGTAACACTATCGTCATTTAACGTATCATGATCAACAGTAATACAAAAAGGTGTACCATTAGCATCTTGACGACGATAACGACGCCCTACAGCATCTTTTTCATCATAAGATACACTAAAGTCCCATTTTAAATCTTCCATTATCTTACGTGCAACCTCAGGCAATCCATCTTTTTTAACTAGCGGTAAAATGGCTGCTTTTACAGGTGCTAAAATAGCAGGTAGTTTTAATACAGTTCTTGTGGTACCGTTTTCTAAAGCTTCTTCTTGTAAAGAGTTTGAAAATACGGCTAAAAACATTCTATCTAATCCGATTGAAGTTTCAACTACGTAAGGCGTGTAACTTTTGTTCTCTTCATGATCGAAATATTGTAATTTCTTGCCTGAATGTTCTTCATGTGCTTTTAAATCGAAATCAGTACGAGAGTGAATACCTTCTAATTCTTTAAATCCGAAAGGGAATTTAAACTCAATATCAGCCGCGTTATCAGCATAATGTGCTAATTTTTCATGGTCATGAAAGCGATAGTTTTCAGCGCCCATGCCTAACGATAAGTGCCAGTTTAAACGGTTTTCTTTCCATTTGTTATACCATTCTTCTTGAGTTCCTGGTTTTACAAAAAATTGCATTTCCATTTGCTCAAATTCTCGCATTCTAAATATAAACTGACGGGCAACAATTTCGTTACGAAAAGCTTTACCGGTTTGTGCAATTCCGAAAGGAATTTTCATTCTACCCGTTTTTTGAACGTTTAAAAAGTTTACAAAAATACCTTGTGCTGTTTCTGGACGTAAATATAAATCCATTGCACTTTCGGCAGATGCACCTAATTTGGTACCAAACATTAAGTTGAATTGTTTAACCTCTGTCCAGTTTTTTGATCCTGTTAAGGGATCGGCAATTTCTAATTCTTCAATTAATAATTTTACATCATCTAAATCTTCGTTTTCTAGAGATTTCCCTAAGCGAGATAAAATGATATTTATTTTTTCTTGATAACCTAAGACACGACTATTGGTAGTAATAAATTCATCTTTATTAAAAGAGTCTCCAAAGCGTTTTGCAGCTTTTTTAACTTCTTTTTCAATTTTTCCTTCAATTTTAAGGCAGTAGTCTTCTACTAAAACATCGGCTCTATATCTTTTTTTAGAATCTTTGTTATCAATCAATGGATCATTAAAGGCATCTACATGGCCTGAAGCCTTCCAAGTGGTTGGATGCATTAATATTGAGGCATCGATACCAACAATGTTTTCATGCATTTGCACCATTGCTTTCCACCAATAATCTCTAATGTTTTTCTTTAACTCTACTCCGTTTTGAGCATAATCGTATACGGCACTTAATCCGTCATATATTTCAGAAGATTGAAATACATAACCGTATTCTTTTGCGTGCGATAATACTTTTTTAAATTGATCTTCTTGTTTTGCCATATTGCAAAAATAAAATAAGGTTTTAAACTAATACCATTCTAAAAGAAAAAAGTGAAGAATTTGTGTAAATTCTTCACTTTTTCGGTTATTTTAAATGTTTTATTTAAGATTAAGTGTTGTAGCTCCAGAGTAAACGCCATCTACAAATGCACTTACGGTATATTTACCTTTATTTATGTCGTCTCTGTTTACTAAAACCAACGAAATTAAGCTTAATTGTTTGTTGTTATAATTAACTTCAATAGAGTCAGTGTATTGAACTTTACCGCCATCTCTTAAGTTTGTAACCCCTTTAGGTGCTACTACTTTTTTGTTTTCATCAATAATTTGAATGTAAACCGATTTTTCGCCAGCATCAGTAATTACATTTTTTAGTAAATCAAAATTTATTCTAAAAGCATCTGTTCTGCTTGACCTAGTGGTTGTAGTTAATTTTCCACTACTACGTTCTTTCATGGCAACAACTTTAACAGGACTTGTTTTAATAACACCACCAATTGCTATTTTTGTTTCAAGAGTTTTTTGTTTTTCTTCTAACTCTTTGTTTTTTTCAGATAAAGAAGTATTAATTGTTTCTTTTTGCTGTAAAATTTCATTAGTAATTACATTTTCTTGCGTTAATACTTGGTTGGCAGTATTAAGGGAATCTACACGAATAAATAGGTTTCTATTTTCACGCTCTAAACTGGTTATTTTTCGTCTATATCTTCTAATTAAGCTGTAGTTATTTGTTCGTAAATCTTTAATAGAATCACGAAGATTTTTCATTTTAACAAGCTCAACTTCAAGCCTTTTAGAAAGACGTTTTTTACGAACAACAACATTCGTATAATCTTTTATCATTTCATCCAATTCTTTTTCTAAATCGGCTTTTTCTTCTTGAAACATTTCTTGAAGATCATTGTATTGACTAGATTTTTGAAAAGAATGTAGCGTAAGAAATAAAGTTAGTATTAACAATATAACAATTAAAGCGCTCTTTTTTTTGGGAGGAGTCATAATTTAGGGGATTAAAAGGTTTGTATAATTTAATTGATTTTTTATTTGAGTTGTAAAGATGTTTTTTTAGCAAAAACACCATCAATAAAAACGTTAATCATGTAAGGTCCTTTACTTACATCATCACGATTTACTTTAATAAATGAAATTGCAGCTATTTGTTTGTTTTTGTATTCGGCATTTAAAATATCATTACAAAATATTTTTTCTTTGTTTTTTAGCTGCACTTCTTTTGATGGAAAAACAACTGTATTGTTTTTAGTTATTTGTATATAAATAGATTTGTTGCCAGGACTAACAATGTTATTTTCTAGTAAATTAAATTCTACTTTAAATGCATCTGTTTTACTTGATTTAGAAGTTGTCGTATATTTACCATTCCTTCTTTTTTTCATAGCACTTGCTTTTACACTTGAAATTTGAATAATTTCTGCTACAGCAATTCGATCATTTAAAAGCCTTTTTTCTTGATTTAAATATTGGTTTTTAGATTTTAATTTACTGTATTGATTTTCTTTTGCCACTAAAATTTCTTTAACACTATCATTTTTCGTTAATAATTGATTGTTAACAGTGTTAAGAGAATCGATATAATTAAAAAGAATTTTATTTTGTTCAGCTAAGCGAGAAATACGTTTTCTGTAAGTACGAAACAACCCATAATCGGTAGATTTTAGATTGTTAATGGTGTCTTTAAGTTTTATTATTTCGTGAAGTTTATCTTTTAAGTTTAAAGAAATATCACTTTTAGTATAAACGGCATTTTCGTAATCTTTTATTACGGTGTTTAGTTCGGCTTCTAACTCTTGTTTTTCTAAATTAAAAACCCCTTTTAATTCAGCATATTCACTGGCATTTTGATATGACAAAAGGCCAATTGCTATAATCAATAAAAGTAAAAAGGCAACGAAGCCGTTATTTTTTAATTTCTTGTTAACCATCTAGGGGATATGATGAGTAATTTTACATGTTGGTTGCTAATATACTATTTTTTATACAGTTATAAATAAAGGCAGGCGGAAAGTTAAGAGGCTCGAAACTTAATTTAATAGCATCTCCAAAAACTTCTTTCAGCTTTTTGTAATAAGTTAAGCTATATTGATATTGAATAAATAAACCATCATTTTTTAATACCTGATAACTTTCTTGTAAAATGGTGTCAGATACATTTTTGGGAATAATAGTTAAAGGTAGGCTAGATATTATATGATCTGTTTCTTGATAACCTAATTTATTTAATTCGGTAATTATATTTTCTGCGGATGCTTTTAATATAATTAACTGCGGATGTTTTATTTTTTTTAATTCGTGATAAAAAACATCGTTAATTTCAAAACAAATTAAAATAGAATTTGGATGAAGTTTATTTAAAATAGCGTGAGTTATGGCTCCGTTTCCAGGACCCAATTCAATAATTACTTCAGCTTTAGAAAAATCAATTTCTCGAAGCATTTTATTAGCCAAATGTTTAGAACTAGGAACAATAGTACCCGATGTTTTATAGTTTTTTACAGCTTCTTTAAAAAAATCGAATTTCTTACTCAAAATAATGTTTTGTTATGTTTTTTGTATATTTCTACTAAAATTTGCTTGTAAATATGCAATATTTAAAAGACATATTCTATATTTTTTATCCAAATTTGTGTGTTAACTGTTCGGTAAGCTTGTTGCAAAATGAAGAATATTTGTGTACAATTTGTAGCAATGAATTGCCAATTATTAATGAAGATAAACATGTAAATATAGGATTGTTATCTACTTTTTATGGTAAAGTGTTGGTAAAAAATGTCCGTTCTTTTATGTTTTATCAAAAACACGGAATTGCTCAAAAAATCATCCATCAGTTAAAATATAAAAATCAACCCGAATTGGGTGTTTTTATCGCAAATTGGTTTGGAGAAAGTTTAAAAAACGCAAAAATTTTTGACGAAGTAGATTTTATAATTCCGGTACCATTGCATCAAAAGAAACTTAAAAAAAGAGGCTACAATCAAGTAACAAAATTCGGGCAAACACTAAGCAAAATTTTAAATATAGAATATAAATCAGGAGTTTTAATAAAAACATCCGTTGCTAAAACACAAACGTTTAAACATCGTTTCGAGCGATTTTCTGATACAAAAACAACGTATAAATTAATTGATGCAGATGTTTTTAAAAACAAACATGTTTTGTTAATTGACGATGTAATAACAACCGGAGCCACTTTAGTTGCTTGCTGTAATGAACTGGCAAAAACAAAAAACATTACCATAAGTATCGCGACTATGGCATACACTAAAAAAGGTTGATTTTTGTTAGTGTTATTTTAGTACTTTTGATGTTGGATTTAAACAATCAATTTGTGAAAAATAAGTTATTATTTTTAGTCGTTTTAGTAGCTGCAGTAATTGTAGGTTGTGCAAGAAAAGGAAGACCAGAAGGAGGTCCTAAAGATGAGGATGCGCCAATTATGATGATGGCAAAACCACCATATGAAACAACAGGTTTTGATAAAAAAAAGATTAAAATAACATTTGATGAATATATTGTTTTAAAGAACTTAACCAAGCAGTTGGTTGTTTCACCACCATTAAAATATCCGCCAATAATAACGCCTCAAGGTACGCCAAGTAAATATATTGATATTGAAATTTTAGATACCTTAAAAACAAATACAACTTACACGTTTAATTTCGGAAACTCGGTTCAAGATAATAATGAAAATAATAAGTTAGAGAGTTTTAAATATGTTTTTTCTACCGGAAACTACATCGATTCTTTAAAAATTAAAGGAACGGTAACCAATGCTTTTAAACAAGAAAAATTAAAAAGTGTAGGCGTTTTATTATATCGATTAGATAGTACTTATAACGATTCTCTTATTTATAAACAAAAACCTAATTATGTTACAAGTACTTTAGATTCTACTAATTTTGAGTTTACGAACTTGCAAAAAGGAAAATATTTATTGTTAGCATTAAAAGAACCTTCAACAAATTACCTTTTTAGTAGTAGAACTGATGAAATTGGTTTTTTTACGGATACAATTTCTTTACCAAAAGATACTTTGGTAGCTAAACCAATTCGACTTTTTAAAGAAAAGCAACCTTTTAAATTTAAAAGAGGAAAAGAAATAGTAAAAGGAAAAATTCAATTTGGATATGTAGGTGAAAATAACGACATGAAAATTGAATTAATGTCTGATGTTCCTGAATCATTCAAAGCATTTTCTGAATACGAAAAAGATAAGGATACTCTTAATTATTGGTTTACACCCATTGCACAAGACTCTTTAAATTTTATGGTAACCAATAAAGAGTTTAAAGATACTATTACTGTTCGTTTGCGAAAAAAACAGCTAGATTCTTTAACAATTTCATCAAACATAAATTCAACATTACATTTTAACGATACCTTGTTTTTAAAAACCAATAATCCTATTGTTACAGTTGATAAAACGAAGTTTTCATTGATTGATAAAGATACCTTAAATATTGATTTTGAAGTAAAAAAACAAGCGATAAACAAATTAGCAGTTGTGTTTAAAAAAGCACCAAAAACGAGCTACAAATTTAATGTTTTACCAAAGGGAATTATCGATTTATACGAAACAACTAACGATAGTTTAAATTATCAATTTAAAACACTTACTACCGAAGATTATGGAAGCATTGTTTTAGATATTAAAAAAGAAACTCCACATCCAGTAATAATTCAGCTTTTAAACAAAAAAAAGGTAGTAAAAACCAGTTATGTTTTGACTTCTAAAAAAGTAACATTTAATTTATTACAACCTAAAGAATACAGTGTAAGAGCTATTGTTGATAAAAACAATAATCACGTTTGGGATACTGGAGATTTTTTATCAAGAAAACAACCAGAGCAAGTAATTTATTTAGAAACTACGTTTAAACTTAGAGCAAACTGGATTCAGAACGAAGATTTTATCATTAAATAAAATTACCAACTAGCACTTGGCGAAAACAAAAAATCGGTAGGAGTATCAATATCATATAAATATTGAAAACCTCTTGATTCTTTTTTACAAAAAGGTTCAATTAACTTTAGCATATTTACAAAACCATTTAAAGTAAGAACACAAAAAAAAGTTTGATTGTCTTTTGTTAAAATTCCTTCATCAGATTTGAATAAGCCTAAAATTAAATTACAGTTTCTAGGTGTTATAAAATCAACTTCGGCTAAGTTTAGTTTTTGTTTTTTATCAATAATTACATCTTTAATTAATGCGCTAAATTTAATAGCTTCGGTTTTATTAAAATTGTATAAACGTACAATGTTTTCATCCAAACCATTTACGTTTTCTATATAATCTAATTCCATTTTTTTAATGTGCTTCTAGCCAGTTTTGTCCTATACCCATTTCAACATCTAACGGAACCGCCATTTTAAAAGCGTTTTCCATTTCTTCTTTAATAATTGGTTTAATTGTTTCTAGTTCGTCTTTATGCGCGTCAAAAACCAATTCATCATGCACTTGCAATAACATTTTCGATTTAAAGTTTTCTTTTTCAAATCGATTGTAAATATTAATCATCGCTAATTTTATAATATCAGCAGCACTTCCTTGTATAGGTGCATTTACAGCATTACGTTCAGCAGCACCACGAACAATTGCGTTTTGCGAATTGATGTTTTTTAAATATCTACGACGATTTAAAACCGTTGCTACATAGCCATTTTCACGAGCAAAATCAACTTGTTCAGCCATGTAATTTCTTAACTTCGGATAGGTTTCGTAATAAGTATCAATCAGTGCTTTTGCTTCTTTACGAGACAAATCTGTTTGATTACTTAATCCGAAGGCAGAAACTCCATATACAATTCCGAAGTTTACCGTTTTAGCATTGCTACGTTGTTCACGAGTAACTTCATTTAACGGAACATTAAATACTTTTGCAGCCGTTGAAGCGTGAATATCTTCTCCATTTTTAAAGGCTTCAATCATCGTTTCTTCTTCGCTTAAAGCAGCAATAATTCGCAACTCAATTTGCGAATAATCGGCAGCCAATAATACGTAATTTTCATCACGAGGAATAAAAGCTTTTCTAACCTCTTGCCCGCGTTTTGTACGAATAGGAATGTTTTGTAAATTCGGATTGTTAGAACTTAATCTTCCGGTAGCAGCAACGGCTTGCGCGTATGATGTATGAATGCGTCCCGTTTTAGTATTAACTTCATTTGGTAAAGCATCTACATAGGTGCTTTGTAGTTTTTTATACTGACGATATTCTTGAATATCGCGAATAATTTGATGGTCTTTTGCTAAAAATGATAATACATCTTCGGCGGTTGAGTATTGCCCAGTTTTTGTTTTCTTAGGCTTGTCTACCAATTGCATATTTTCAAACAATACAATGCCAAGTTGTTTTGGTGAAGCAATATTAAATTCTTCGCCAGCTTGTTCGTAAATACTTTTTTCTAAACGAGTAATATCATTCGCTAAATCAACAGAAAGTTCTTTTAAAAACGGCACATTTAAATTGATTCCTTCAATTTCCATGGCAGTTAAAACAGATACCAAAGGTGTTTCAATGTCGTTAAATAATTGAGTAACATTTCCGCTAGCTAATTCCTTTGTAAAATGTTCTTTTAATTGCAATGTAATATCCGCATCTTCCACGGCGTATTCGGTTTGTTTATCAATTTCAACTTGTCGCATAGAAAGTTGATTTTTCCCTTTTTTACCAATTAAATCTACAATTGGCATTGGTTGATAATTCAAGTACGTTTCTGCCAAAACATCCATTCCGTGGCGCATATCTGGATTAATCAAATAATGTGCAATCATGGTATCAAACAATTTTCCTTTAACAGGCATATTATAGTTTGATAAAACTTTGATGTCGTATTTTAAATTATGACCAATTTTTTCGATAGCAGCTGTTTCAAAAAACGGACGAAACTCTTCTAAAATAATTTTGGTTTCCTCTTGATTTTCTGGAAAAGAAACATAATATCCTTTACCTGTTTCCCAAGAAAAAGCAATTCCTATTAACTCAACTTCTAAGGCTTTTAATCCTGTAGTTTCGGTGTCAAAACATACCGATTTTTGTTGCATTAATTTATTTAAAAGCAATTTTCTTGATAAAGGCGTGTTTACATGTTGATAAAAATGATTGGTATTACTTAAGTTTTTATATCCCGAAATACTTTCGTTTTCGCTAACATTACCCGCACCAGGAGTTGCAAATAAATCGAACTGACCCGTAGTGTTTGTGTCAGCAACTGGTTTTGATTTAGCTGTTGTTTTTTCTTCTTTTTTAACTTCGGATGTAAGTTCAGCAACACTAAAAGTTTTTAGAAAGTTATCGGTTAAACGACGAAATTCTAAATCGGTAAAAATTTCTTTAGTAGCTTCAATATTTGGCTGGCACATTTCAAAATCTTCCTGATGAAATTCAACAGGAACATCTAACATAATGGTTGCTAATTCTTTTGATAAAAGTCCGAGTTCAGCATTTGCTTCTACCTTTTCTTTCATTTTACCTTTTAAATCTGCTGTGTTAGCCAATAAATTTTCCATCGATCCATATTGAGCTAAGAATTTCTTGGCGGTTTTTTCACCCACACCAGGTAATCCGGGAATATTATCAACAGAATCTCCCATCATTCCTAAAAAGTCGATGACTTGTTCAGGTCGTTCTACGCCAAACTTTTCTTGTACTTCGGGTATTCCCCAAGTTTCGTATCCGCCACCAAAACGAGGTCGGTACATAAAAATATTTTCAGAAACCAATTGCGCAAAATCCTTATCTGGCGTAACCATATAAGTTTTATATCCTTCCTTTTCAGCTTTTTTAGCAAGTGTTCCAATAATATCATCGGCTTCAAAACCTGATTTTACAATTGCCGGAATATTCATCGCTTTTAAAATTTCTTCGATGTACGGAACTGCTATTTTTATAGCTTCAGGAGTTTCTTGTCGGTTGGCTTTATATTCAGGAAAAGCATCCACTCTGGCAACCGATCCGCCACGATCAAAACAAACTGCTAAATGGTCTGGTCGTTCTCGTTTTATAACATCTAATAACGAATTTGTAAAACCCAAAATAGCAGAAACATCCATTCCTTTCGAGTTAATTCGTGGGTTTTTTATAAAAGCATAATATCCTCTAAAAATTAATGCAAAAGCATCGAGTAAAAAAAGTCGTTTTTGATCTGCCATTTTTATCTATTAAACCTATTAAAATAGGTTGATTATCAAGGTTAAATTGTGCGGTTAATCGATAAAATTATCAAAATTAACTCCGCATGTAAAACTACAAAACTTTAACAAGATGTTAAAAATTGATTTTCAATAATCAACCTATCTTTGTGTGATTTTTAAAAAGATATATATGTCTCGTTGGTTGGTAACTATTATTCTTATTTCCATTTTAATTTTTGTGTTTGAGGCATACGCTTTTCAGGCTATAAAAACGGTAACTAAAAATAAATTTATCCGCTACGGATGGTTGTTTGTTGGGTTTTTAGCTTACACTAACTTTTTTTATGTAATGTTTTCTTCGGATAGAAGTTCGGGACAAACAAAAGAATTTCAATGGGCAGTAGCAATGCTATTAGTGGTATTATTACCAAAATTATTTATTTTAATAATAATGATTGGCGAAGATGTGGTGCGATTTATTCAAAAAGGAATTTCTTATGTATCAGCAAACGAAACCAAACCTTTAGCAGGTAGAAGAACATTTATCGCAAAATTAGCTTTAGGAATTGCTGCAATTCCGTTTGCAAGTATTTTATATGGTATTTTTAAAGGAAAGCATAATTATAAAGTATTAAAATATCAATTATCGTTTAAAGATTTACCAGCGGCTTTTGATGGTTTTACCATTACACAAGTTACCGATATACATTCGGGAAGTTTTACCAATAAAGAAGAAATAACATACGGAGTTGATTTGATAAATGAACAAAAATCAGATATGATTTTATTTACTGGCGATATTGTAAATAATTTTGCCCATGAAATGGATGATTGGATTGATGTTTTTAAACAAATGGATGCACCTGTTGGAAAATATTCAATTTTAGGAAACCATGATTATGGAGATTATTCTAAATGGGAAACGAAAGAAGATAAAGTAGCTAATTTTAAAGCGGTAAAAGAAATTCATCCTAAAATAGGGTTTGAGTTATTGTGTAACGAGAATCGATATATTGAAAAAGACGGACAAAAAATTGCCTTGGTTGGTGTTGAAAATTGGGGAAAAGGCTTTAACAAAGCTGGTGATTTAAAAAAAGCATCCGAAGGAATTAAAAAAGAAGATTTTAAAATATTAATGAGTCACGATCCGAGTCATTGGGAATATAAAGTAAAAAAAGATGCTTTTAATTACCAGTTAACTTTAAGTGGTCATACTCACGGATTGCAATTCGGAATTGAAATCCCTGGATGGATAAAATGGAGTCCGTCTCAATACGTATATAAACAATGGGCTGGTTTGTATGAAGAATTTGGGCGATATATTAACGTAAATAGAGGTTTTGGCTATCACGCTTTTCCTGGTAGAGTGGGTATTTGGCCAGAAATTACGGTGATAGAGCTAAAGAAAGGCTGATTTTCAATGTTTTTAAACAGATGTTAATATCTATTATGAAAAAATGTTGTAATTTTGATTGGTTTTATATATAAAATTATAAAGTATGACAAAATTTGGTGAAATTATTAGTATTAACAAGCCGGTTTTAATTGATTTTTATACTGACTGGAGTGAGTTTGAACCTAGTTTAGATACACTTCGTGATGTAGCGGCAGCTTTAGGAGATAAAGCAAAAGTTATAAAAATTGATATTAGAAAAAACGAAGTTTTAGCAGAAGCCTTACGTGTTAAAGGAAATCCTACGTTTATGATTTATAAAGAAGGACAAATGAAATGGCGCCAAACAGGAGAGCAAGATGCAAATACTTTAATTGGTTTGGTACAACAATACGTTTAAAAGCCTTAAATTAATTTTAAAGAAGTAATAACTTAATTGTGTAAAAAGGTTTTTATGCAATTAAATGAGGTGTAAAAAGTATATATATTATAAAAAAAAGAGCTCGTATTTTTATACGAGCTCTTTTTTTTTTGATTTAAATTATGGTTTAATAGAGTCTAACTCTTTGGTAAAAGGCATTTCATCTTCTTCGTCATCTTCCATTAAATGTTTAAATAAACGTGCATGATTTAAATAACTTTCAAATGCTTTTTTGCCATATTCAGTATCGTTGTCGTATCGTGTAATTTGCTGAATTACATTTTGATACATGTATAAGTTGGTTTCTAAATTATCTAAAATTAAATCAATATCTTCTTCTTTAAAAGTGCTGTAGTACTGTAGTTTTTGCTGAAAAATAGTAATTAATGTTTCAACAGTTTCGTGCGCTTTGTCAGTATCTCCAATACGGTAATATAACTCAGGATAGCCTAAAGAAATACTATAATGTCCAAAGTCATTAATAGGCATTTTGTATAACGATAAATCTAATACGTCTTTAGCGTTTACAGAATCTCCTTCTCTTAAAAACTCTTCAGATAAACGCATTAAATTATTACGGATAGATATTGCGTTACGCTTACTCTGCTCGTCTAAATAAATTTTACCGTTGTTTATGGTTTTCCAATCCCATTTTTTAATATTATCGTACATTTTTTTAGTGTCTATACGTCCCATATCAAACATTGATTTTCCTTTGTTTGATGTTTTAATTGGTACTAATTTGTACGACATTCCGTCTAACTGTAAATAATCTTTTAACCAAATATATTCTTCATCAGCATTGGCACCACCAGTAAAATAAATTGGTCTTTTCCAATCGAAATTATTTAAAATATCAAGCATTAAAATTCTATTCTTAGTTAATCCTTGTTCATCAACAGTAATATCAATATAAGGTAAAATCTTATCAGCATCTTTTTGTGCTACCAATCCTGTTTTTAGTACATTTTCTTTATTTACAGGAATTCGGATTTTATTTGTTGGATAAAATTTTTCTTTAGAATCTTCACCAGTTTCTAAATACGTAGCGTCATTATCGCTAGCAATCCAACGCATAAAATCTTTTATTGATAAAATAGAATCTTTTAATTGTGGAAGCGGGTAGTGGTAGGCTACATCTAAAGTTCCGTATTTATACTGATCATGTATTAATTGCGATGGAATAGGATCTGCATCATAGGTTTTCTTTTTCATTTGATCGATATACCAATCGGTTTGAAAAAGACTTGTGTTTACAATCTTAATATCTTGTCGCACACCTTCAACTTGTTGCATATACCAAAGCGGAAAAGTATCATTATCCCCGATGGTAAAAATGATAGCATTTGGGTCGCAACTTTCTAAATAGGTTTGTGCATTTAATTGTGCTAAAAATCGATCTCCTCTATCATGATCGTCCCAATTTTGAACTCCCATTAATACAGGAACGGCTAGTAATGAAACTGCAGAAACTCCAATTGCAACGGTTCTTTTATTGGCATAATTTTTTAGATAATCATACAAAGCTAGCACACCAAAACCAATCCAAATGGCAAATACGTAAAAAGAGCCAACAACGGCGTAATCACGCTCGCGAGGTTCAAAAGGCTTCGGGTTTGTGTAAAATATAATCGCAAAACCAGTAAAAGCAAAAAATAAAGCAAGCGTATATAAATTCTTTTTATCTTTTTTAGATTGATATAACAATCCGATTAATCCTAAAATTAAAGGTAAAAAGAAGTATTTGTTACGTCCTTTATTATTTTTAATATCGTCTGGTAAATTTTGTTGTGATCCTAAGCGAGCTTCATCAATAAAATTAATTCCGCTTAACCAGTTTCCGTTTTCAATATCTAAATGCCCTTGTGCATCGTTTTGTCGTCCAACGAAATTCCACATAAAATAACGCCCGTACATATATCCGAATTGAAAATCAATCATGAATTTCATGTTCTCTATAAAAGTTGGTCGTCTTTTACTACGTGCAGGAATTCCTGCAATTTTTTTATAATGCTGCTCTGAAGCAGGATTTACCATACGCGGTATAAATCCTTTGTGTTTGTTAGAGTAGTTTGGTAATATGTTTTTGTATTTATTTACAATTACATATTTGCCGTTTTTCTTTTCGTATTTTGGTTTGTCATCTTTGTATGGTTGATCAGCATCTTGCTCTCTATCATAAGAAACCGAATAATATTTGTCGTAAAAAACATTGGCATCACCATATTGCTCACGATTGTAATAAGCTAATAATTCTCGTGCACTTGACGGATTATTTTCGTTAATAACCGTATCGGCATTTGCACGAATTGGTAACATTAACCAAGATGAAAAACCAATCATAATAAATAGTACTGACAATACTAAGGTATTTGCCATTACTAAGTTTTTTTTGCGTGTATAATTTAATCCGAAGTAAAATAAACCGATTAATACCAAGCCAGCAATAATAGTACCTGAGTTGTATGGTAAGCCTATTTGGTTGATAAAAAACAGCTCTGAAACACTAAAAAACTTTAAAGTAAACGGAAATAAAAATTTAAACACAAAAGCTAAAACGAATATTGAAACAAGCGTTGCAATAGCAGTTGATTTTAAATTGATGTTTTTATAGGTTTTAAAGAAGTATAATAATACAATTGACGGAATTACTAATAACGATAAGATATGTACTCCAAATGAAAGACCTACCACAAAACTAATTACCACTAGCCATTTATTACCTCTAGGGCTGTTTAATTCGCTTTCCCATCGTAAACCTAACCAAAATAATAGCGCCATTAAAAAAGATGACATTGCATATACTTCCCCTTCTACAGCACTAAACCAAAAACTATCAGAAAATGTGTAGGCTAAAGCCCCAACTAATCCACTACCTAAAACTGCAATTGCTTCGTTTTTACTGAATTTACCATTTTTAACCGCCATTTTTTTAGCTAAGTTGGTAATGGTCCAAAACATAAATAAAATAGTAAATGCACTGGCTAAACCAGACATAAAGTTTACCATTTTTGCCCATTGGCTAGGGTCGTTGCTAAACATTGCAAAGAAGGCACCTAGCATTTGAAATAACGGTGCTCCTGGCGGATGCCCAACTTCTAACTTTACTGCGGTAGAAATATATTCGCCACAATCCCAAGAACTAACGGTTGGTTCTAAAGTTAAGGTATATGTAATTAGTGCCACTGCAAATGAAACCCATCCTAAAATGATGTTCCATTTTTTGTAGTTAAATTCGTTCATAATTTTTTGGTGTAATAAAGTACGAAAGTATTAATAACTGTTGATTTTTTACTGAAAACAAAAATATAATTTTGAGTAACTTAACTTAAAGGTTATTAACATAAAGTTGTGTTAAATGAAAAAAAATAAAAAATGTTTGCTGAAATATAATTTTGTTTTATATTTGCACCCGCAATAAGTAATTGGCCTATGGTGTAATTGGTAACACACCGGTTTTTGGTACCGACATTCAAGGTTCGAGTCCTTGTAGGCCAACTTAATCCTTACGATATTTCGTGAGGATTTTTTTATAAAAATTGATTATTGTGTATAAAATATAAAACTTTGTTTTTATATTTGCACAAGTAATTGGCCTATGGTGTAATTGGTAACACACCGGTTTTTGGTACCGACATTCAAGGTTCGAGTCCTTGTAGGCCAACAAAAAAGCTTCATAATCGTAAAGATTTTGAAGGTTTTTACTTTTATAATGTTTAATTAACAAGCTCTTTTAAACTTTCAATTACTTTTTTACTGTTTCCTATAAAAATTTGATCATCAACAATAAAAACGGGTCGCTTTAAAAAGGTGTATTCATTTAAAATATATTGTTTGTAATCAGTTTCTGTTATTTGCTGATTTTTTAAATCCATCTCTCTATAAAGTTTCGCGCGTTTGTTAAACAAACTTTCGTAACTATCCGTTAGTTTTCGCATTTCTTCTAATTGAGTAATCGTTACAGGGTTAGATTTTATTTCTTGCTTTTCAAAGCCTTCAATATTTACTTCTTTTAAAATACGTCGGCAAGTATCACAAGTTTGTAAAAAATATACTTTCTTCATGGTTTAATAATTATCTTTGATGTAGCTAAAATAAACAGAAAAATGAATAAACAATTTGAAGCTTTAAAAAAATCGAGAGAATTAGTCTTAAAAAAAATAGAAGGCTTATCGATAGAACAGTTGCACAAAATTCCAGAAGGATTTAATAATAATATTGCATGGAATGTTGCTCATTTAGTAGTTACACAACAATTATTACATTATAAATTATCAGGATTAAACTGCTTGGTTTCTGATGAATTGATAGAAAAATATAAAAAAGGTACAGTGCCAACTGAAACTTTTTCGGAAGAGGAGTTAGAGGAAGTAAAAGAATTATTACTAGGATTACCAGATACTTTAAAAGAAGATTTTGAAGCAGGAATTTTTACTGAGTTTAATGAATATAAAACAAGTGCTGGTTTTTTATTAGATTCATTTAAATCAGCCATTATTTTTAATAATTTACATGAAGGTATGCATTTAGGAATTATTATGGCTTTAACAAAGTTGGTTTAAGTTGTTATAAATAAAAAAAATCCGAAGTTTTTAAGCTTCGGATTTTTTTTATAAGATTGAAATGCAAATAGCAATGCAATTGTTATTTAGCGTTAGCATACCTTTTTTCAACTTCGTTCCAGTTAATTACTTTAAAGAAAGCATCAATATAATCAGGACGACGGTTTTGGTAGTTTAAATAGTAAGCGTGTTCCCAAACATCTAATCCTAAAATAGGAGTTCCGCCACAAGTAACACCTGGCATTAATGGATTGTCTTGGTTTGGAGTAGAACAAACTTCTACTTTACCACCAGGATGTACACATAACCAAGCCCAACCAGAACCAAATTGTGTCGCTGCAGCTTTAGAAAAAGCATCGATAAAAGCTTCTTTAGATCCAAATTCAGCTTCAATAGCATCTTTTAAATCTCCAGATAAATAACCTCTATCTTCTGGATTCATTACTGTCCAAAATAAAGAGTGATTGTAAAATCCACCTCCGTTATTACGAACAGCTCCGTTACTCATATCTAAATTAGCAAGAATATCTTCAATAGATTTCCCTTCTAAATCTGTTCCGGCAACAGCAGCATTTAACTTAGTGGTGTATCCGTTATGGTGTTTGCTATGGTGAATTTCCATAGTTCTTGCATCTATATTTGGTTCTAATGCATCGTAAGCATATCCTAATTCTGGTAATTCGAAAGCCATAATTGTATGTTTTTTAATAGTTTAATTTTTCATTTATATAAATGTAAAAATAATTCAAAAAAATAAGGCAAACAACTGTTTGCCTTATCTATAATTTATTTGGGTATAAATAAATGTTATTATACTAGTAATTTGCGTCTTCAGGATATTTAGCCATAAAAGTTTCGGCTTGTTCAACCATGCTTATATTTCCGCAAAAAAAAGGAACTCTTTGATGTAGTTCGGTAGGTTCTAAATCTAAAATTCTTTTATAACCATCAGTTGCTTTTCCTCCCGCTTGTTCAGCAATAAAAGCCATCGGATTACATTCATATAATAAACGTAATTTTCCTTTTGGTCCGATGGTACTTGTTGGGTACATGTAAATTCCGCCCTTAAACATATTTCTATGAAAGTCAGAAACCAAAGATCCGATATATCTTGACGTATATGGTCTGTTATCTTTTTCTTCTTGACAATATTTTAAATATTCTTTTACTCCCTGCGGAAAGTGTACATAATTTCCTTCATTAATTGAATAAATAGCTTCTTTTTCAGGAAATTTAATATTTGGATGTGATAAGTAAAAAGTTCCAATAGCAGGATTTAATGTAAATCCGTTTACACCATTACCAGTTGTAAAAACTAACATAGTTGAGGTACCGTAAGCTACGTAACCAGCAGCAACTTGTTCGCGTCCTTTTTGTAAAAAATCTTCTTTGGTTGCCGGAGTACCTACAGGAGAAACTCTTCTGTAAATAGAAAAAATAGTACCTACTGATATATTTACATCAATATTAGATGAACCATCTAAAGGATCCATCAATAAAATATATTTGTTTTCGTTTGTTTTGTTTTTTCCTTCAACAACAACAAAATCATCTTCTTCTTCACTTGCAATACCGCAAACAATTTCTCTGTTAATTATAGTTTGTTTAAATAAATCGTTGGCTAAAACATCTAATTTTTGTTGTGTTTCTCCCTGAACATTAATGTCTCCAGAAGCACCAGTAATATCAACCAAACCAGCTTTTCTTATTTCATGGTTAACTACTTTGGCAGCTAAACGAATAGAATTTATTAAGCGAGATAATTCGCCAGAAGAGTATTTAAAGTCTTTTTGGTTTTCAATAATAAACTCACCAAGAGTCATGTTCTTGTTGTTCATAGTGATTTTTATGTTGTTTGTACAAAGATGCCAACTTTTTTACGTTTCTACAACGATTTCGCATTTTAAAATTTTGAACAAAAAAAACAGATGTGTTTTAAATTTTTTATTTGTTTTTATAAAATGTTTTAAAAATTATCTTTACACAAAATTTTTTATAAATGAGTTTTATAATTAGACCAGGAGAAAAAAAAGACGCCCAATCAATATTAAATTTAATTATTGAATTGGCAGTTTTTGAAAAAGAACCTAATGCAGTACAAATTACTGTTGATGATATTATTTGTGATGGTTTTTCTAATAATCCGAAGTTTAAAACGTTTGTAGCTGAAGAGGATAACGGAACTATTATTGGAATGACTCTTTTTTACGAACGTTATTCTACCTGGAAAGGAAAAGCAATTCATTTAGAAGATTTAATGGTTACTGAAGCAAAAAGAGGAATTGGAGCTGGGAAAAAATTATATGCTTCGGTAATGAAATATGCACAAGAAAATAATTATAATAGAGTTGCCTGGGAAGTGTTGGATTGGAATGTTAATGCAGTAGATTTTTATAAAAAAACAGGAGCAACCGTTTATAATGAATGGAGAGTTTGCCATATGAATAAAGAAAACTTAACACAGTTTTGTAATGAGAATATTTAAGTTTGGAGGAGCATCGGTAAAAGATGCTGCAGGAGTTAAAAATGTAGTTCGTGTATTACAGCACGAAGGTGGTGAGAATGTTTTAGTGGTTATTTCTGCAATGGGAAAGATGACAAATGCTTTTGAAGATGTTATCGATGCTTATTTTTATAAAAAAAGTAATTTAAAAGCAACCATTAGTATTGTTAAAGATTTTCATTATAAAATGTTAAATGATTTATTTGGTAGTACGCATAAAACCTATGAAAAGGTTGATGATTTATTGGGAGATTTAAGTGGTTTTATGGCTAGAAATAAATCTAATGATTATAATTATGTGTACGATCAAATGGTTGGTTTTGGCGAGCTTTTATCTACCACAATTGTTAGTGCTTATTTATCAGAAACAGGTGTTTTTAATAAATGGTTAGATGTAAGAGATTATATTAAAACTGATGTTACATATAGAGATGCAAAAATTAATTGGGAGCTTACCGAGCAAATAATTAAAGAAAACATTGTTACTTCTCAACTAAATATAACTCAAGGTTTTTTAGGTGGAGTTGGAGTAGAAACAACTACTTTAGGGAGAGAAGGTTCTGATTATACAGCTGGTGTTTTTGCGTATTGTTTAAATGCTGATAGTGTTACTATTTGGAAAGATGTTGATGGGGTTTTAAATGCAGATCCGCGAGTATTTACCGAAACCGAATTGTTAAATGAAATTTCATATACCGAAGCTATAGAAATGGCTTTTTACGGAGCTTCAGTAATTCACCCAAAAACGATTCAACCTTTAGAGCAAAAAAACATTCCACTATATGTTCGTTCTTTCGAAGATCTTACAAATAAAGGGACTTGCGTAGGTAGAGGAAAAAAAATAACACCAGAAGCACCTTGTTTTATTGTAAAGAAAAATCAAATATTAGTTTCAATTTCAGCAAAAGATTTTTCTTTTATGGTTGAAAGTAATATTAGCGATGTTTTTAAAAAATTAGATGAACATCAATTAAAAGTTAATTTAATTCAAAACTCAGCCATTAGTTTTTCGGTTTGTATTGATGATAAGTATAACAATTTTGATGCTTTTTATAATGCACTTAAAACAAAGTTTAATATCAAATCGTACAAGGCAGTTACTCTTTATACAATTCGTCATTTTAACGATGCTGCCATTCAAAAAATACGTAAAAAAGGAACTTCAATTATTCGTCAAATAAACACAGAAACGGCACAGTTGGTTATACAATAAAAATGTAAAATTCGTAATTTTCTGTTATATTTGCATTTGTGCCAAATTTGAATTAATGGGAATAGTTACATCAAAAGAGATTGCTAAAGTTATTGGAATAGAAAAGTTCGGTGTTATCGGAACTTTTGCAGGTTGGTTATTGATGAAGGCTTTACGTATTTCTGCGATTAACAAAATATACGATAAAAATAAAGACAAATCGGATTTAGAATTTTTAAACGGTGTTTTAAACGATTGTAAAATTGAATTCGAAATTCCAGAAGAAGATTTAAAAAGGATTCCAAAAGATGGTCCTTTTATTACCATATCTAATCATCCTTTAGGAGGAATAGACGGAGTTTTATTATTAAAATTATTGATTGAAAAAAGAGCAGATTATAAAATAATTGCTAATTTTTTACTACACAGAATTGAGCCTTTAAAGCCTTATATAATGCCAGTTAATCCTTTTGAAACAAGAAAGGATGCAAAATCGAGTGTGGCAGGTATAAAAAGTGCATTATTGCATTTGCGAGAAGGAAAACCGTTAGGTATTTTTCCGGCAGGAGAGGTTTCTACTTATCGAGATGGCAAGTTAATGGTGGATAAACCTTGGGAAGATGGCGCTGTACGTTTAATTAAAAAAGCGAAAGTACCAGTTATTCCTATTTATTTTCACGCTAAAAACAGTCAGTTATTTTATCTTTTATCTAAAATTAGCGGAACTTTACGTACGGCAAAACTTCCGTCTGAAGTAATTTCTCAAAAAAACAGAGTTATAAAAGTACGAATAGGAAAAGCTATTTCGGTAAAAGATCAAGAACAATATAGTGATGTACCTTCTTTTTACGAATTTATAAGAAAGAAAACATATATGTTGGCGAATCCTTTTGAAAAAGCGTCTCCGAATATTTTGTCTTCTCAAAATTTAAAAATTCCGAAGAAAGCAAAAAAAATAACAACTCAAAGAGCTCCTAGTTTGTTTATTAAAGAAGTTGATGAGTTAAGAGATAAAGGAAGTAGGTTGTTGCAAAGTAAAAACTACGAAGTGTTTTTTGCAAACGCAAAAGAGATTCCGAATATTTTACATGAAGTTGGTAGGTTAAGAGAAATTACCTTTAGAGAGGTAGGTGAAGGAACCAATAAAGCGATTGATTTAGATAAGTTTGATAAATATTATCACCATTTATTTTTATGGGATAATGTTAAAAAAGAGCTTGTTGGTGCTTACAGAATGGGATTAGGTAAGGACATTTATAAAAAGTATGGAATTAACGGTTTTTACATCCATACATTGTTTAGAATAGAGCCTGAATTATATTCAATGATGCAAAGTACTATTGAGTTAGGTAGGGCTTTTATCGCTAAAAATTATCAGCAAAAACCAATGCCTTTATTTTTACTTTGGAAAGGGATTGTGCATGTTACTTTACGTTATCCAAAATATAAATATTTAATGGGTGGTGTAAGTATTAGTAATCAATTTTCAGAGTTTTCTAAGTCGTTAATGATAGAGTTTATGAAATCTCATTATTACGATCCTTATGTTGCACAATATATTTATCCTAAAAAGGAATTTAAGGTTAAATTAAAAGATGCTGATAAAGATTTTGTGTTTGATGCTACCGAAGCTGATATGCAAAAATTTGATAAAATTATTGATGAAATTGAACCAGGAGCTTTAAGAATTCCGGTATTAATTAAAAAATACGTGAAACAAAACGCACGTTTGGTTGCTTTTAATGTAGATCCAAAGTTTAATAATGCGATAGATGGATTAATGTATATTAAAGTTGCTGAAATACCTGATAGCACTGTGAAACCTGTTATGGAAGAGTTTCAGGCAGAATTAGAAAAGAGAGCGACCGAAAATATGAATAAGTAGTTTTTGGTAAGAAAATTATAATAAAAAAAGGATTCAATACTATTTAAGGTATTGAATCCTTTTTTTATTAGTTGTAATTTGTAAAAAGAGAGCTTATTAATAATTTGATACTACCCTAAAATCTATGTGTTTTGTAATATCAAGATAAAGTTTATTTTTTTACAGTTCTTTTAACGCGTTGTGATATTGCCGTTAATGTTTCGTACGGAATAGTTTCACACTTATGAGCTATATAATTTATGTGTTGTTGATGATTAAATAGAATAACTTCATCCCCTTCTTTACATTCAATTTTTGTAACATCAACCATAATCATATCCATACAAACATTACCAATAATAGGAACTGGTTGATTGTTGATAAAAACAAAGCCTGTACCATTCCCTAATTTTCTTGAAATTCCGTCAGCATGCCCAATAGGAATCGTGGCGCTTCGTGTAGGTTTGTTTGCTACAAAAGCTCTGTTGTAGCCAACTGTTTCCCCTGGTTTTACTAAGTTTATTTGAGAAATGATTGACTTTAAAGTATGTGTGTTTTTTAATTGTGCAGTTTCTTGTTCGTTATTTCCAAAACCAAACAAGCCAATTCCTAATCGAACCATGTCAAATTGTGCTTGCGGAAAGTTTACAACTCCTGATGTGTTTAAAATATGAATCATCGGTTCGTAGCCTAAGTGTTCGTAAACTTGTTTTACGATGTATGCAAAATTATTTATTTGACCAATGGTAAATTCTTGTTCATTAGGATCTTCACTTGCTGCTAAATGCGAAAAAATAGATTCAACTTTTACATTGTTCGATTTTTTTACTTCAGCTATAATCGTTGGAGTATCGGTATGCCAAAATCCTAATCGATTTAAGCCAGTGTTAAATTTTATATGAACCGGATAATTCATTAATAATTCTTCATCGGCTAGCTTTAAAAAAGCATCAAAAATTTTAAAATTATACAAATTAGGTTCTAACCTAAACTTTATAATTTCTTTTAAATTCTGAATTTGAGGATGTAAAACTAAAATAGGTGTTTTAATGCCTGCATTACGTAAAGCAATACCTTCGTGTGAATAAGCTACTGCAAAATAAGTTATTTTATCTTGTAGTGTTTTAGCTATTTCTACCGCTTCGCTACCATAACCAAAAGCTTTTACTACTGCTAAAATTTTGGTTTCAGCATTTAGTTTTTGCTTAAAATAAGCAAGATTGTGCTCAATAGCTTTTGTGTTAATTTCTAAAACGGTAACGTGGTTATTCATCAGATAAACTTTCTTTCTTTTTGTTTTGTGCCTTAACAGCTTTATAATAAGCAGCTCTACTTAAAGGCTCGTATTCTTGGGTTTCACCTAATAAAACCAAATCATCACTTAAAGCTTTTCTATAGCTGTAATGTGCTAAATTACCAGTGTGAGTACAAACGGCATGTACTTTTGTTACATACTCGGCAGTGGCCATTAAAGCAGGCATTGGTCCAAACGGATTTCCTTTAAAATCCATATCTAAGCCAGCAACAATAACACGCACACCTCTGTTGGCTAAATCGTTGCAAACGGCAACAATTTCATCATCAAAAAACTGTGCTTCATCAATACCAACAACATCAACATTGTTAGCTAAAAGACGTATGTTTGAAGATGCAGGTACTGGAGTTGATCGGATTCTGTTTTCGTTATGAGATACTACTTCTTCATCGTCGTAACGCGTATCTACTGATGGTTTAAATATTTCTACGCGCTGTTTAGCAAACTGCGCACGTTTAAGTCTACGGATTAATTCTTCGGTTTTACCCGAAAACATCGAGCCGCAAATTACCTCAATCCAACCAAATTGTTCTGTATGATTTACTGTATTTTCAAGAAACATTTTGTAATTTTAAGCTCTAATTATTGATTTTTGTATTACTTTCGAACAAGGAACAAATTTATTAAATTTTACGCGCAAAAATTAAATTCAAACAACAACTTATGCACAAAAAATTAGCATCAGATTTAACCAGTTTAGCACACAGCATCTTACAGATGAAAAACAAAGAAGATGTGTTTGAATTGAAGCAAAAAGCTTATGAGGTTTATGAAAAATTGTCGGTTTTAGCATATGTAGAAGAATATATTAATAACACGCCAAATCCTTCAAAATCTAAAGAAGCATTATTACAAGATATTGTTGTTGCAGAAGAGGTTAGGGTTCAAAAAAGTAAAAGAGATTCAGTTTTAATTGATCAAAATAAAATAGTACATCAATTAGAAGAAAGGAAAGAGGTAATTGAAGTGAAAACTGAAATTACTACCGATAAAATTGTAGAAGAAGTTCAAATTACTGAAGAAAAAGAGGTTGAAATAATTACAGAACAACCTTTTGATGAATTAGAATCTTTATTATTTGAAGATGATGCAGTTAAAAACGATGTGAAGGATGTGGGAGAAAAGAAAACACCTACTCTTGAAGATGAATTAGAAGGCACTATTTCTGTTGATGTAATGGCAGATTTGTTTGAAAAAGCAGATTCGAAAAAATCATTAAACGATCATTTGCAAAATGTTATTCAAATAGGTTTAAATGATCGTATTGTTTTTGTAAAACATTTGTTTAATGGCAGTCAAAGTGATTTTAATAGAGTTGTTTCTCAGTTAAATACTTTTAAAACAGAAAAAGAAGCTAAAAAATTTATCAATAAAATGATAAAACCAGATTATGATTGGACAGAAAAAGAAGCGTACGAAATCCGATTATTAGAAATTATAGAACGAAGATTTGCTTAAAAACATATAAAATGAGTAGTAAAGACACAGAAATGAAGTATATATTTTGCATGAAATGGGGAACTCTTTACGGAGCAGAATATGTAAATAGGCTACATGCTATGGTGAAAAAAAACTTATCATTCGATTTTAAAATGGTTTGTTTTACTGATGATAATACTGGAATTATAGATGAGGTAGATTGTTATGAAATTCCTGAAATGAACATCCGAACAGATATTCCTGAACGTATGTGGAAAAAATTAACAACTTTAAAAAAAGATTTATATGGTCTTAAAGGAAGAGCTTTATTTTTAGATTTAGATATTGTTATTGTTGATAATATTGATTGTTTTTTTACTATTGATGGTACTTTTAGAATTATAAAAGATCATAGTTGGAGATCGTGGAGAATTACAGGAAATTCGTCTGTTTACAGATTTGATATAGGTGAGCACGGATATGTTTTTGATGATTTTTTAAAGAATTTTGATGAAATAAGAAAAATTCATAGAAACGAACAAGAATATTTAACTCATAGTATTAACGATAATTCAGATTTACAATATTGGCCAAAAGAATGGTGTCCTAGTTTTAAATACGATTGTGTATCTCGTTTTCCGTTAGCTTTTTGGAAAAAACCAACCATTCCTAAAGGATCAAAAATTATTATTTTTCATGGAGAAATAAATCCGCACAATGCTATTAAAGGTGGTAGAGGTAAGTGGTACAGATACGTGCGACCTGCTCCTTGGGTAGCTGATTATTGGAAATAAACCGTATAAATTAAAAGTGTTTTATAAACCAAGAATAAGTAATTTAAATTAGTTGTTTTTGGTTTATTTATTGCCGTAAATTTTATTAAAAATATGAAAACTATAATTCCGTTATTTTTAATTATTCTTTTTAGTAGTTGTAAATCTACCTACAATACACAAGTTTTTAATCAATCTAACATTCCGCCAAAACCAAATTACGAGTTAGAAAGCTCTTGGGCGGTGTTGCCTTTAAAATATCCTAAAAATTTTAAAAAATACGCTTCTAAAGAAACGGATACTTTACGGGCAGATGTTTTTTATATTTATCCAACTTTAAATACAGATAAAAAAGATAACCGTTGGAATGTGCCAATAACGGATAAAGCACAAAATAATAAAGTTATTAATAGTGCAGTTTTATTTCAAGCATCTGCTTTTGCTACTTCAGGAAAAGTATATGTTCCTTTTTATCGACAAGCACATTACAGGTCTTTTAATCAAAAATATAAAATAGGTGGCGATAAAGCTTTAAACCTTGCGTATGAAGATGTAAAAAGTGCTTTTGAAATTTATTTAAGCAAGTACAATAAAAACAGACCCATTATTATTGCTGGTCACAGTCAGGGATCTAGACATGCAATTCAGTTATTAAAAGATTTTTTTGATGAAAAGCCTTTACAAAAAAGGTTAATCGCTGCTTTTATTCCTGGAATGAGAGTAAAACAAAATGAATTTAAATCGATAAAGCCAATGGTTTCACCTAAAGAAACTGGTGGTTTTGTTTCGTGGAACACTTTTAAAAAAGGAAATTTTCCTAATAATAAAAATTGGTATAAAGGAAGTGTTACCACAAATCCGATAACATGGGATGCATCAAAAAAAACAGAATTACAGCAGCACAAGGGGTTTTTATATAGCAATGGTAAAATGTATTCTGAAGCGCTAAAAATTGAAATTACTGATGGCTTAGTTTGGTCTTCTAATCCAAAATTTCCGTTACGTTTTTTTATGTCATTTCTTAAAAATTATCATGCAGGCGATATCAATCTTTTTTGGCAGGATATTAAAGAAAATAGCGAGTTTCGAGTATATAATTGGTTTAAAAATCAAAATATCCGTTAAAAACAAGTTGTCTTTATTAAATCTTAAAAGTAAGAATAGGTTTTAAAACATTTTTAGATAAATTTACCGAGATGCTTTCGTTAAAAAAACGAGATAAACCACTTCTTCCGTGAGTTGCTAACGAAACAAGATCGATATCATTTTCACTCGAAAAATTTAAAATACCATCCTGCACTGATTTATCGCTATACACATTTAACGAATAATTTGTTATTTGATACTTTTTTATAAAAGCTTTTATTTTATTTTTAGAATCGGCAGTGCTTTCAAATTTTTGAGGCGTATTTACTTTCAAAAAATAAATATCACTATCAAACATGTTAGCAAAACGCAAAAAACCTTCTAAAGCCTTTGCTTCATCTTTTTCGAAAGTAGAGGCGAAAACTAATTTTTTAAGTTTAAAATCGTCGGTTTCTTTTTTAGTGATAATTACAGGGATTTCAGAGTTTCTAACGGTTTTTTCGGTATTAGAACCTATTAAAATCTCTTCTAAAGCAGTGTGTCCTTTAGATCCCATAATAATTAAATTGGCATTAATTTTTTTCGAATAATCTCTAATTCCATCATAAGGGTTTTGAAAACGTATGGCATGGTAAACATCATCAAGTTCAGAGAAAAAACGTTCTTTATAATCTAAAAGTTTTTCTTTAATTTTTTTAATATACAACATGCTTTCCGGAATACTAATGTTGGTTCCTGCACCCATGTCTGCAAATCCGCTAGGTAATTCTACCATATGAATTAAATGTACATCGCTTTTTGTTTTTAAAGCAATTTTGCAAGCTAGCTTAGATGCGTATTCTGAATGCTTAGAAAAATCGACTGGAAGTAATATTTTTTTCATAATGAAAAGATTTAGAAGTAAGTAGCTCTCTCAAATTACGAAAAATATTTTGAATAAGAAAGATATTTGTATGTTAATGAATAACTTACTATATTTGCAGCAAATTTATTAATTAGATAGATGAAGGGGACGTGAGTCCCCTCTTTTTATACCTTAGGATGAATCAAGAGATAGTAAAAGAATTATTACACGAAGCTTTAGAAGAAAATAAATCGTTATATTTAATCGATTTACAGTTCTTGGCTAATAGTAAAATAAAAGTAATTGTTGATGGTGATTCTGGAGTACCTTTAAATGAGTGTATTCGTATAAGCAGAAAGATAGAAAACAATTTAGATAGAGAGGAAGAAGATTTTTCTTTAGAAGTTACTACGCCTGATATTGCACATCCACTTACGGTTAAACGCCAGTATAAAAAGAATGTAAATAGAATTCTGAAAGTTAAAACAGCAACCGAAGAATTTGAAGGAACGTTAACCGAAGCAACAGATGAAAATATTACATTGTTTTGGAAAGCAAGAGAGCCTAAGCCAATAGGTAAAGGAAAACATACAGTAGAAAAAACAATGGTTTTATTGTATGAAGAGATTAAGGAAGCAAAAGTGAAGATCATATTTTAATAAGAGAATGAAATGGAAAATATTGCGTTAATTGAATCATTTTCAGAGTTTAAAGATAATAAGAGTATAGACAGGGTTACATTAATGTCTATCTTAGAAGAAGTTTTTCGTGCAGCATTAAAACGTAGGTTTGGTTCTGATGATAACTTTGATATAATTATAAATCCTGATAAAGGAGATTTAGAAATTTGGAGAAACCGTATAGTAGTAGCTGATGGTTTTTCTGAAGATGATAACGAAGAGATTGAACTTGCTGAAGCAAGAAGAATTGAGCCAGATTTTGAAATTGGTGAAGATGTATCGGAAGAAGTAAAGTTAATAGATTTAGGAAGACGTGCCATTTTAGCGTTACGTCAAAACCTAATTTCTAAAATACATGAACACGATAGTACCAATATCTTTAAACAATTTAAAGATTTAGAAGGTGAAATTTATAG
The DNA here is from genome assembly GCF_964512435.1 of Tenacibaculum insulae. Taxonomy (GTDB): domain Bacteria; phylum Bacteroidota; class Bacteroidia; order Flavobacteriales; family Flavobacteriaceae; genus Polaribacter; species Polaribacter insulae_A. Next base: position 1,018,962 of record NZ_OZ208512.1, on the reverse strand, counting down.
TGCAGAAGTACACCATATTCGTCATAATGCAGTAATTTTGTTAGATGATGAAGGAAACGAAATTGTATTGCCAAAAAGTGAGCAAATTCGTTCAGATTTTTTTAGAAAAGGTGATGCCGTTCGTGGAGTTATAAAATCAGTAGAATTAAGAGGTAATAAACCAGTTATTCTTTTATCAAGAACTTCGCCAGCATTTTTGGTTAAGTTATTTGAACAAGAAATTCCAGAAGTATTTGATGGTTTAATTACCATTGAAGGAGTTGCAAGAATACCAGGTGATAAAGCAAAAATAGCAGTAGATTCTTATGATGATAGAATTGACCCTGTTGGAGCTTGTGTTGGTGTAAAAGGTTCTCGTATTCATGGAATTGTTCGTGAATTAGGTAACGAAAATATTGATGTAATCAATTACACCAAAAACGAAGAGTTATTCGTATCAAGAGCATTAAGTCCAGCCAAAGTAACTTCAGTAGAAATTAAACTTTACGAGGAAGAGAAAAATGGTAAAAAAGGACGTGTAAATGTTTTATTAAAACCAGAAGAAGTATCAAAAGCAATTGGTCGTTCAGGAGTTAATATTCGTTTAGCAAGTGATTTAACTGGTTACGAAATTGACGTACAACGCGAAGGTATTGAAGAAGAAGATGTTGAATTAACAGAATTTTCTGATGAAATCGAAGCTTGGGTAATTGCCGAATTCAAAAAAATAGGTTTAGATACCGCAAAGAGTGTTCTTGAAAAAGACGTATCAATGTTAGTGCAAAGAACCGATTTAGAAGAAGAAACAATTTTAGATGTTCAAAGAGTTTTAAGAGAAGAATTCGAAGAATAGAAATTATATATTAAGGAAATCAGTCTCCTGCAAAATTGATGATAATCAATACAAAATCTGATAATCAAAGAAAAAAAACATAACTATACTAAAGTATAAAGTGTGTTTTTTGAATATAAAGTATAAAATAATTTATGGCTGAAGGCAACAAATTAAGACTCAATAAAGTATTAAGAGAATTAAACATTTCTTTAGATAGAGCTGTAGAACACTTAGCTAAAAGTGGTCATGAAATAGAGGCTCGTCCTACAACAAAGATTTCTGATAAAGAATATCAAATATTATTTGATGGTTTTCAAACAGATAAATCTAAAAAAGTAGCCTCTAAAGAAGTAAGCGAAGAAAAGCGTAAAGAAAAGGAAGCTATTCGTCAACAGGTAGAAGAAGAGCAAGAAAAGAAGAGGTTAGAAGACGAAGCTAAAAAGCAAGAAGTTTTAAAAGCCAAAGCTAAAAAATTAGAGTTTAAAACAGTTGGTAAAATTGATGTTAAAACTGGTAAAGCAGTTGAAGACAAAAAAGAACCTGTAAAAGTTGAAGCTAAAGAGGTTGTTGAAGCCCCTAAAAAAGAAGCGCCAGCTAAAGAAACTGTTAAAGAGGAGGTTAAGCCAACTGCAAAGGTAGAAGAAAAGAAAACTGAACCTGCAAAAGTTGAAAGAACTAAACCTGTTAAAGCTAAATTTAAAATAGTAAAAGAAGCTCCTAAAAAAGTTGAAGTAAAAGCAACTGAAAAGGTAGTAGCAACTAAAAAAGAGGAGGTAAAAGAAGAAAAACCTGTTGAAGTTACTCCTGAAACTGCTGAGAAAATTAAAACTCAGTATAAAAAACTTGATGGTCCAAAAATTACAGGTCAAAAAATTGACTTAAAACAATTTGAAAGACCTAAAAAGAAAAAGCCTGACGCTAAATCTGACGGAGATAAAAAGAAACGTAAAAGAATTAGCAAACCAGGTGCTCCAAAAACTGGAAATGCAGCAAAACCTGCACAAAACAGAGGAGGAAATCGTGGTGGAAATAATAGACCAGGATTTAGAGGTAGAGGAGCTCAAAGACCAGCCGTTAAAAAAGAAGAACCAACTGAAGCAGAAGTACAAAAACAAGTACGTGAAACTTTAGAAAGACTTCAAGGTAAATCTAAAAAAGGTAAAGGAGCAAAATACCGTAGAAATAAAAGGGATGCTCACAGAGAACAAACTGAAGCAGAACAAGAAGCTCAAGCATTAGATAACAAAATCTTAAAAGTAACAGAATTTGTTACTGTAAGTGAAGTTGCTACCATGATGGATGTTCCTGTAACGAACATTATTTCTTCATGTATGATGTTAGGGATGATGGTAACAATGAACCAGCGTTTAGATGCTGAAACATTAGTTATTGTTGCTGAGGAATTTAACTATAAGGTAGAATTTGTTGGTGCTGAGGTAGAGGAATCTATCGAAGAAGTAGTAGACAAGCCAGAAGATTTAATAACACGTGCGCCAATTATTACGGTAATGGGTCACGTAGATCATGGTAAAACATCTTTATTAGATTACATCCGTAAGGCAAATGTAATTGATGGAGAATCAGGAGGAATTACACAACATATTGGTGCGTATGCAGTGCCTGTAGGTGAACAAAAAATTGCATTTTTAGATACACCAGGTCACGAGGCCTTTACGCAATGCGTGCTCGTGGAGCGCAAGTAACCGATTTAGTAATTATTGTAGTTGCTGCCGATGATGATGTAATGCCGCAAACTAAAGAAGCGATATCTCACGCACAAGCAGCGGGTGTACCAATCATATTTGCAATAAATAAGATTGATAAACCAAATGCGAATCCAGATAATGTAAAAACACAATTATCTGCCATGAATTTATTAATTGAAGAATGGGGAGGTAATATTCAATCGCAAGATATTTCAGCAAAAACTGGTCAAGGAATTCCTGAATTATTAGAAAAAGTATTATTAGAAGCTGAGATTTTAGAATTAAAAGCAAATCCTGATAAAAATGCAACAGGAGCTGTTGTAGAAGCTTTATTAGATAAAGGTAGAGGATATGTATCAACAATATTAGTACAAGCAGGTACTTTAAAAATTGGAGATTATATTTTAGCCGGTAAACATAGTGGTAAAGTAAGAGCTATGTTTGATGATAAAGGAAATAAAGTAAAAGAAGCAGGACCATCTACACCAGTATCAATATTAGGTTTAGACGGGGCACCACAAGCAGGTGATAAGTTTAATGTATTTGAAGATGAGCGTGAAGCGAAGCAAATTGCAGCAAAACGTTCTCAATTACAAAGAGAGCAATCTGTAAGAACTCAAAAAACATTAACATTAGCAGAAATTGGTCGTCGTATCGCATTAGGAGACTTTAAAGAGCTTAACATTATCTTAAAAGGAGATGTAGATGGTTCGGTAGAAGCCTTAACAGATTCATTCCAAAAATTATCTACTGAAGAAATTCAAGTTAATATTTTACATAAAGGAGTTGGTGCAATTACCGAATCTGATGTATTATTAGCAACCGCTTCAGATGCAATTATTGTTGGATTTAATGTACGTCCGCAAGGAAATGCACGTGTAGTTGCAGATAGAGAAGAAGTTGATATTAGAACATACTCTATTATTTATGATGCTATTAACGATCTTAAAGATGCCATGGAAGGAATGTTATCTCCTGAAATGAAAGAAGAAGTTCTTGGTAATGTTGAAATTAGAGAGGTTTATAAAATTTCTAAAGTTGGTAACATTGCAGGATGTATGGTGATGACAGGTAAAATAACACGTGATGCTAAAATCCGTATTATTAGAGACGGAATTGTAGTGCACGATGGTTTATTAACTTCATTAAAACGTTTTAAAGACGATGTTAAAGAAGTAACTAAAGGATATGATTGTGGACTTCAAATTAAAGGATACAACGATATTGTAGAAGGTGATACAATTGAAGCTTATACTGAAGTAGCAGTTAAGAAAAAATTAAAGTAAAATTACTTTAGATAAATAAAATTAAAAAGACGCTTTATATAAAGCGTCTTTTTTTTCACCTAGTTTTTAAAAGTTTTTTAAGATTTGCTTAAATGTTTCTATAGGCTGTGCACCAGTTACAGTATTTTTTTTGTTAAAAACAAAGGTTGGTACCGAGTTTACTCCCATGCTTTTCCAATATGATTGTTTGTTTCTTACATTATAACGAATTTCTTTATCATTTAAATAAGTAAAAGCTTTTTCTGTATTTATGCCTATTTCTATAAGAACCTCCTTTAAAATTTCTCTTTCTGACACGTTTTTTCTATTGCTAAAATAAGCCTTAGTAAGTGCCATTTTTAATTCAGTTTGTTTTCCTTTTTCTTTAGCATAATCTAATAATACATGAGCATCAAAAGTGTTTACAATACGCATTGTATCAAAATAATCGAATTTAAAACCAACTTCTCTTCCTGCAATAGTCATTTGTGTTTGAGATTGTTTTTGCTGTTCGAGTGTTGCACCATACTTTTCAGTAATATGTTCTGTTAAATCTTGCCCTTCGATTGGCATATCAGGATTCAATTCAAAAGGGTGCCATTCAATTTCTATTTGATCTTTTAAGTCTAAATCAGAGATGGCTTTTTCTAATCGTTTGTAACCAATAGTACACCATGGACATACAACATCAGATATGATATCTATTTTTAATTTTTCTTTCATAATTATAAAAAACCTTCCATGTTAAGAGGAAGGTTTGTGGTTTAATATTTATCAATTATTTTGACCAAGCAAATTTTTGAAAAGCGGTGTCTACTGGGGTATTAGCAATATGATTTACATAGTTACTTATTGTTTTTTGAGATAAACCTAAGATAATTTCTAATACCTGAGCCTCTGTATAGCCATTTGCGTAAAAAGCTTCTAAATCATTTTGAGTAATATTTCCACGGTTTCTTACTATAGATAAAGTCAAGGTACGCAAAGCTTCTAATTTAGGGTTTTCTAAACGAGTTTTATTACGTAAAGCTTCGGTAATTGTATCATCAACTTTCATCATTTTTGCAATTCCTGTATGTGCAGGTACGCAGTAATGGCAAGCGTGCTCTACATTAATTGTTTGCCAAACTACCGTTAATTCTTCTTCATTAAAAGAGGTTTCTGTGAACAGTTGATGTAATGTTTGGTAGGCTTCTAAAATTTTTGGTGCTCCAGCCAATACGCCGTGTAAACCAGGAATCATTCCGTAGGCTTTTTGTGAGTTTTCTAATAGTAGTTTGCTACCTTCTGGAGCTGTTTCTGAGTTGTGAATTTTTAAAGTTGTCATAATATTTGTTTTATAATTAATATTTAAATAACTAAACAGTCGTTTAGTTTTGATGTAAAAAAAATGCTTATAAGTTTATGAAAGTCATTTCTATATAGTCGTTAATTTCTTGTTGGTTGTTTACTCGAGCAGCAGCAGCTAAACCATGCTTTGCCAATAGTAAGTAGTTTGCTTGTTTTAAAATGGTTTCTTCATTTTTAGTGTTATTGGTTTTTAATTTATCAATAATAACAGATTTCAAATTGTTCATAAAAGCATTCATTTCATCTTTTATAATTTTGTCTTCACTTTCACAAAATTCATTGTAGGTGTTGGTTATTAAACAGCCTTTATGATTTCCTTCCTTATAA